>CALLYK010000306.1 GCA_937858365.1 uncultured Isosphaeraceae bacterium | reverse complement strand
CCGTCGCAAACGATCTCGTAAGGCATCCGGCAAGCCTGGGCGCACTCGCCGCGATTGGCCGAACGGCCACCGAGCGCCTCGCTCGTGAGGCACTGTCCGGAGTAGGCCACGCAAAGGGCCCCGTGAACGAAGACCTCCAGCGGCAGTGCGCAAGCGTCGCGCACGCGGGCGACTTCCTTCAAGGAAAGCTCGCGGGCCAAGATGACGCGCGAGCAGCCGAGTTCTTGGGCGAGTCGCACGCCCTCGGCCGACGTGATCGACATCTGCGTGGACGCGTGGATCTCCAGGTCGGGGGTCATCGCGCGGATGAGCCGGGCCAGGCCCAGGTCCTGGACGATCGCCGCGTCCACACCCGCCTCAACCACGCGGCGGACGATCTTCTCAATGCCGGTCAGCTCGCCTGGAAAAACAAGCGTGTTGAGAGTGACATAACCGCGAACGCCGCGACCATGAAGCAGGGCCATCAAGTCGGGCAGTTCATCAAGGCTGAAGTTTGCTGCCCGGGCGCGGGCGTTGTGGGTCTGAAGGCCGAAGTAAACGGCGTCGGCCCCATTCTCAACGGCCGCGATCGCGCAGAGGCGGTCGCCGGCCGGCGCGAGCAACTCGGGCAAACGAGTCGCCCGAGCAGACGAGGACGAGGACCTCCGCTCCGGCAGTGACAACACGGCTGGGTCCTCGAAGGGAGAGTCAACGGCCCCAATAGACGGTGCTGGGATAGACGGTGCTGGGATAGACGAGCCTATTCCGCTTGACCTTCACCGGCGCCGAATAGACGACGGGCGTTGGGTATACGGCGGTGGCCGGAACATAAACGGCCTGGACGGGAGCGGGTTGATAAACAACGGCGGGCTGATAAACAGTGACAGGCCGATAAACGGTTTGAGGTTGGTAAACGGTGACGGGTCGATAAACGGTGGGCGCCTGGGTGTAAATCACTTGGGCGTCGGCCTTGGAGGGGGCCGCGCAGGCCAGGGCGACGAGGGCGGCCAAGACGAGGAGGGACGTCCGTGCGTGCGAATCCATCGGAAAGGGCCTCGGGACGGTCGGTTGGACCGAGCGACCTGGGGCCATCCCCAGGCCTATGCATCAGTCCTGGTCCCAATCTTGACGCCCCGCCCAGGGACTGACAAGGGGAGGTGAGATCCCTGGAACACCCAAACGCGGTTGCCCCGCGATCCCGCAACCCCGAGGGGCGACCGTTCAAAGCCAGGGAGAAAGCCCTGGGACGAAATGGCGGTCGTCGCGCCATCCCGCAGCCCCGAAGGAGCTGAGAAAAACACCCGGAACTCATCGTTCCTTAGGCCCACAGACGCTGCCCCCTCCAGGGCCCCGGAAGACACCCGAAGAACGCGCCGATCCGCTGGGCCCTTTTGGTCGTACCCAAACCAATCGTGAACCACGATAGGACGGAGGACCGATCAAGTTCATCGACCAAAAAGACCATGACGAAAGAAACGCAGCCATCGAAGACGACCGCCTGAGTCGAACGATTGGTCGCCCGGCCCCTTTCGTCATTTGCCCGATCGCCGGTCCCATGCATGGTCCCAATCAAATCATACAAATACACAAATGTCATAATTATCGAAATGAAGATCGGGACACCTTTTCGGCCGCGGCGGGGAAAGAAAGAGAACAAACCCGTTTTTGTGTCGCAACAAGTTTTCATTCAGGCACTTGCGCCGAGGGGCTCGGAAGCAACGTCGCTTTCCTGACGGCATCGACCCCAACGATGGGGCGAGACGTTTCACGTGAAACATTTGATTCACTGGTGGAGCTTGATCGGCTCCTCAACAAATGGAACACCCGGATCAATCTCATAGCGCCGTCGACGCAGGACGGGTCGTGGCGCCGCCATGTACTGGATAGCGCACAGCTCTGGCCGCTGGTCCATGACGCGACAGACATCGCCGACCTCGGCTCCGGTGGGGGATTCCCCGGTCTCGTTCTCGGAATCTTCCTCAAAGAGCGCCGGGATGGGCACATAAGGCTCGTTGAAAGCAACCGCAAGAAGGTCGCATTCCTGCAAACGGTCATCGGCACGTTCGGATTGCCGGCCACGAACGGATCGTAGGCCGAGCCGAGAAAGCCCGATTCCGTGGCGATGTCCTTGTTGGGCGTCACCACGAAGGGCGGCATCAACGTGAGCTTCCACAGCGCGGCCGGCAACGTCGATTTCGCGCCGCCGGTGATGCAGATCGCCGACAAGGTGCGTCACGCCGTGCCGATCCAGCGCGCCGACTTCGAGTTCCTGAAGAGCGTCGCCACGCGCACGCCGAAGGTGACGATCCCGTCGCCGACGATGCTGCACTTCCGCGGCGCGCGCGAAGGCATCAGCAAGGACGCCTACCCCGATCTCGACGTGTTCTTCGAGGACGTCGCCGCCGCGTACCGCGCCGAGCTCGCGGCGCTCGGTCGCGCCGGCTGCCGCTACGTCCAACTCGACGACACGAACCTCGCGTACCTCTGCGACCGCAACATGCGCGAGGGGGCGCGGCAACGCGGCCTCGATCCCGATGCGCTGCCGCGCGAGTACGCCCGCTTCATCAACCGCGCGATCGCCGACCGGCCGGCGGGGATGGTGATCGCCATCCACCTCTGCCGCGGCAATTTTCGCAGCGCGTGGGCCGCCGAGGGCGGCTACGAGCCGGTCGCCGAGGTGCTGTTCAACGAGCTCGAGGTCGACGGCTACTTCCTCGAGTACGACGACGCGCGCTCGGGCGACTTCGCGCCGCTCCGCCACGTCCCGAAGGGCAAGACCGTCGTGCTCGGGCTCGTCAGCACCAAGCTCGACCGGATGGAGACGAAGGACGAGCTGAAGCACCGCATCGACCTCGCGTCGAAGTTCATGCCGGTCGAGCAGATGGCGATCTCGCCGCAGTGCGGCTTCAGCTCGACCGTCCACGGGAACGACATCGCGGTGGCGACGCAGGCGGCCAAGCTCAAGCTGTGCGTCGACGTCGCCCGGG
>CALLYK010000305.1 GCA_937858365.1 uncultured Isosphaeraceae bacterium | reverse complement strand
GAAATGCTTGGAGACATGCGACAGTTCCAGCAGGGGCGGTTGACCGCCCCTGCCCTGCGTTGTCGTTCCTTCAGTCATCGTGGCCGGTCAGATCAGGAAGTTCTTCTGCAGCCAGAGCATGCCCGCGGCAGTTTCCTTGGTGACCACCGGACCGTCGGCGAGGACGGCAAGTCCGCTTGGGTTTGGAGCCGGACCCACTTCCGAGGCGACAAGGCGCAACTGGCCGAGCGCACGCGGGACAACGCCCTATTCCTGTCGGTCGCGGCCCAATGGAACCACGCCCAGATCAAGCCGGTGCACGATTGGTTCCGAACCGACCTCAAAGTCGTTCATGGCCAGACCCGCTTCATGAGATACACCAAGGAGCAACTCCTTAACAACGGTCGATTTCGCGAATGGGTCGCCAAGGTCCTGAGGGCGGCGGATACCGGAATCGACCGCTTGGTGGCCCGAGAGAGGAAAGGACTTAAGGTCTATCTGGATTTCACAAGCGACATCCCGGAGGAAATGAGGAAGTACTTGGCGGACGACTTCCACAACGAGTTCAAGGTGGAGGTCCGTACCGCTCGCCGCTTGCCGGGGACCAACGAGGACATCAACTGGGACCTGAGCTTGGAGTCGGACGGCACCCAGCGGCTGCTGGAACTCCTTGGACCCATCTACGACGTTCTTCGGAAGGGGGCCGTCTTGGTCATGGACGAACTGGATACGAGCCTTCATGCTTACATCACCCGTGCGATCGTTCAACTGTTCCATGACCCGAAAACAAACCCGGGGAACGCCCAGCTTGTTTTCACGACGCACGACACGAGCCTCTTGGACCCGACTCTGTTCCGCCGCGATCAGGTCTGGCTCACCGAAAAAGAAAGTGCCGGTCAAACCGACCTCTATTCACTGGAGGACTTCAAACTGAGGGTCGGTGGACCGTTTCAGAAGGGCTATCTGGCCGGGAGATATGGCGGCGTGCCGGTGCTCGGAGAGTTCGAGTTCCCCCAAACATCGAAGCGGAGTGAAGAGGCTGAACTCATCGCCCCGGAGGGATGAGCCCGCGCGCCGCCGCGCGATTCGCTTGACCAAGACCGGCGATCTCTTTTGGGCCATGTTTCATGGGTGGACGATCGCGCTTAAGAAACGAGGCGGAGTTAGGACGAGGGAAGGCGACGCGCTCGCCGCGAGCGTGCATCCTGGTCGTCTGCGAAGGGCGGAAAACGGAGCCGCAATACCTGAAGGCGCTGTGCAGGAGCATTCGTCTCCATACCGTTGAGGTCCGCATCGTCGGGCAGGGCGCCGAGGTCCTGGGCGTGGTGGACGCGGCGAAAACGCTGAAGGAGGAGCGCGAGGAAGCGGCGGGTCCGAGCGTGGGTCTCACCCCGTTCGACGAGGTCTGGTGCGTGGTCGACACGGAGGGTCCCGGCGATCGTACATCCTGGGAACAGGGGTCCTCGCGCGCGACCGCTCTGGGGTTCCGTCTCGCCTGGTCCAATCCCTGCTTCGAGTACTGGTTGCTCTTGCACTTCGAGCGAATCGGCCGGAGTTTTCCAGGATACGCCGCGCTCCGGCCTTTCCTGACCAAGTACCTGCCGCACTACAACAAGAGCGAAGACTGCTTCGAGAAACTCGCCCCGAACGTCCCGATCGCGATCGAAAACGCGAAGCACGTCCAAAGGTCGCAGTGGCAAGACACGCCCAGGCCGATCGACCGCAACCCCGGCACGACCGTCCACGAACTCGTTGAGAGGCTCCTGGAAGTCGCGGAGACCACGATCGCGGAGTATCGAAAACTATGTCCAACGCCGAAGACCGGGCCGAGGAAGGCGAGGCGTCCTAAGCCGACTTGATCAGAATCGAAAACGCGTGATTATTCGATAGATTTGTCTATTAAATGTAATATAATTAGTTAATGAATTTATAATGATTAAAGATATATTTGTATCAATTGATTTTGTCTTGATTCTCATCCGTGGGGCCCGGGTCCTCCGGTGCCGACCGGCGACCCCTCGCCAGGGCCCCTTCCCTAGGCTAGGATATGTCCGATTTCCTTCGGAGACGTTGGTTCGGAGGCGCGACATGGCGGCACGAATCGGACTTGGCCCCGTCTTCGCGTTCGAGTGGCTGATTTCGAGCCGGCGCTGGCGGAATTACGCCTTGCGCTCGCTCTTCGTGTTGGGTTTGCTCATCGCGATGGGAGTGGTTTACCAGGCCCGCTCGCACCGGATGACGGGGCCGACACTCAAGGCCCAGGCGGCGGCCGGCGAGGCCCTCTTCATGGGGATCGTCGGGGTCCAGTTGGCCCTTATCATGCTCGCGGCCCCCGCGGCGACCGCCGGCGCGATCTGCCTGGACAAGGCGCGAGGCACGCTTCAGCACGTCTTGATGACCGACCTTTCCGACACCGAGATCGTCTTGGGGAAACTCGCGGCGCGCCTGGCGCCGACGTTGATGCTTGTCGGCTGCACCTTGCCGGTGATGGCCGTGGGGACCTTGTTGGGGGGCATCGACCCGATCGCGCTGACGGGCGCCTTCTTGATCACGCTCGGCCTGGCGTTCCTGGGTTGCGCCTTGGCCTTCGCGTTCTCGGTTTGGGGCAAGAAGACCCATGAAGTCCTGCTGGCGACTTACTCGGTTTGGATGGTCTGGTTGCTCGCCTCACCGATGGCCCATCAAGCGCGGGCCTACGTGCCGGGCTGGGCCTCTTGGCCCCTGGACCAGCTCGAAGCGTGCGACCCCTATCGACTCGCGTACGGACCCTACAGCCGGCCAGGCTCCGTGAGCCTTGCGGATGATGTCGCTTTCCTGTTTGTCACGCTCGCCCTCTCGGGCGCGCTGGCCGCACTTTGCGTTTGGAGGATGCGGCCGGTGGCCCTCCGCGATTTCAGCCGCGGGGAAAGACGGACCCGGTGGCCGTTGTGGATGCGTCGTCGTCTGGGATCGCCGTTAAGTCGCTTGCCCGGTCCGAGCCTCGACTGGGACCCGGTCCTTTGGCGCGAGTGGCACAGGAACCGGCCGTCGCGCTGGACGGCGTTCCTTTGGGCGATCTATCTCGTGGGGGCCGCCGTCTTCACGGTGCTGGCGATGATCAGTCCAGGAGGCGTCGCGGCCTGGGTGAACGGCCTTCAGGTCTCGGTGGGACTCCTCATGCTGAGTGTCTCCGCGGCGACCTCCTTGGCCGAGGAACGCACGCGCGGCAGTCTCGACGTGCTCCTCACGACACCCTTGAGCACACGCCGGATCGTCGTGGGAAAGCTGCTGGGCGCGGCCCGCATGGTCCCCTTGATGGCGCTCTTGCCGACGATCGCCGTCTTCCCGTCCGTCATCGCCACGTCGAGGGGCGCCACCGGCGCCGTTCTCTTCTGGTTGGGTCTCTGGGGACAGGCCGTCCTGGTCTTGGCGCAGGGCACGGCGATCGTCAGTTTGGGCGTCGCCCTGGCGACCTGGGTCCCCAAGCTCGGGCGAGCGGTCGCCCTCACCGTGTCGGCCCACGTCATGATGACCGTCGGCTGGCTCTTCCTGATGTTGCTTCTTTTCCATCACCAGACATTTGAATGGTTGGGCATGGCCAGTCCCTTTTTCGGGGCGGGGAACATCACCTTCTGGCTCACGGAAGGCCGGACGATCAGCCTGGATGGCCCGATACTCTTCGGCGCCTGGTTCTGGGCGATTGCGTATTCGGTCGTCTCAGCCCTTTTGATCATCGCGACCCTTCTCACGTTTAACCGGTGTCTAGGACGTGTGGAAGGCCCTCTCCACGGGCGTCGTTCCACGGTCTTGCCAGCGGCGAAGGTCTTCCTCGACCACGAGATCGACCAGGAACCGGCACTGGCCCAACTCGCCCAAATGGAGACGACCTGAGATGAAGGCACGCGGTTGGGGGCTGGGGCCCGTCTTCGCGTTCGAGTGGCTCCTCACATCGCGACGCCCGCAGGTTTACGCCCTGCGTTCAGGCTTCTTGGCGGTCATCCTGATCGCGTTGTGGCTGGCCTGGAACTCGGCTGCGGATTCGGTGCGTTATCGGCCCATCAATCGGGTGATGGCGGAGATGGGCCAGACCCTATTTTACACTTTCGCCTGCGTACAACTCGCGATCGTGATGGTGACGGCCCCCGGGGCGACCGCCGGCGCGATATGCCTTGATCGGGCCCGTGGCACGCTCATGCACCTGCTGATGACCGACCTGACTGATTCGGAGATCGTCCTGGGCAAGTTGGCCTCGCGGCTCGCGCCAATGATCGGCCTCATCTTCTGCGGTCTGCCCGTGATGGCCCTCTTGACCCTGATGGGAGGCATCGACCCGGTCCAGTTGACCGGCACCTTCCTCATCAGTTTGGGCGTGACCGTCCTTGGCTGTTCGCTGGCCTTGCTCTTGTCGGTCTGGGCGGGCAAGGCCCATGAGGTGGTCATGGCCGTCTATCTGATCTGGCTCGGGTGGCTGCTCGCCTTGCCGATCGGGATTTGGGCGTACCAGACCTTCTTCGGCGTATTCGCGGCGCGCTCCGTGATGACCTCTTGGTTCGCCAAGGCGAACCCGGTCTGGATCTTACTCGGCCCAAGCTCGAACATCCCGATTGGGACCCCGGACTTCGCGGACCAAGTCATCTTCTTCGTCGCCGTGCTGGTGATCTCGGCCGCGCTGGTCGTCCTGGCCACCTTCACGGTGCGGTGGTCCTCGGTCCGGAGTGAGGGGAAGGCGGAACGCAAGGCACGCGCGCCTCGCCTGGGGTTCATCAGGGAACTGAGGCATCTCATGCCGGCGCCAAGGCTGGATTGGAACCCGGTCCTCTGGCGGGAATGGACGCGGAGCCGGCCTTCACGGTGGTCGCTCGTGATCTGGTGGACCTACGGTCTGGCCGCTTGCTTTTTCTCAGGGCTGGTCGTCTTCCATCGGTTGGTCGACAGTTCCGGCTGGCGCGAGATGCCGGCCGTGATCAACGTGATTCAGGTGGGTGTGGGATTGCTCCTCCTAAGCGTCACGGCCTCGACCTCGCTGGTGGAGGAGCGAGTTCGGGGCAGTCTTGACGTCTTGATGACGACGCCCCTAACAACGCTCTCGATCGTGGCGGGCAAGTGGCTTGGCGCCTACCGCCGCGCCGTGACCCTCGCGGTCTTGCCGGGTTTCGTCGCGGTCGGTGTCGCGCTGACGTCGGGCAAGTGGTATGGGGCCTTTCTGGTATTCGCGTCGGTCCTGGCGCAAGGGGCGGGGGTCGTCAGTTTCGGCCTCCTCATGGCGACCCTGACACCGCGTTTGGGACGGGCGATCGGTCTAACTGTGGGTGCCTACATCTTCGTGGCGATCGGCTGGTTTTTCATCCTGGTTTTGCTATTTCCTCGAGGTGGGGGCGACTGGCCGCGTTTGCTCGGCCCGTACAGCCCGCTTTACAACGCGGGGGCCCTGACCGAGTGCATCGAACGTTATTCCAGTGGGACCTGGGAATTCGAGACTTTGCTGTCGGCGACGTTCTGGGTCTTCGTCCACACGGCCATCGCCATCGTGCTCTTTCTCGTCACCTACGCGGAGTTTGACCATCGGCTCGGCCGGTTGACGGGGGCGAACGAACCGCGCTGGGTCCACTACCCCGCCGCTCCGAAGATACTCATGAAGAGCGAACTCGTGGAGATGGAGATCACTTAAGGTCCGCGCCCGATGGGGACGCCGGCGCGGCCACTTCGGGGACGGGCTTCGGCTTGGCGCGCACACCCGCGGGGGCCATGAGGAAATAAACGCCCACGAGCACCAGGAAGGCCCCATACGACCGCTTCATCGTCGCCGGGTTCATCAGGCCGGTCAGCATCGAACCGAGCAAGACGCCGCCCAGCAAACCGAGCGCGATCCAAAGGCCCGGACCGATCGCGACCTCGCCGCGCCTCCAGTACTCGCGGACCCCCAAAAGCCCAACGGGCAAGAGTTGGGCGAGGAGCGAGGTCCCCGTTGCCATCTTGGTGTCGAAACCGAACATCAGGACCAGGGCCGGGACCATGATGAGGCCGCCGCCGATCCCAAACATCCCGCCGATCACCCCAGCGATCAGCCCCAATCCCACCATGCCGGCCATCGTGTTCACCAAAGACCTCGTTCCGTGTCTCGCCGTGTGTTGAGAAGGAGGGCCGAGCCGACCACGCCGGCCGTCTCGACACGCAGGACATGCCGACCCAAATGAAGCCTCCGCCAGCCGGCCCCGAGCGCGCTCGCCTTTTCGGCCGGGTCGAAGCCCCCTTCCGGCCCGATCGCCAAAACGAGTTCAAGGGCCCTCTGATGATCGGCCGGGCTTTCGTCGCGACACGTTTCCGGGTCGGCCAAGAAACGGTCCATCGGGTCGCTTGGGGAATGTGCTTGGAGGAAATCGTCCCAGGCGACGGGCCCTTCGAGTTGCATGAGCGTGTTGCGGCCCGATTGCTTGCACGCCTCAATGACCACCCTGCGCAGCCGGTCGAGCTTGGTCGAGCGTGGGTCCACCACCGAGCGGGCCGTTTTGAGGACGATCAAACGCGCGACGCCCACCTCGGTGGCCTTTTCCACGAGCCAATCGAAGCGGTCCCCCTTGGGCACGGCCGTGGCCAGGGTGAGCTTTGGACCAGGCGGCGTGATCGTTCCTTCCTTCGATTCCACTTCAAGACCGACATCGTGACGGCCGACGGACCGAACGACGGCCCGTCGCGCTCTGCCGCGACCATCGAAGAGTTCCACGATCGACCCGTCGCGAACCCGACGCACGTGGACGAGATGGTGGGCCTCGTCCCCTTCGAGTCGAACGGGGCCTTCCAAAGGAAGATCGGGGGCGTAAAAGCGCTCGATCACCGCTCGCCTTGTGGTCCCAGGACAAGGATCGAAGCGAAAGGGGGATTTTAGCCGATCTTATCATCCAGGAGGAAGTCGCCGCGTGTGGAACATGAACAAAAGCTCAATCAGCCGTGATTGGCCGAGTCTTTGGGGTTTGGAGCGCAACCCATTTCGGGAAGCGGCCTCGGAATTCATCGCCTTGGCGTCGCGCGAGATGGCCCTGCGCCGCCTCCTCGCGGCGATCGGCGACGGTGAGCCGGTCGTCTCGCTCCGGGGAGAAGCCGGCATGGGCAAGAGCGCGATCCTCCGCGAGGCCTCCGCGCGCCTGAAGGGCCCTTCCGTCCACGTCCTCCACGCCCGATGCCCCAGCGAGTTGCCCACCCTGGTCATCGCGCTGGCGGAAGGTTTGGGAATCCGGACGAACGGTCAGGCCGATCCCTTCCGCGCTCTGGCCCGTGGCGTGAAGGTGCGCCGCGGCCTGGGAGAACACCTCGTCTTCCTCATCGACGACGCCCAGCATCTCGCCGAGGAGGCGTGGGGCCCATTCGACACGATCGGCCAAGCCGGGGGGGTGACTGTCGTGCGCGGCCTGCGCGACGAGGGACCGCGATTGGTCCGCGATTGGTCCCACTCATGGCGCTTGCCGCCGTTGTCTTACTCGGAATCGCGGGACTATTTGGACTCAAAGCTCGCCCGGGCCGGTTGTCGCTCGAGGGTCTTCGGCCCGGAAGCGATCGGCCGTCTTCACGCTTGGTCGGAGGGCACCCCGCGCGGCCTCGACCGCCTGGCGACGCTCACCCTGCGCGCCGCGGCGGAACGCGGCGAGACCGAGGCCCCAGCGACCTTGATCGACGACCTGGCCACCAAGGAATTCGAACTGGCCGGCTGAGCACTCCGACCCTCAACGCGATACGTGCGAGTCCTTGCGCGCGGCCCAGAAGAGGGCGTTGATCAGCAACCGGCGGAAGCAGCCTTCGTCGAAGTCGCTTTGGGCGCCGAGCGACGTGTAGAAGACGCGCCGGCCGTCGTGATCGCGGACCCAGGCGACCGGCTCGTCGCTCTCGGGCGACTGACCCCGGAGAAGGATGGTCGCGTCGCTTGCGGTCAGTGGAGTGTTCTTGTAGAGGCTGCCTAGCGACGTGAACGTCGCGGGGAAACCGGCGACTACCGGATGCGCCTTGGCCTCGATCGGAACGCGCACGTCCACCCTCAAGCCGTTCTTGAAGTGGTTCTGATAGTTGCCGCCCAGCACGACCTTGTCGAATTCGAGCCAGCGCTGAAACCCATGACTGGCCGTGCGCACGCCCACGATCGGACGGCCTGAGGCGACGTACCTCTTGACGCGTTCCAGGGCCTCTCCCTCAATGGTCAGGCGCCTCGTGAAGAAGAGGGCGACGTCGGCATCGTCGAGCGCTTCCAGGCCGGGCAGCTTGTCCACTCCTTCCGCCTTGAGGAGTGTGACCTTCGCCTGGGCCGGATGGTCTTTCTCAATCTCGGCCTTCAGCCGTGTCAACGTGACGTCCGACTCATACTCGGCCGAGCCCGAGAGCATGACGACCTTGAGGGGCCGATCGTCTGCCGGAGACACAAGGGCCAGAAGGGCCGTCAGCCAGAACACCATCACCGGGTCCTCCCGTTCAAACCGAGCCGCCCGAGTATAGCGGGCCGATCACTTCGCCATCGCTGAGTCGGATTGGTCGGTCGAGTTTGTCGCGCAGTTCGATGGCCGGGTCGATGCCGAAGGCCCGATAAACGGTGGCGGCGAGGTCAGCCGGACGATAGGGACGACTCGCCGGATAAGCGCCGATGCGGTCGGACTGGCCAATCACCTGCCCACCGCGGACCCCAGCGCCCGCGAACGCGGCGGAGAAGCAAGCGGACCAGTGGTCGCGGCCGTCGGGACCGTTCGCGTTGCCGGTGGTCGAACCGATCCGCGGCGTCCGGCCGAACTCTCCCGTGACGATCACGAGGGTCTCGTCCAACAACCCGCGAACGTTCAGGTCGTCGAGCAAGGCCGCGACGCCGCGTTCGGTGGGGGGCAAGAGGTCGTTCTTGAGGCGCTTGAAGTTGCCGTTGTGGGTGTCCCATGTTTGCACGCGGCCCATGTTGGCCTGGACGATCGGCACGCCCGCTTCGACCAAACGACGGGCCAGTAAGAGCGACTGGCCAAAGGTGTGCCGCCCGTACTTGTCGCGGACCTTCGGGTCCTCACGATCGAGTTCGAAGGCCCGGGCCACCTTGCCCGAAAGCAGGAGCGAATAGGCCAGGTCGCGCGGGCCGGAGAGCGCGTCGGCCTCGCTCGCGGCCGACAGCCGATCGCGCTGAAGGCCGAGGTCTTCGAGGAGGCCCTTCCGCGAACCCAGCCGTTCGACGCTGAAGCCGTCGGGAAGACGGAGGTCTTCCACCCGGAAGGTTGGGGAATTGGGGTCTTGACGGACCTGCCAGGGATCGAAACGGGGCCCGAGGAACCCAGCGTGCTGGCCCGGCCAGACGAGTGGTCCTTCCATCAAGAAAGTGGGGAGCATCACGCCGCTCGGGACGCCGTCGGCCCGCGGCCTGAGATGGCCCAGGGTCGAGGCGTAGCAAGGGAAGTCGGTCCGCGCGGCGATCTTGTCGAAGAAGGCCCCCGGCTGCGGTTGTCCGGTCAGGACTTCATGCGTTGCATTAAGGTGATTGGTGTATTTATGAGAAAAGGACCGAACGACCGCCAACATCTCGGCGCGCCTGGCCATTTCGGGAAGGACCTCCGCGAACGTGATGCCCGGGACGCTGCTGTCGATGGGAGAGAAGTCGCCGCGGATGCCTTGCGGGGCGTTCGGCTTGGGGTCGAACGAATCGATGTGGCTGAGGCCGCCCGTGAGGAAGACCAACACCATCGACTTGGCCCGCGGGACGAGTTTCTCGCCTCGCTGTTGACCATCGGCGGCCGCGCGGGCCGCCATCAGGCCGGGAAGACCGATGCCGAGCAAACCCGAGAAGCCGACCTGAAGGAATTCGCGGCGAACGATCCCATCATGATGGCGATGGCCAAGCGACAAGGTCATGCGCGTCCCCTCGGACCGTCCCGCTCTGTGCAACCCTTGTGCAACAAGGTAGCCGTTGGCGAGCGTACGAGCAAGTCGGGGAGGTGGAGCAACAAGGCGAGTCTCTTCCTCAAGGTGCCTTTGTCTTCAGCAGCTTCTCGAGAAAACCAGCCACTTCGGGGGTGTCCCAATTCGCGGCCCCCATATGACGGATGACCACCCGGCCCGATCGGTCCAGGATGAAGGTCGCTGGGATGGCTTCGGAATCGAACGTCGGGTTGGGGCCTCCCGCCACGAGGGCCTTCACCGGCCGCTCAACGAGCTCAGGCCCAAGGAACCGACGCAACTCATCGGGACCGTCGTTCACGCCCACAAGGAGGAAGACCGCTTCCTTCAGCTCGGCACGACCGGCGAGGGCCAGGATGGAGGGCATCTCCGCGCGACATGGTGGACACCAACTCGCCCAAACGTTGAGGAAGACCACCTTGTCGCGCATGGACGTGAAGTCGAACGGTTGGCCATCGATGCCCCGCAACTCCCAGCGATAATCGGTTTGCAAGGGCTGCGAGGGGGCCGAGAGCGGCGCCGGCGTGAGCTCGCCCGGGCCGCTCACTCGGGGAAGGACCACGCGCACATAGACCAGCCAGGCGACCACTAGACAAGCGGCCAGGGTCAGTCCGAGGCCCCTGTGGGTGGATGGTCGGGGCGCTGGGTCGTGCGATTCCATGATGCGATGGGCCCTTCTCGGCTCTTCGATTAATCCTCGCCGCGGGTGGCGGCCACGGGGGCGAGCAGGTTCTCCACCGGGGCGTAGTCGTCGCTCAAGACGATGCCTCGGGCCCGGACCTTGAGGGCCTTCTGATTGGCCTCGTCGTAGGCCTTGGCCTCGAAGAGCTTGCCGCTCTTGAGGTAGAACTTGGGCTCGCCGGGCCTGCTCCCAATGTCCTCGACGTCGAGGGGTTTACGCGAGACCGCCACGACGAACGTCTCGCGTAGGCCCGACCCGGGCGGGTCGTCGGTGCCGAAGACGTACACATGTGGGAACGTCAATCGGGCCGTTTCGACCCACGAACTGAGGAAGCCGCCCAGATACCTGCCGGAGGACATGGAGCGAAGCGCGACTCGGGCCAAGGCCTCGCGGTCCTTGGCGAAACTCTGTTCGCGGGCGAGGACCGCCTTGGCGACCTCCTCGAAGGAGGACTTACCCAACTCGGCCTCACCGCGAAGCGAGTCGATGAGCACGTCGAGCATCGCGTCCTCCTGGCCGCGGACGAGCTCGGGGACCGCGTTCATCGCCTCGACGGCCGCGGCCGGGTCCAGCCCTTCGAGCGCGGGATCATCGGCGAAGGCGGTGGCGATCGCTCGGGCGATGGGCCAGGTCGCCACGCCGAGCCCGGCGTCATCCAGGGCGTTGACTAGTTTCTTGCCCAGCGGGTCGCTACGCTTCGCGGGCACACCCGCGTCCCGCAGGGTGGCGGCCACCGCCTTGTACTCGGCGTCGGCCAGGCCTTGGGCGATCGCCTTGCGGTCCGACTTGTAAACGTCGATGATGTTAATCATATAAACACCATCGTCGCCGAGAAGGTTGTTGAGTTTCTCGTTGAATTCGCGGGTGGTGAGGTGCCAGGGGACGGAGAAGTCATTGAAGGCGTCGCCGAAGATGAGGTCGTATCGGACCTGACCCTGACGGCGCTCGACGAACTGGCGGGCGTCCCCGAACGTTGTCTTGATCGTGGGGAAGCTGGACTTCTCCAGGTCCTTGTGCATCTCGCGGGCCTCGTTTTCCGCGCGCTCGAGCTCGGCCTTGAGGAACGCCGGGTCCTTGTCTTCGGACGTGGAGGGCGAGGGCCACTTGAGCGGCCCGAGCCTCAGGGGCATTCCCTCCACCAGGAAGAAAGGCTGACCAGCCTCGGTGCGTTGCATCGACTCGAAGGGCGGCACGGAATCGAGGAAGCCTGTTCCCAGGCGATTGGCCTTGGTCACCCCGGGGTCGATCTCGGCGACGTCCGCGGTGGTGCCTGGGTACTTATGCTGAAGGTAACGGGGGAACGTGTAGGCCCCGCCGCCCAGGAACATGGTCCGAAGCGCCGCCGGCTTGACGTCGGCCTCGTCCGTGCCTTTGGCCTCGGCCTTGGCCTTGGCGAGGGCCACGCGGTGGGCCACTTGGGCGTAAATGAACTCGTAATCGTACTCAATGTGCTCGGGGTGGCCGAGCAGGAAGTAGCCGTGGATCAAGTTGTCGAGCACGAGGGTCCGCTTCTTAAGGGGCTGACCGTCGTTTGGGTTGGTCTCGTCAGGGTCGGGCGCCCTGGGGTAATACGGGTCGTCCTCGACCTTAATGTAATAATAGTTGCTCTCATCGGCATAAGCGATCCCCTTCTCAGGGCTGAAATGGTCTTCCCGGATGAAGTCGAAGAGCCGATGGTTCTGGAAGATGGTGAAGGGCAAGACGCTCATCGCCAGGAGGCCCAAGGGGATACCCGCCCAAGCCGCGTGGACGATCGAGCCCAGGAAGGTGGCCGAGACCGCCATCAAGGCCGTGATCACGAGAAGCACGCCTTTGGTCCCCAGGGCGTCGATGAGCACGAACCCGGTGAGGAACGTGCCCAGGATGCTGCCGACCATGCCCCAGGCGTAAACCTCGCCGATCGCCCGTCCAGTGCGTTTGGACCGTCGCAACCGATCGACGGCCAGCTTGGCCACGATCGGACTGACCGTCCCCATCGTCACGGCCGGGATGAAGAAGACGATGGTCGTCTTGCTGAGGACCCGGAACCACCAAGGGTAGCCGCGCATGTCGATGGCGTCGCTCAGAAGGGCGTGGGGAGCGTCCGACCCGATCTTGGTCTTGCCCAGGCTCCAGACGAACTTCGTGAGGTTGTCGAGCATGTCCTGCCGTTCCAGAAGCAGGACCGACAAGGTGGCCATCGAGGCCACCAGGAAGAGCCAACTGGCCTGCTTCTCGTCGCGAACGCGATCGGCCAACTTGCCGCCGATCAAGTTCCCCAAACTCAGTCCGCCCAGCAAGACGCCGATCACACTCGTCCAGTTGTAAACACTCGACCCGAGGTGGCGCTGCACGAGCCGGCCGGCGACCATCTCCAAGGCCATGAACCCGAGGCTGGCGATGAACGCGAGCGCGGCCAGGTCCTTCAGGCTGACCTTAGGGGCCGGACCGACGTTCTCCTCGTCGGCGGGCGCCTCGGCCCCTGAGACCAGTGCGCTGAGTCCGCGGGCCGCGAAGACGGCGACGACGACCGCCAGTCCCGCGCCGATCAACGCGAGCAGGTTCATCGGCGTGGAGCCGAACGACATCTTGGGCACGTTCCGACCCACCCAACCCAAACACGAGGCCCCCAGACAGGCCGCGACCGCGACGCTCGGGAGTGTGGCGACGGGTGGGCCGCTCAGGGCCGCGGCCAGAAGGCCCAAAGCGGCCACGCCGCCGGCCGCGATGCCCATCCAGAGGGCCGTCGAGACGAGGAATTCGCCCTGGTCGCTCGCGCCGGCCAGCCACGAGACACTAAAGCCGAGCGAGGCCGTCGCCAGGCCCAGAAGGGCCAAGACGAACGCCGGCAAGAGACCGAGCGCGGCCAGGTCCTGACGGCCCCGCATGGCCCCGGCGAGCAAAGCAAGGGCCGCCGCCACCGCCACCACGATCACCGACGTTGGCGCCATATAGATCAGCCAGAAACCCGCCAGGAACGTGCCCACGATCGAGCCGACCGCGCCCCAGAAATAGACGTCGCCGATGGCGCTGCCGGACTTCCCCGATTGGGCCGCTTGCTCCACCGCGATCTTGGCCACGGTCGGGCTAATCATGCCCAAGACGGTCGCCGGTACGAGGAAGTCCAGGGTGACGATGACGATCGTGCGCAAGTCCCAAAGGAACAAGGCGGTCTGGGCCCCTGGCGAGGGCACCAGGCCGACGAGCGCGTTCATGCCCAGGGTCGCCAGCGTGAGGACCGAGGCGAGCGCGTAAAGGGGCCCAAGCACCTGGCGCGGTTCGGCTCGGTCGGCGAGCCGCCCGCCCAGAACGTTCCCCAAGCAGATGCCGCCCAGGATCACGCCGATCACGCACGTCCAAACGCTCAAGGACATGCCGACGTGTTGGCCCACGAGACGGCTGGCCACGAGTTCCAGCACCATGATGCAAAGGCTACTGAAAAAGGCCAGGGCATACGGCAAAAGACGGTCGGCGAGGCCCTTCATCGGGGGTCGGTCTCCGGGACGTGGCGGCCTGAGTGGTCGTCGCAAGTCAAACGATCGAATCAAGATAACCCAGCCTCTCGCCAGTCACAACCGCCTTGTGCGGGGGCCGGCCGGCCGATTCGGCCGCGTTGCGACCTTCGCACCAGCTCGATAGACTAGCCTCTGGACAATGTTCGGGACCGTCTCGACCCCTCCGTCCCCCGCGATGGACCTCCATGAGTGATCCCCTCTCTCGTTGGTCACTGAGTCTGGGGCGCTGGTCGGGCACGCGGGTGCGGGTCCACCTGATGCTGGCCCTCTTTGTCGGGCTCTCGCTCTTGGGCGCGGCGATCGACCCTGAGACCTCCTTGCGTCAGACCCTCGTCTGGCAGTGTCTCTTCTTGTTGGCCCTACTCCTGCACGAACTCGGACATGCCGCTCAAGCACGTTGGCTGGGGGAAGAACCCGACGACGTCAACCTGGCCCCCTTCGGCAACCTCACCCTGCCCAACCCGGGTGATTCGCACCGACCGCGTGAGGCGTTGGCCATCGCCCTCTTCGGCCCGCTCGTCAACCTCGCCGTCGCTTTGAGTTGCGGGATCGCTCTGTACCTCTTCGGCGCTCGGATGGTGCTCAACCCGTTCGGCAACCCAATCGACCCGAAGCTCAGCCTCGGCAGCGGCGCCCCTTGGATCGGCGACCAACCGGCCCCCGCCTTCTCGGCCGTTTGGTGCATCGGTTGGTTCGGATGGCTCAACCTGGTGCTGGCCGTGGTCAACCTCATCCCAGCCGCGCCGCTCGACGGCGGCCGGGCCCTGCGCGCCTTCCTCTCAAGTTCGACAAGCGCCACGCGCGACAACATGGCCTCGCTCTACGTCGCCAGGGCGGCGGCGGTGCTCCTGTTTCTGCTCTTCCTGCTTCGGCTCTTCCAAGGCAAGACGGGCTCAATCGCGCTACTCTGCCTGGCGATCCTGGTCGAGATGATGGTCCGTTTCGAGGCCAGGATCTTGGAGGATGGGGGCTACTACGAGGAAGGTGGCCTCTTCGGTTACGACTTCTCCGAGGGCTACACCAGCCTCGAAGCGGGAGCGAAGGTCCGGCCGCGTCGCGAGAGCGCCCTCAATCGCTGGCGCCGCCGCCGCTCCGAGCTCCGCAGGCAACGGCGGCTCGCCCAGGAGGCCGCCGAGGAACAACGCCTGGACGAGGTCCTGGACAAGCTCCACCGGGTCGGCAAGGCCGCCCTCACGGACGAGGAGAACCGCTTCCTCGTGCGCGTGAGTAAACGCATCAAAAACAAGGACCGGTTGCGCGACCCATGAGCCTCCAAGCATGACGAGCTTCGCGGAGGCGCTCGCCGAACGTCATCCGCTCGTGCTCAACGCGGCGATGGGGACCAGACTCTCGACGCGAGGTCGCGACGGCCCAACCGGACGCAACCTCGACGACCCCGAAGAAGTCCGGGCCCTTCACGGCCTTGACGTCGCGGCAGGCGCGGACGTGCTCTTCACCAACACGTTCGCAGTGCCCACGCGTCGCGAATGGCGAACGATCGTCTCGGCGGGAGTGAGACTGGCCCGCGAGGCCGCCGGTCCCCAGCGGTTCGTTGTGGGCAGCATCGCCCCCGTGGGGCCCATCGACCACCGTCTTTCACTGGCCGAGGCGATGGTCGCCCAGGGAGCTGACGGACTCGTCCTTGAGACGTTCACGGCCCCGGAAGCGGTCGCGACGCTCGCCACCCTTAAGGGCCACATGCCGACGGAGGTCCCGATCGTGGTCTCGCTCTGGCGATGGCGCCGGGTGATCACGACCGCGCGCGAACTTCAAGAGGCCGGCGCCGCGGCCATTGGCTGCAACTGTCAGGTCGGCATGGGCCCAATGCGGCGTTGGGTGAGAATGATGAAGGGGGCGATCGACCTGCCCTTGATGGTGAAGCCGTCGGCGTGTCTGCCTGGTGCGCCGCCTGCCTCCGCGCGGTCGTTTGAAGCGGCCGTGCCGGAACTCCTGGGTCGGGGCGCGTGCCTCTTCGGCGGCTGTTGCGGCACCACGAACGAACACGTCGCGGCCTTGCGGCGCGCCCTCGATCGGCGCGCGGTCAGACCTTGATTTCGACGACCTTACCACTCGCGTCGAGACTCGTCTTGGCCGCCTCGATGAAGGCGACGACTTCCAGCGTCTCGCGCGGGTCGATCGGCACTTCCTTGGTCTCGAACATCTTGACGATCGCCTTGAGCAACTCTCGATAGATGTACTTGGTGCTCACCGGCTGGGTGAGCACGGCCTTCTCGCCGAAGACAGTGAACCCGTAGTCGGCCCTGCCCTTACGGATGCCGCGCACCGTGCCGACGCGGCCGTCGCCCCAAACGCCCGAGACGACCTCGCCGTCGGGTCCGCCCTGACACGAGAGCCTCATGCAGCCGGCCCCCATCAGGGTGAAGAGCATCTCGACAGGATGGATGCCGTAATGAAAGAGCCCCGGATTGCGGGTTGGGTGCAGCGGTGACGGACCATGCGTGGCCACGCCCACGATCGCGCCGGAAGGGGCCCCTCCGCCTCTCGCGGCGACGACCTCGGGCGCGTATCGCAGGCTGGAACTCGACATCATCGGCACATGCCGGCGCATGGCGACTTCCATGAGTTTCTCGGCGTCGGCGAGCGAGCATGCGAATGGCTTGTCGACATAGGTTGGTACGCCGCGTTCCAAGAAAGGTAAGGCGCGGTCGACGTGGACGCCGCCATCCACCGACTCGATAAGCACGGCGTCGATCTTGCCGAGAAGGTCGCTGGGTTTGTCGAGGATTTCGATGCCGTATTTCTTAAGGTCCGCGGTGTTCTTGGGGATCGTCTCGGGGGCGATGAGAGAGGTCCCAGGCACCCCCGCGACGACCTTGGCCCCATCCACCCATTGGTCCTCCGCAATGTCGATGTGGTTGAGACGTTTGGTAAACTCAACGGCGTGGCTTGTGTCGAAATCGACAATACCGAGGCGGATCATGGCGGAGCTTCTCCGGTCGGGCCAAGGTCATCGTGGGACATGCCGCTAAGATCATAGCGTGCCGGCGGCCTTGCGGGCGGTCGCCAGGCACGCCTTGATTTCGTCCATCGGAGAGTTGGGGTTTTCCTCGTATTCGAGGGCCAAGATGTATTTGTAATGGCGCTTGGCCAGGGCCTTCATCAGGTCGCCAGTGCGCAGGTCCCCTTCGCCGAGGACGGTGAAGGTCTTGGCGTCTTTCACGTCCTTCAGGTGGACGCCGAAAACGCGGTCGCCCAGGAGTTCGACCGCCTTCACGGGGTCTTCCTTGGAACGGAGCAGATGGCCGCAATCGAGGCAGCAGCCGACCTTGGGGTGATGGTCCTTGATCGCCTTGAGGATGGTGTCGATAGGGCCGTATCGATGTCCCGGGCCGTGGTTGTGAATGCCGATCGCCACACCGTATTCCTCGACGAGTTTGTCCAGGCTCTCGAACGCGTCGGGGTCGGGGTCGGCCGAGAGGCTCGTCATCCCCATTGCCTTGGCGAACTCGAAGAGCTTGCGGTTGGCGTCGTGGTCCTTGGTGAAGCGGCTCACGCCGAAGCTGAGGATCGTCACTCCGTGGTCGCCGGCGATTTTCTTGTACTCGGCCGCCTTGGAGACGTCCGGCGGCGTGTGCGCCGAATACGATTCCCAGTAGCCGAGCCCCAGGTCCTTGGTCATCGCCAGGGCCTCGGGCAGTTTGAAGGAGCGCAGCGAGTAACTCTGGATGCCGAACGAGAAGGGACCGTAGTCGCCGACGAGGGCCGCGCGCGCGGCCGCGGTCTGGGTCCAGGCCAAGGCGCCGGCGGCCGCCAGACTGCTTGCCAGGAAGTCGCGGCGGGTCGTTTCCGAGTGTGTCATGTGTTGTTTCCTTGAGAGGACGTGGGGCCCCAACGCGGAGCCTATCCGAGCCGAACCGAGACTTCCAGTCCCCGAGCGGATGGGCCCGCGACAGGTCCTCGGGTCAGCCGCCGGCCGCCTGGCGCAAGCCGCGCAGTTCGGTGGCGACCGCTTCCATGTTCGACGCCAAACGCATGGCCTCTGTCCCGCTGATCAGGCCCGCTTGTTGCAGGTCGATCAGGTGCTGGTCGAAGCGCTGCATGCCCAGTTGGCGGCCGGCGAGATAGTTCCCGAGCTCATTGAGGCGGCCTTCGCGAATGCACATGGTGATCAGGGGCATCGCGCGCAGGACCTCGACCACGGGCCGCCGGCCGCCGTCCTTGGCGTTGGCCAGACGCAGGCCGATCACCGCTTCCAACGAGGCGACCAGTTGGGCGTTGGCGGTCCTTCGTTCGTCGCCCGTGAAGAGGCCGAGACAGCGGTCGAGGGTCTGGACCACGTCCGGTCCAGCGCACGCGGCGAAGACGAGGCGGCCCGCGTCGGCCCCTTGCAAGACCATCCGCATCGTCGCCGCGTCGGGCACGTCCCCCACGACCAATACGTCCGGGTCTTGCTCCAACGCCTGTGCGACTCCTTCGCCGAACGAGGGGGCATCCAGGCCGACCTCCATGTGGGTGATCAGCGCGTTCTTCTTCGCGTGGAGGAACTCAACCGGCCGTTCAATCGTGACGACCTTGACCGGACGTGCGCCGATGATGAGGTCCACCATCGCCGCGAGGGTGGCCGTTCGACCGCTTCCCGACCTTCCCGTGACGAGCACGAGGCCCCGGCGGACGCCCGCGATGTCGCGGACCACGGGGGGCAAGTTCAACTCCTCGATCGTCCGAACGACGGCCGGGACATGGCGCAAGACCATGCCGGGCTCGCCGAGGGAGGAATACAACTTGACCCGAAACCGGCCGATCTGCTCGACGCCGGCGGAGAAGACCGAACCAGCCGCGATCGCTTGGTCCAGGTCGTCGACGAAACGCTTGGGGGCGATCTCGGCGGCGAACTGGCGGAGCTCCGAGGCGATGATGGCGGGCGACTCGACGTTCCGGACCAACCCCCCCAGCCGTAGACGAGGCGAACTCCCCGCCTGAAGGTGGATGTCGGAAGCCCCTTGGTCCACGCCAAACTTGAGGAACTGCTGGAAATTCACGGGAGGGTCCCTTGATGAAGGTCGGGATGATCGAGAAAGGAAGCGGCATGACGACTGGTGGTCTCTGACACGCGTCGGCCGTGAGTCGACACCCTCCGCCGCCCGGGGGCCATCCAAAGTTAACGCGCGAGCGGCCTGAATCCATCGGCCGACCGTCCGAAAGCGGCCCGCGAGCGAAGGTCCTCGCGAGCGTCTCCCGAAAAAAAAAGAGGAACAAGGTCGTCACAGTCGCGATTATCGGGTGTATTGGAAGGTAATGAGACGGTGTGGCCAGGCCCAGTCGGACGGTCAGGTCGCGCGGAGATGAACTCCCCCCTTCCACCGGAGGAACAACCGTGGCTGGGCCCGCAAGAATCCTCGGCACGATGAAACCGCTGGGCGGCGGCGACCCGATCCCTTTGTTCAAGAACGAGGTGATCGTGGGGCGCCGGCCCACGTGCGACGTGCGCCTTGACTTCGATAATGTGTCTGGTAAGCATTGTTTGCTTCGATTGATCGAGGGCGTTTGGCACGTACGCGATCTCGGCTCTACGAACGGGACGATGGTGAATCGCCAGAAGATCGACCACGAGCACGGCCTGATGCCCGACGATGAACTCGGCGTGGCCAGTCACCTGTTCTCGATCGATTACGACCCAGTCACGATCGTGAAGCAATCGAAGGAGGTCTTGGAGGCGGAGATCGGCCGCGTCCACGAGGCGCGCGGCTCCCTCATGGAACAAGCCGGGATCATCCGCGACCCGGAAAAACGCCGAGCCGCGCGCTTGCTCGCCGAGAAGACCGAGATGTCGCTCCAAGCGACCGGGTCCGAGTTTTCCGAGGTGAAGGCCCTTCGCGACGCGACCGTCTCGGGGCCCAAGAACGTGAGCGACGACGACTTCTTCCGCATGATCGAAGACGATGTCAAGAAGTCGTCCCGCTGAATACCGGTCCATGAGTCAGGTTCGCGAGGCGATACGGCCGAAACCCGACGGCGTCGGCCGCCACGCCGTGATAGCACACGCCGTTGACCGCCCCTTGCACAAGGCCCCCCCACTGTCCTTCCGCGTGGGCGTGGCCGTACACGCAGGCGGTCACCCCGGCGCGCTCCAACAAGGCGACACAAGGCCCAGGACGGCGATGGGCGTCGAATGGGGGATAATGCCATAGGACGAATACCGGCAGGTTCGCCGTGCGCAGGGCAAGGGCCCCCTTCAACGCCCGGTCGAGTCGCTCGATTTCGCGCTTCTCCTCAGCGACGGCCGCCGCGGGTGCCTCGTCGTTCAAAACGGGCGTCCCGCGCGTGCCGCAGACGATGACGTCGCCCACGCTGATCGCGCCGCCGCCCACCGCGCGGAGCGACTTCCTCAGCATCGGCCGGATGCGCTCGACCCCGTTCCACCAAACGTCGTGGTTCCCGGCGGAGAGCACTTTCAGGCCCGGCAGGCGCTCCAGCCATTCCAGGTCGGGTTGGAGCTCGCGATGGTTCCGGGCCATTGAAATGTCGCCCGGGATGAGCACGACATCGTCCGGTCCCACGACCGTCCGCCACTCGCCTGCGATCCGCTCGGTATGGTCCTTCCAACGCGCTGCGTGACGCTCGCGACGGTCCGGTCGAGCCCCGCTGAGGTGCAGGTCGGCGATCCCCCAAACGTTCATGCCTAGGGCCCCTTGGGGCCCGCCGACGGAAGGCCCTCCATCGCGGGCCCAATGGCTCCGGCCTGGGCCGCTTCGAGCTTGGACTCGATGAGATGGACGAGGTCCTGCACGGTCTTCACGTTTTCGACCTCCTCGTCGGGCAAGGTGATGTCAAACGCCTCCTCGACCTCCATGACGATTTCGACAAGGTCGAGCTCGTCGGCCCCGAGGTCTTCAAAAATGGACTCAAGTTGCACGTCCATTGTGGGGAAGCCGAGCTGCTCGCTGACGATCGCGATCACCTTCTCGGACACGGTCGCCGAGGCGGGGAGTTCGTCGAGTGCCCGTTTGACGGAATCGACCTCGTCGTTCATGTGTGAGGCGGCCCCCACGATGAACAAGAGGACCATCCCGGCGACAAAGACGACCAACGCCACGATAACGACGAAGGAGTAGCCCAGCACCAGGCCGGCCGTGGCCATGCCCTTGCCGCCGATTCGCCCCTGGGAAGTGGCGATCTCCTTGCGGGCCAGGTGGCCGGTGATGATCGCGATGAGCGACCCAATCACAGGCAAGACCATGATCCAGCCCAAGATCCCGCAGACGAGGCTTGTGATCGCCAGCGTGCTCGGCGGTGCCTCGGCGGGCGGCATCGGCGTCTTGAAAGACGGAGGGGAGGTGGTGGACACGGCAAGCTCCTTGTGAGGGACGCGTCTCATGGCATTTTGACCAGCCCGGCGTGTTTGGTGAAGTGGGTCGATCGGCCGGCGGTTATCATCACGGGGCCTTCCACTTCAAAAATCGGCCCGCGCGACTCGCCCCACTAAGGACCGGAATCATGGGCTCGGACTTCGTCACACCTTTGTCCGCGATCGACCGCGTGGCCCCCACGAAACGGCCGAACGATCACGTGATTATGTATCAGCGATGGGCATGTTTGCTGTTTCTCCATTGGGAAGTGCCGGTGGCGACCCTGAGGCCCCTCGTGCCCGAGCCCTTGGAGATTGACACCTTCGACGGCCGTGCGTTTGTCGGCCTCGTCCCGTTCACGATGACGGGGATTCGACCCCGCTTCCTGCCCGCCGTGCGATGGCTCTCCGACTTCCATGAAGTCAACGTCCGCACCTACGTCCACGTCCAAGGCCAGGGCCCCGGGGTCTTCTTCTTCAGTCTGGACGCCGCTCAGCCGGTCTCGGCGCGGTTGGGCCGCTGGTTCTTCCGGCTCCCCTATCGCGTGGCCAGGATGCGACTGAACGAACGCACGAAGCGGGGCGGCGAGATGTCGGACGGCTGGATGACCTATTCGTCGGTACGCACGTCGCTGGGTCCGAAACCGGCCGGCTGCGAAATACGCTATCGCCCGAGCGGGGCCCCTCAGCCGGCGGCGCTGGGGACGCTGGAGCATTTCCTCGCGGAGCGTTATCTGCTTTACACGGGCACGCGCGAACGACTCGATCGCGAGGCCGTCCACCATGTCCCCTATCCCCTCCAAACGGCCGAGTTGGCCGAAGTACGCGAAAACCTCCTCGCGGCGGCGGGGATCCAACGCGGCGACACTCCGCCCCTCGCGCACTTCGCCCGGGCCGTGGAAGTCGAGGTCTTTCCACTCCGTCGCTTGCGCTTCGGAACCTGAGAGCGATCAACGCATCCAACCACTAGTCGATTATCAGACGTTGTTGCGAAAATGCGACGCGAATCATAGGTTAGTCCTTGAGTCTCCCAGCGCGTGAGACTATGGTTTCGTTACCTGTCCCTGGCCGGTCGTTCGCGCCGGCGCCATCCTCGCCACAACTACTCTCTTGGGAGATCGCCCCGATGGCGGACCTTCGTTCGCGCGCGCCCCGTTACTCGCTGGGACCTCGGGAGAACTCAACAGGCCGACGGCGCTCCCCCCGTCGCTCGCCGAGTGTCGAGTCCCTGGAGGCCCGTCTCTTACTGCACGGGGGCGGCGACACGCTGGACATCGAACACCAGGCGGTGATGCACCTGATCGATTTCGCCAACATCGACAACACGGCCGGCGGGTCCTATTACAAGGCCAAGGCCGGTAACAACGTCGGCACCACCGCCAACCCGTCGTACCTCTGGCGCGACCCGGCCAACTGGCTTTTGGAGACGTGGTCCAACAACGCATGGGTCGAGACGCAGGCCCAGACGATCCCTGGCAACGGCGCCGACGCATTCATCCCTGGTGGCCTGACCCTGACGTACGACATCGGCCCGGGGCAATTCGCCCGGCCCAACTTCAACGCCCCGCCCGGTCCGATGATCGCGGTCAACACCGACCTCCGACTTCACTCGGTGGGTGTCGAGGGCGGCTTGACCTTCGCCACCAACACGAACGAACTCTTCTACGTGGACACGATGGTCGTCAAGCCGACCGGGACCCTGACCATCAACGAGACCAACGGCGCCTACACCGCCCGGATCGTGATCGCCGAGCCCAACTGGGCCAATTTCTCGTTGGCGAACCCGTTCGACCGCAATCTCGACCCGTTCGAGTTCAGCCGTGGGATCATCGCCCACGGGACGTCCTCGCTGACGGGCGAGAACGTCACGCCCTTCGTGACGCTGCCGCAGCTCACGAAGGCCGGCAACAATCTACCGCCGCCGGCCGCGGGTCAGCCCAGTCCCGGCTTCCGCTTCACGGTCCCTGCAGGGACGATCGGTTGGACGGTCGGCGACCGGATCGTGGTTGCGGGGACCAACGCGGGGGCCGTGAATCCGGCCACCGGGGCAAGCTCCGATGAGGAGGCGAGGGTCTCCGCCGTCACGACGAATGCGGACGGTTCCCTCGTGATCACGGCGGTCGTCCAGGGCAAGCAGGTGGCCGCCGACGGGTACGTGACCGTCGTGGACCTGGGCGGCCTACAGAGCGACCACGTGCCGCCGATGGACCCGGGCACCGTCCCCAACACCACGCCGGTCCCCTACACGAACGCCGACGGCAGTCCGATGTTCGGTATCCAGGTGACCGACCTTTCGCGAAACGTCATCATCCAGTCGGAAGACCCGTACCACACGATGGCCCGCGGCCATGTGATGTTCATGCACAATCCCCACGTCATGGTCTCGGGCGTGGGCTTCTACGGCCTCGGGCGCAGCGACAAGCGCACGTTGGTCGATGACGTGCAGCTTTACACCAAGGACCTCATCGACGCCTTGAACCAAGCCGGCGCCGGCACGCCCGGTTACGTGCCCCTGACCTACGACCAGATCGGCAAGTTCGCGGCCGGCACGGGCCTGAACCCGCGCGGCCGCTACCCGGTCCACTTCCACCGCGCCGGGATCAACGAGGTGGACGATACCGACCCTAACCACCCGATCGTCACGGCCGCGGCGCCCGCCGTGGTCCAAGATTCCGTGGTCGTGGACAGTCCGGGCTGGGGCTTCGTCAACCACACGAGTTACGTGAACTTCGACAACAACGTGGCCTTCAACGTGGTTGGCGCGTCGTTCGTCACCGAGGCCGGCAACGAGATGGGGCGTTTCGTTGGCAACCTCGCGATCAAGGGGGTCGGGGCCAACACGGGCGAGGGGATCGAGAGTCGCAAGGAGAAGCAGGACTTCGGCTTCCAGGGCGACGGCTTCTGGTTCCAGGGGCCCGGCGTGCAAGTCGAGAACAACTTCGCCGTCAGCCAGCGCCACGACGGCTTCGTCTTCTTCACGGACGAGCTCAAGCAGAAGTACTCTTGGATCGACGATTTCCCCCTGACGACGGCCGGTCTCCAACTCGTCGCGATGGGCGGATGGGCAAATTCGCCCACGACGGGCACGAACCTCGTCGCTGCCGGCACTGATGCCGCCGGCAAGCTCCATGTCCGCGTCTTCGGCAGTGACGGCACGCGTCTTCTCGACACGGACGAGACCGCCTTGCCCGCGTCCCAAGCGGCCAACATCGCGGCCCTGAAGGCGCAGCTCCCGGGCCTGGTCCCGCCCCACACGCTGACGTCGGCCGAGAAGGCGTCTGTGCTCTCGGCGGTCGCCACCATCGTCGGCGACGTACCGGTGCTCGTCACCGCGACCCAAGGGGCCCGCATGACCACCGACATGCTGGCGGCCGACAACTACAGCGCCGCTTTGATCACGGCCTTGGGCGGACCCGGTATTTCGGTCGATCCCGGCAACGTGCCGATCCTCAAGTTCAGCAACAACACGGCGACCGCAGTGGGAGTTGGGTTCGAGTCCTGGTTCCACCAGCTCGGCGCCGGATACGACCGTTCGCTGGGCAGTCAGGTCGTGGGCCTGAAGGTGGCCAACACGCGCGGGACCGGCATGTTCGACCCCTACACGAACAAGCTGACGGTGAAGGACACGACCCTCATTGGCAATCCCAAGAGTCCCGGCGGCACGGGAATGGACCGCAACAGCGTGACCGCGAACCTCACGTACGAAAACGTGACCATTCGCGGCTTCAACGTGGGCGTGCAAGTGCCAGTGAACGACTACAATCTCATCCTCGGCGGCAAGTTCCAAAACCGCACCAACTTCAATATCACGACCGCCAACAGCCTCACCCGGACGATCCAGTTCAGCGACAAGAAAGACGCCTCCGGCAACATCGTCTCGGCGCTCGTCTTCATGCCAGTCCCGAACACGAGCGTTGAGCCCAACCGGATCAACGTCAGCCTATCGACCAGCTACGACCCGAAAGACCGCGACATCACCAAGATGTTCAACCCCGACATCATTCGGATGGGGACGGTCTGGATCGACAGCTTCGGCATCACGGGGGGAGCGAACAAACAACTTTACTACTACCAGCAGAGGGCCGACTTCAAGCCCTTCCCTCGCCTGAACGAGCAAGGCCAACCGATCGACTACGGCGGACCCGTGACCGACGCCTTCGGCAACGTGGTCGATTACAGTGGCGTCGAGGTCCCGCCCGAGATCTTCGACCTGACCAACCAGCAGCTCTCCACGAACTTCGGCCTGGCGATCGGCGGCACGGTGGCCCCGGCCGACGCGGTCAACGGCATGGGCACGTACACGTTCACGCCGCCCGGCGGCACGCCCACGAACGCATCACCGCGCATCGCCGGCCTGATCGGCTCGCAGAGCACGTATCAAACCCCCTTGAACACGACGTCCACCCGATACTCGACCGCCGTGACGAGCGGCCCCGACGTGACCGGCACGCCCGCGCCGGCGTACGTCTTCAGCTATCGTCTAGGCGCGGGGTCGCCCTACACGAACGTCACCGTGAAGGCCGGCAACTTCTACCCGGCCTCCGGGTTCACCTTCCAGCTCACGACGCTCGCGGTGAACGGCACGCCGGTGCCGGTCCCACCCGTGCCGTCGCGTCCGCCGGGGCTCACCGACAATCAGTGGGCCACGCAATTGCGGAACTTCTACAACACGACGTTGAAGCTCCCACTGCGTGAGGGTTGGAACCTCGTCTCGGGGAACCTGGAAGGCGGCGCGACCACGAACGTCAGGACGCAGATGATCTACGGCGACGTCTTGCCGCCCGACCTGAACGCGACCACGCCCGACCGGTACGCCCTGCGCCGCTTGACCACGAACGCGGCGACCGTGCCGGGGGGCGTCTGGGCCCCTGGTCATTGGGACGGCTCGGTAGTGCCGATGACAGGCCTCTGGGTCGGCACGAACGGCACGACGCCGGTGACGGCCAACGTGAGCGGCCAGTTCGTGGGCGTGATGAACCCGCTCGACCTGGACGTCGGCTTCCAGATCAAGGGGACTTCGGTCGACAACTCCTATGGCCACCGCAGCTTCGACACGACCATCACGGGATTGACTCGCTACCTGGACCCGAACGGCAACGTGCCTTTCCTGACCACGGTGCCCTATCCGGGGACGACCAACCCGTACGCCAACACGATGAACTACGCGACGTTCAAGGGTCTGCTGACGACCCCGCCGGGCGGCACGCCCCCCGCGCCCGTGACCGTCCAACAGCACTTGCAAACGATGTTCTTCGCGGTGAAGGACTTCGCCGGCAACACGAAGGTGTTCGCCTTGACGATCTTCCTCGACCCGTCGGCGCCGCGGACGGGTGGCAATTCGAACCCATCGGGCACCTTCTCGCCGTCGGTGTCGATGATCTCGTTGGGCGATCTGTTCGTGATCGACCAGGCGACGTTGGAGCTCATCAACGGCACCCGCCACTGATTCTCCTGCTCGACCCGGACGGGCCGGTCCGAGTCGAAAGGCCGCCCCCCCACCGAGGGGCGGCCTTGTTCTTTTTCTCGCGCCACCGGATTGCCCTTGCCCAAAATCCCCCTGAGGGTTTCAATCCCCGACCTGACCGACCGCGAGGCCTCGCACGTCTCCGGTGGAACGCCCCTTTGGACTCGCCCCGGGGACGACTCACTTGGCCACTTCGACCATTCCCGCTTGGTTCTTGGGCGATTTGACCGACCCGTGGGTCGCCGGCATCGCCGACGCTTTGCCCGCTGGCACGAGGGCCGATTCGTGTGATTTGTCGCTGCCACGAGATTGGCCGTCAGGGCGTCCCCGGCCCGACGCCCTCGTCATCCATCGCGACGCCCTCACGCCCGGCGATCGCGAGGCCGTGGTCGCCCTGAAGGCCCTTTGGGACGAGGAGCCGCGCGTCGTCCTCTGTCATGGTCCGCACGCCCGGCGCGATCAACTCGAAAGCTGGGTGCCACTGGTCGACGCCATGCTCCCCGAGGCGACCGCCGGTGAAGTGATCGCTCGTCATCTGGGCGAGACGCCGACGCCCGCCGATGACGACCAGGAGCGTCCCACGATTTCAGTCGTCGGCGAACAACACGAGTGGCGTTCCGTCCTCGCCGCGATCGTGCGACGCGCGGGTTTTCCCGTCGAGGAACAGCGCGAATGGCCACCGCGGCCGGCCGACCTGGTCGTTTGGGACGCTCCCCTGCTCGACCCCAAATGGGCCGAGGAGCTGGAACGTCGGACCCAAGGTCGCCGCGTGCTCGTGGTCCTCGACTTCGCCGATCGGGCCTTGGTGCGCGCCGCCCGTTCAGCGGGCGCCTCCGCTTGCCTGGACTCGACCACCGACCCCGACGATTTCGCGTTCGTCTTGGCCAGGCTCGCCGCCGCACCCCCGATCCCGACCCGCTGGCGCTTGCGCGCTGATGGCCCCACGTCGGCCCCCGCCCGCCCGGCCCGAGCCAAGATGCCCGCCAGCCGTCCTCGACAGGCCCCCCACCTCCGCAACGATTGACGAACCGCGACCCTGACCGCGACGATGGATTGTCGGACCGCACTCGTCCAGAACGACCTCGGGGAGTCGCGCGATCATGCCGTCGGCCCGGACCAAGACGCCCGCGAAAGCGCTCGCGCTCACGACCGCGCCGACGCACCTCCACGACCTGACCAGGGCCATCCAACGCGCCCCGGGCTTTCCCGAGGTGCTGGCCGCTTTGAAAAACGGCCGCGCCGCCACGATCGACGGCGCCTGGGGCTCGGCCGCCCCTTTGGCGTCCTCGGCGCTCGCCCTCCACGCCCCCTCCAGCCTGCTCGTCGCCCTGGCCCACGTCGGCGACTGCGACGACTTCGCCGACGACCTGGCCGCTTTCTCGGGCATTCGCCCCGAGGTCTTCCCCGCCTGGGAGAAGGCCCTTCGCGAGTCCGACGCGGCCGACGAGGTCTTCGCCCGCCGCCTTCAAACCGCGCGCAAGCTCCAAAGCGGGACGCCGCCGCGGATCGTCGTCGCCCCGATCCAGGCCCTGATGCAACCGCTACCCACGCCGGCCGCCCTCTGCCGGACGTCGCGTCCCATCCACGTCGGCCTGACGGTGCCGATGGAGGACCTCACGGCCTGGCTCGTCACGAGTGGCATGACGCGCGTGGAAGTGGTGGAGGTCGCCGGCGAATTCAGTCTGCGCGGGGGCATCCTCGACGTCTTTCCGCCCGACCACGTCCAACCCTTCCGCATTGAGTTCTTCGGCGACGATGTCGAGTCCATCCGGCCGTTCGAACCCGAGACCCAGCGATCCTCGGGGCGCATCGAGTCCGTCACGCTCTCGGCCGCCGCGAACCTCAAGGCGCTCGAACCGGGCGATCTGGGCCACATCGCGGATTGGCTGCCGACCGACGCATGGGTCGCGCTCATCGAACCGTCCGACCTGCGCGACGAGGCCAAACTCTATTTGCAACGCGTCGAAGACCGACGTGGCCTTTTCACGTTGGAAGCGACCTTCGCCCGCTTGTTGAAGTTCCCGAGCATCGCCCTGGCGACCCTCTCAGCCGACTCGCTGGAGACGACCTGCCACCTCAAGATTGAATCGGTCGAGCGTTTTTCCGGCGAACTCGGCAAGGTGAAGAACGAACTCGACGCCGCGTCGGCCGGCGAAGGGGTCCTGGTCGCCTGTCACAACGAGGGGGAAGTCGAGCGGCTCAAGGAGGTCTTCGCCGACACGACAATGGCCCGTGAAGGCCGCTTGCAACTGACGATCGGCCATGTCCGCGCCGGCTTCCGAATGGTCGACCCGCCCTGGCTCGTCCTCAGCGACCATGAGCTCTTCGCGCGCGCCGACGTCCGCCGGCCTGTCGTGCGCCGACGTTACGAAAGCCGCGCGATCGATAGCTTCCTCGACCTCCGCGAAGGAGACCACGTCGTCCACTTGAACCACGGGATCGCCGTCTATCGCGGCCTTCAGCTCGTGGAGAAGTCGCCCGAATACGACGAGGAACAACTCGTCTTGGAGTTCGCCGAGGGGACACGCATGTTCGTCCCCGTCTCGCGCGTGGAACTCGTCCAGAAGTACGTGGGCGGCGGTCGCGGCGCGCCGACGCTCTCCAAGGTCGGTTCGTCGAGTTGGGAGAAGAAGAAGAAGCGCGTGGCCGAGGCGGTCGTGGACCTCGCCGGCGAATTGATCGACATCCAGGCGAAACGCGACGCGATGCCCGGCCACGGCTTCCCCAACGAAGACAGCCACTGGATGACCGAGTTCGAGGCGTCGTTCCCCTACGAGGAAACGCCCGACCAACTCGCCGCGATCGAGGCCACGAAGCGCGACATGGTGACGCCCCGGCCGATGGACCGCCTCATCTGCGGTGACGTCGGCTACGGCAAGACCGAGATCGCGATGCGCGCTGTCTTCAAGGCGGTCGACGGCGGCAAGCAAGTGGCCGTGCTCGTGCCCACGACCGTCTTGGCTGAACAGCACTTTCGGACCTTCTCCAGCCGAATGGCCGAGTTCCCATTCACGATCGAATGCGTGAACCGCTTCCGCCCCAAGGCCGACATCAAGGATGCCCTCAAGCGCGCGGCCGAGGGCCGGCTGGACGTCCTCATCGGCACGCACCGCCTCGTCCAGAAAGACGTCGTCTTCAAGGACCTGGGCCTGGTCATCATCGACGAGGAACAACGCTTCGGCGTCGAGGACAAGGAATGGCTGAAGGCCCTGCGCACCACCGTGGACGTCCTCACGCTCTCGGCCACCCCGATCCCGCGCACGCTCCACATGAGCCTTCTGGGCATCCGCGACATCTCCAACCTGGAGACGCCGCCGCCTGATCGCAAGGCGATCGAGACGCGGATCAACCGCTGGGACGACGACCTTATCAAGCGCGCGATCCATCGCGAACTCAACCGCGACGGCCAGGTCTACTTCGTCCACAATCGAGTCTACGACATCCACATCATCAAGGACCGCGTGCAAGCGATCGTCCCGGAGGCGCGCATCCTGGTTGGACACGGGCAGATGGCGGGCGAGGAACTCGAACGGGCAATGCTCAAGTTCGTGCGTCACGAGGCCGACATTCTGCTCGCCACCACGATCATTGAGAGCGGCCTGGACATCCCCAACGTCAACACGATCTTCATCAACGAGGCCGACAAGTACGGCCTAGCCGACTTGCACCAGCTTCGCGGGCGCGTCGGCCGCTACAAGCACAGGGCCTACGCGTACCTCCTGCTCGACGGCGACCGGACGGTCACGCCCAACGCCGTGAAGCGCCTGAAGGCCATCGAGGAGTTCACCGAACTCGGCGCCGGGTTCAAGATCGCCCTGCGCGACCTGGAGATCCGCGGGGCAGGCAACATCCTGGGCGCCGAGCAATCGGGACATATCGAAAGCGTCGGTTACGAGCTTTACTGCTCGCTGCTGGAAGGGGCCGTTCGTTCCCTCACGGGCAAGGCCGACAAGCCCGCGTTCGATTGCCTGATCGAACTCGCCTGGCGGGCGCATCTGCCGCGTGATTACGTGCCCGCCCCCAAGGTGAAAGTCGAACTCTATCGACGCTTGGCGCGCATGCGCACACTCGACCGCCTCGAAGACTTCCGCCAGGAACTCGTCGACCGCTTCGGGGCCCCGCCGCAACCGGCCTTGAACCTGCTCAAGGAAGCCGAGTTGCGCATCCTCGCCGAGCGCTGGAAGCTGGCCAAGGTCCATGTGGAAGACCAGTACGCCGTCTTCCGCTATCGGGAGCGCGATCGCGTGGAGGCCCTGGCTCGGCGCCATCCGGGCCTGGTCCGCGTGGTGGACGACAAGTCCGTGTATGTGCCGATCGTGGAGGAAGGCCGGCCCAGGGTCCCGGAGGTCGTACGCGTCTTGGAACGAGTGCTCATGCCTTGATGATGCGGGCGAGTGGCTCGTTGCGGAGCTACTTCCGGCACGCTAGGATTAACTGCCGACATCTTGTGGATGACTTTTGAGATGACCGAGTCGGTTTCTCGCATGGCCACGGCGACGCTTGCCTCTTCGCAGAGTCCGCTCGACACGTCAGTCCGCTTGGTGACGCCCGAGCGGATCACTTTCCTCTATCCGCTGGCCGGCCCGTTTCACCGGGCCTGTTCCTACCTGATCGACTTCGCCGTCATCGCGGCCTTCTTGATCGCTGGTTCGATCGCGTCGGTGGCCTTCTCGGTCATGGGCGAGTGGTCGTTGGGGCTCATGTTCGTCATCTGGTTCATCGTGTACTTCTTCTACGGCGGTTTTTGCGAGGCCCTCTTCAATGGTCGGACCGTGGGGAAGCTCGCCCTGGGGCTACGCGTCGTGTCGACCGAGGGGGTGCCGATCACGGGCGCCCAGGCCGTGCTGCGGAACCTGCTATGGGCGTTCGACGGGGTTTGGCCGTTCGCGTATTTACCGGCGATCGTCTGCATGGTGCTCACGAAGCGGTTTCAACGACTGGGGGACCTGGCCGCCGGGACCATGGTGATCGTGGAGCGACGGCCCATCGGCGCGAAGGTGGTGCGGCCCGACAACAAGCTCGCGGACCGGGTCTTGCCCCTCTTGCCCGCGTCGCCGCCGGCCGGGCCGGAGCTTTCCCGGGCCCTATCCGACTATGTCAAGTGCCGCAAGCGGTTCGCCGCGGGACGGACCGAGGAACTCGGCGAGCACCTAGCCCGCCCCTTTCGCAAGCGGTACGACTTGCCTCGCGAATTCACGGCCGACGCCATATTGTGCGCCCTCTACAGACGCATCTACTTGGGGGACTGACCGATGCGGGTGGTCGATCGGCTGGCCCAGCGCGAGGCCGCCTGGCGAGAACTGGATCAACACCTCACGGCCTTTCGCTCCGAGAGGGTCGCGGGCACGGCCTCCGAACGCGTGGTGCGAATGGCCGAGCTTTATCGGTCCGCGTGTGCCGATTTGATGCTGGCCGAGTCATACGACCTGCCGCGCGAAACGGTCGCTTACCTTCATGACCTGGTGGCGCGCGCCCACAACCGGCTTTATCGCTCCCGCGGCTTTCGCTTCCGGACGTGGGCGGCCGAGGTCTTTCATGCCGTCCCCAGGCGCCTCCGCTCCGATCCCACCCTGCTCATCGCGGCCCTGGTCTTTTGGGGGTGCTTCCTCGTCTCGGGCGCCATGGCGATGTCGCGGCCCGACTTCGGGAAGGACCTCCTCGGCGCCGAGATGATCGATCAAATGGAGGAAATGTACTCCTCACCACTGGAATCACGGGACCGCAACGACGCGATGATGGCCGGGTTCTACGTCTTCCACAACGCGGGCATCGGCATCCAGTGCTTCGTTTGGGGCCTCTCTTTTGGCCTCGGGACCCTCTACTTGCTTGCTTCGAACGGGCTGCAACTCGGTACCGTCTTCGGGCACATGTACACGACGCCCCACTGGGGCCGCTTTTCCAGCTTCGTCACTGCCCACTCGGCGTTCGAATTGACCGCGATTGTCTTCGCCGGGGCCGCCGGCTTGCGCCTCGGCTGGGGCCTGATCGACCATCAAGGCCAAACGCGCCTCGCGTCCTTGCAGCGCGAGGCGAAGAACGCCTTGCCGACGATCGGCGCCTCGGTTTGCCTCTTTGTCTTGGCGGCCTTTCTCGAGGGTTTTGTGTCGGCCTCGAACCTGCCCTACGGAGTCAAGGCGGGGATCGCGATCACAAGCGCCTTGCTTCTGGTCGCCTACCTCGCATTGGGCGGTCGAACGTTCGGTCGGGCCAACGCGACCAGGGAGGACTGACCCGTGTCTCCCGACCGGACCCTGGTCGTGATCCGCGAGCGGTCCTTCCTGGACCTGCTGGACCTGGCGACGATCGTGGTGAGGCGACGGCCGCTCGTCTTGGCCGCTTGGTTGGCCTTGGGCACGCTTCCCTGCGTAGCCTTCAACGCATGGGTCCTGGGCCTGATGAGCGACTCCAACGAGGAGTTCCCCCGGTTCATTCCCCTCTTCTTGCTTCTCGCGATCGAGGCCCCCTGGGCGACCGCGCCTCTCACCGTGGCGATGGGCGGCCTCATGTTCGGCAACCGCCCCTCGGCGGGCCGCATGGTCCGCACTTTGTTCGTCTCTTCGGGCCGGATGTTCCTTTATCAAGGCTTGGCTCGAGGGGCGCTCCTGTTGATCTGGATGATCGGGGCCTTCTTCGCCGGGAAGTTCCGGTTCCTCAACGAGGTCATCCTTTTGGAACAGGGGAAATGGTCGGCCGTCTCGTCGCGCTGCTGGGACCTCACACGCGATCGCGGGGCCCTGATGTTCTTCCGCTGGGGCTTTCAACTCGCGACATGCGGCCTCTTCGTCCTCGCCTTCGCCTACGCCGGGAGCAACCTTGAGGAACTCATGGTCGAGCAGCAAACACCCGAACTTGGCGTGGCCTCCGCCGGCCGCGTCTTCGAAGATCTCTCACTCACGAGCTGGCATGTCCATGTGAGCACATGGCTGGGCATCGGCTTCTTCACGGTCGTGCGGTTCCTCGAATACATCGACCAACGGACACGGCTAGAAGGATGGGAAATCGAGCTGCGCATGAGGGCGCTCGGCGGGGCCCTGGAGGACGAGGAACGATGGTGAGCGTCGTCCTCTTCCTCACGTTCAGTTTGGGCCCCATCGCGGTTGACGAACCGACCGACCCCATGCGCTCGGCGCTCGGGAAAGGGACCTATCCCTGGTACGACGAGAAGAAGGACGAAGCGCGTCCCCTGACGCCCCCCTCGCCGCCGCGCCTGACTCAAGTCCGCCAGGGCCCGGGCTCCTTCGAACTCAGGACGGGGGACATCGTCTCCCTCGTGATCTTCATCCTGATCGCCGTGGCCCTGATCGGCCTCTTCATCTTCGTGGCAAAGTGGTGGCGATACTACGTGGAGGGCCTGGACCCCAACCCGAGGCCCAAGTCGGCCCCGGCCGTAGGTCGCCGCGTGGTCGCGTTGCCCACCGGCCTGAGCGTTGAAACCGATGACCCCTGGGCCGAGGCCCGCGCGCGCCGCGCCCGCGGCGACCTCTCCGGCGCGATTGTGTGCGTATTTGTGCATTTATTGCTTCGACTTGACTCGCGGGGGCTCGTTCGTTTGGCGCCCGGTCGGACTGGCCGCCAACTCGTCCGCGCGATCGGGCCCGACGACGTGCGTGAAGGGGTCGAGCCGACATTGAGGCTTTTCGAGGCGGCCTATTACGGTCATCGTGAGCCCTCACCCGAGGCGTTCGAGCACGCATGGGGCGAGGCCGAGGCCCTCGAGGGCCGTTGGGCGGCCGAGGTCCAGTCATGACTGGCCGTCTCGTGGCCTTCCTGGCGCTCGCTGCACTCGCCGGTTGTTCCCCGACCGGCGTGGACAACGAGTACGGCAGGAGCACAGGTCGGAGCGTGAACGGCACGGGCGTCTTGGCCGAGGCACTTCGGGCCCAAGGGCACACGGTCCGGGCCACTCAGCGCCTCGATGACCGCCTGGAACGCAAGTCCGATGTTCTGGTTCGCTTTGCCACCTACCCGGGGCCTCCGGGACTTGAGGAGGCCGAATGGTATGAGGACTGGCTCGCGATGTCGGCGGGCCGGAAACTGATTTACGTGATGCGCGACTATGACGCCGAGCCCGACTACTGGAAGGCCGTGCTCGCGGGCCTGCCCGCCGACACCGACCCGGCGAAACGCGAGGCCATTTCGGATCGGGCCGCGACGGCGGGACGCATGGGGCCGCTCCCGCCCAAGGCGAAGGCGGCGGGGCGCGTCGAGTCCTGGTTCGCGCTGGAGCCGAACGCGGGGGCCCCCACAACGTGCCAGGCCCTCGGCGGCGCTTGGGCGATCGGCGTGGACGGGGCCAAGGCCCGAGTTGAGCGTCATGAGGTCCCCAAGGCAACCGTCGAAAACGTGCTCCTCACCGGCGACGGCAAGACGCTCGCGATGGAATGGCACCTTCAAGACTCGAAGGTCCTCCTCGTCGCCAACGGGTCCTTCCTTCTCAACGCGGCCCTTCTCGAACGGGCGCGCCGACCGCTCGCGGAACGCGTCGTGGAATGGGTCGGTGAGGAGCCGCGCGACGTTGTCTTCGTCCAGGGCTCGTTTCTGCTCGATTCGAGCCGCCCGAAAAGCCAACTACCCCTCACCCCCGCGATGCGCTGGGTGCTCTATCATATCTTGGCCTTCGCCCTGATTGGCTGCCTGGCGCGAACGGCGCGACTGGGTCGGCCGCGTCCGGCCCCCGTCTCCGACGCGGAACGCCCCGTCGCCCACGCGGAGGCCCTGGGCGACCTCCTCGCCAAGACCCGCGACACCACCTTCGCGCAGACCCAAATCGAGACCTATCGCCGCTGGCGAGTGCCCTCGGCGCATCAACCCAACCGCAACCGGGCCCTTGGACCATGAGCACCGGAAACGAACAGACGCCGGAAGAGATCAAGTTCGTGGAACCAACCGACATCACCGAAGAGGCACCTCCGCCGCCGAAGCCACGCCCCCTCGCGGACGGGACCTCCGGCCCGGTCGGCGCCTGGGCGGCCCCGGTGATCGCCGAGATTTCCAAGGTCTTTGTCGGTCAGCGGGAATTGGTGCGCGGCGTCTTGATCGCGCTCTTGGCCGAAGGACACGTCCTCATCGAGAGCGTACCCGGCCTGGGCAAGACGTTGCTCGTCCGGGCCTTGGGCAAGGTCCTCGGCTGCGCCTTCAACCGCATCCAGTTCACGCCCGACTTGATGCCGTCGGACGTGACCGGATCGGCCATCTTCGACGAGCGGGTCCAAGACTTCCGCTTTCGACCGGGCCCGGTCTTCACGCAACTCCTCCTGGCCGACGAAATCAATCGCGCCCCGGCGAAGACCCATGCCGCCCTGCTGGAAATCATGCAGGAAACGAAGGTCACGGTCGATGGCGTCGTCCATGGGCTCGAACGCCCCTTCCTGGTGATGGCCACGCAAAACCCGATTGAGTCGGAAGGGACCTACAACCTGCCCGAGGCCCAACTCGATCGCTTCCTGCTCAAGCTCGTCGTCGATTATCCATCGATTGATGAAGAAGCCAACATTCTTCGACTTCACCTGGCGGGGCGTTCGCCCGAGCAACTCCTCACCGACGCAGTCGCCACCGTGACGGGCCCTGAGCAAGTTCGCGAGGCGATGCGTCATGTCGCGCAGGTGGCCGTGGATGAGCGAGTGCTTCATTACATCGCCAACCTTGTGCGTAAGACCCGGGATTGGCCGGCCTTCGCGTTGGGGGCATCGCCGCGCGCGGGTGTGGCGGTGCTGCGTGGGGCCCGAGCCGCGGCGGCCCTGGAAGGCCGTCAGTACACCCTGCCCGACGATGTCCAAGACGTGATCTTGCCCGCGCTTCGACACCGAGTCATGCTCACGGCCGAGGCCGAAGTCGAAGGGCGGGGCGTCGACGAGACCCTGAACGAATTGGTCCGCTCCGTCGAGGTACCGCGCCGATGATCTGGCCGACGCGAAACTTCGCCCTCTTCGCGCTCGTACCCGCGTTCATGTCGTTGTCACTCCTCTTTCCCAATGGCGAGGTGATGAGGTTCGCCCTCTTCGGCCTCGACGCGCTGCTCGTGCTCGTCGCCTTCGTGGACCTCATGACGGTCGTGGGACCTCCCAGGCTCAAGGCGACGCGCGTCGTGGGCAAAGTGGCCTCGCTAGGAGAACCCGGCCAGGTCACGCTCGCGATCGAGAACCATGCGCGCCGGTCCCGCCTCGTGACGGTCCAAGACGACGTGCCCGACCCATTCGTGGCCGAGCCCACGTCGTTCCCCTTCACGGTGCAAGCCAAGGCGATGACCGAGGCCGATTACACACTCACGCCCAACCGCCGCGGCTCCTATCTTCTGCGCCGGGTCCATGTGTTCCTGTCGAGTCGGCTGGGACTCTGGCGGCGGTCGGTGAAGTTGCCCTGTGAATCGACCGTGCGCGTTTATCCCGACGTCAAACAGATCGCCCGCTACGCGATGCTCGCCCGGCGCGATCGCCTCAGCGCGATCGGCGTCCGACGCTCCCGCCGCCTCGGCAACGACAACGAGTTCGAACGCCTCCGCGACTATATCGAAGGGGACGAGCCCCGGACGATTGACTGGCGCTCCACGGCCCGCCGTCGCAAACTGACGGTGCGGGCCTATCAGGCGAACCAATCGCAGCGCGTGATCTTCCTCATCGACGCCGGACGAATGATGGCGGGGGACGTGGGCGGCGGACTCACGCCGCTGGACCACGCCTTCAATGCCATGCTCCTTCTGGCCCACGTCGCCCTCGTGCGCGGAGACCAGGTGGGACTGCTCGTTTACGCCGATCGCGTGCGGGCCTACGTCCCACCGGCCGGCGGTGCGAAGCGCACGAACCGATTCGTCCACGCGGTCCACAACGTCTTTCCCGAACTCGTGGAATCACGGCACGAGCGGGCCTTCTTGGAGTTGGAGAAGCGGTGTCGCAAGCGGTCCTTGGTCGTCTTGATGACCAACGTGTTCGACGACGTGAACGCGGAGCAAGTGGTGGGACACCTCGGAAACATCTCGGGACGGCACTTGCCCCTAGGCGTCTTCCTTCGCGACCGCGACCTCTTCGACCTGGCCGACCGAGCAGACACGACCGAAGTAGGTCCAGCCCTGTATCGGGCCGCCGCCGCGGCGTCGATGCTCACCTGGCGAGAACGGGTGCTGGTGGAACTCCGCCGTAAGGGCGCCTTGACGCTCGACGTCTTCCCCGATGAACTCACCGCGCCACTCGTGAATCGCTACCTGGAAATCAAAGCGCGCCACCTGCTCTGACGCCCGGATGGGTTTCGTCAGGCTGCGCGAAGATAGGCCCCATCCAATCGCCAAGGGGGAAAGGATGGGGCCGTGGACGAGTGCGATGATCGGAGCGGACGCTCCGGCCGGAGTGACCGGGTGGGCTGTGGGCCACGGAATGAAAAATCTCGGACCAACCCCAGCGACTCAAAGCATAACTGATGCGAACGCAAAGTCAAGGTGGTGCCCCCCTTGTTTTTCGGGACCGATCAGCCGGACTCCGTCTTGTGAACGGCGCCGTCCCATGACCCGAGCGTCGCTCACGCTTCCAGCTCGGTCCCGGCTTGGATGACGGTTTCAAATCAGGAGGGCGACCTCGGAGGGGGCGAGTCGATCGGGGCGAGTTCGGCGTCGCGGCGGCCTTCTTCCAGGCGGTAGAGCTGGATCGGGCCAACCGATTCACCCTCCGCCAGGTGCAGGTCTTGGCTCGAAGCGCGGGCCCGCTCCAGCAGTCGCGCGCGATGCGTCGCGCACGTGAGGCCATAATTCTTCAACTCGCGCGACGTGCCGTCGCTCCAAAGGGCCGCAACCTTGAACACGGCCGGCTCGCGACAGCCCGCCACATGACACTCGGGTCGATAATGAAACACCTCGATGTCATCAATGTCCATGTGCGTGTATGGCCCCCGCTTGACCTAGACCCATTGTAGCCGCCGCGCCGGCAGGACGAAAACGGCTCGTTGACCAGACGTGACTTTGGCCTCAGGTGTGGATTGAGTTTTGAGGGCCCTTGATCGAACGTGCCTCTTGGGTCTTGGTCTTCGTCCTCGGTTTGACGAGCACGCCGATGCGCCTTGCCGAAGCGGCCGACGACCTTGCGCGAGCGTTGGACGTGATGGAGTTCGGCGACCCCGTGATCGACGCGAAAACAGGGGTCGGCGACGACGCCCTGGTCGCCGACGGACGGGGCCTCGCCTAGGCGCACCCACTTGACCTCGACCTTCTCGATGGCTTCGGGGTCGATCCCCCCCCATCTCGTGCCAACCGAAATCCGGTCGGAACCACCGTCCAACATCCCTCCCCTTCCCCGCCCCGTCTCTGGGCCAACCTCTTGGTTGCCGGTCCAGCGCTATTGAGAAGGCCGCCGCACGCCCTTCGTCACGTCACGCTGATCGTCGATTTATCGAAGTAGTTCAATAAAATTATGGTAGAGTCGAGGAGTGACGCGGTAGCCGAGGCCCCGTTTTCACTCCCCGCTCATCGAACCGGACAGGCGGTTTTCCCGCATCCGGCTCTCGGACAAGAACTCATGCTTTCGCCCACGGGAAGGTCTTCGGTCGGTCGCTCAAGCGGATGAGGCCGAATTCGTCATGCAGCCTCGCGTCGGGGAACCGTGTCGTCCCGCGACTTCGCACCTTGTGCTTCCCCCGAAGCCACTGGCGGAGCCGGTGCCGCGCGTG
>CALLYK010000304.1 GCA_937858365.1 uncultured Isosphaeraceae bacterium | reverse complement strand
GTTCAGATCCGTGATCTGCTCATGCGGCTGAACGACTTCGTGGGCATGCTGGCCGATCAGACCGATGACATCAATGCGTCGATCTCCGCGCTGAACCGCATGGCCGGCCAGTTCGCAGGCCAATACGACACCATCACCCGGGCGTTGGACCGGATCCCGCCGGCGCTGGAAGTGCTCAATCGGGAACGCCCCCGGATCACTACGGCGCTGGATAAGTTCCGCGTATTCAGCGACACGGCAACAGGTTTGATCAATGACACCCAGAGTGACCTGGTTCGCAACCTGCAGAATCTGGAACCGACCATCAAGGCGCTGGCTGACATCGGGCCGAACCTGCCGACCGTGCTCGGCTACGCCCCGACGTTCCCGTACCCACAGAACTTCATCGACCGGGGGATCCGCGGTGACTACATGAACCAGTTCATCACCTTCGATTTCACCATCCCGCGCCTCAAGAGCGGCCTGTTCCTGGGCACTCGATGGGGACAGGAAGGTGCGACCCTGGTCCCAGCCCCCGGCGATCCGCCCTGGGCGACCTACACCAAGGACCCGTTGCAGGCACCGATCACCGCGCCACCCGCCGTCGCACCGCTGCCGAAGCTCATCGACCACGCCGGCCAGGCGATCGTGATAGAAGCTTTCGCCCAGGGTGACGTCGAAGGTCACGCCGAGCAGGGCCGGCTGGGCGAGCGTCGCCCCGGCCGGGATGGCTTCGGTCGCATTCTCCATCTGACGCCTCCGACGGGTCCCTCGCGGCTTGCTCGGCCACGAGTGCGAGTGTCCCGTGCGGACGGTGTCGGCCGACAGTGCAGGCTCGGTCGAAGTTCGGACGACCGCAGCTTCTCCCGGTCGAGTGGCGCGGAGTCATTCCTACCGGGGCCGGGGGCTTACCCTACTTCCCGGCGTCCAACGCGAGCAAGGCCTCGCGGGCGTCGTCGAAGTAGGCCTCGAGCCGGCGCTCGAGTTCTGCACGGAGCTTCGTTCGAATCGCCTCCGCCTCGCGCTCGCGTCGACAGGGCTTGCCGCCGCCCCGCTGCCAGCCACGCCCGTACTCGGCGTCCACCTCCAGTCTCCCGTCCCTGGTGGTGAACACGCCGGCGAAGGTCTTGAGGGCTTGACTCACGTCCAGCCAGGCGGGGTCGTATCCCCTCATGCGTTCCTCGGCCCACGAACGGCGTCGGGTGTGGACCTCCGACTGCGAGAGGGACGCGTCGCCGAAGAACCCGCGGACGTCCTTCGAGATCGGCTCCTTGGGGACGACCTTCGCGACGGCCTTCTCGAACTCCCTGAGAGCTTTATCGACCATATCGTGATATCGGTAATAGTGACGCTCGCCGTATTTCATCGGCCCGCTGGTGAAGTGGGCGTCCATCCGGTCGGTGGTGGTGTCGGCGCCCTCGGTGGCGTAATGGTTGAGGGTGCGCAAGGCGTCGATCCGGATCTGGTCGAGGGCGGCGAGTCCCTTTGCCACCGTGATCTTCTCGTCCTGAGTCGGGGCGGCCGGAGTCGATCCGGGACTCCCCTTCGGGTCCTGGACGACAACAAGCATCGCGAGCACGACCGCTGCGGACGACCCTATCATGGAACGGTCCCCGATCGGATGTTCCTCCCGTTTGACGACAACCTTGGTCGCGACGATACCACGCGGACCGGCCGCTGAGAACCTGCCGCCGCGTGGCCGGTGGGCCTGCCCTCCAATGCGTCGTCCTGCGGCGGGAATCGAGCTAGGCCGTGTAGACAAATCCCAGGGGCTTTGAGCAGGATAGGCGAGGATTCTCACCCAATATGGCCGACCGGAGAGGCCCCGATGCGTCGCCACGAGATCACGGATGACCATTGGAATCGCATCAGAGACTTCCTTCCCGGCCAGGCCGGCGACCCCGGCGTAACCGCCAAGGACAACCGCCTCTTCGTGAACGCGGTCCTGTGGATCGCCAAGACCGGCGCCCCCTGGCGCGACCTGCCCGAGCGATTCGGGCCCTGGGGCTCGGTCTGGAAGCGGTTCGACCGCTGGGGTGCCAAGGGGGTCTGGAAGCGCGTCTTCGAGGAGCTGCAAGACCCCGACCTGGAGTGGATGATCATCGATAGCACCGTGGTCCGGGCGCACCAGCATGCGGCCGGGAAAAAAGGGGGCAAGGAGATGAGGCCCTCGGCCGTTCCCGAGGCGGATTCAGCACCAAAATCCACATCCTCGTCGATGCTCTGGGCAACCCGGTCGAGTTCATCCTGACGGCGGGCCAGGAGGCCGATGTCACTCAGGCCGAGCCGTTGATCACCGGGCATCAGGCGGGCGCGTTCATCCTCGACAAGGCGTACGACAGCGACGCGGTCGTGGCGGCGGCGCAGCGTCAAGGGGCCGAGGCGGTGGTCCCGCCCAAGAAGAACAGGAATGTGCCGCGTGATTATGACAAGCATTTGTACAAGGAACGCAAGAAGGTCGAGTGGTTGATCAACCTGATCAAGCAATACCGTCGGATCGCGACCCGATACGAGAAGACAGCCCGCAACGTCCTTGGATTTGTTCATGTGGCATCGATCATGGTCCTGCTGCGATAGCCCAGTCGATGCAACTTGCCCAGGAATTGTCGACACGGCCTAGCAATCGCCTGCGATTGTCCCGGGCCGGGTTTACCCGGCCTCTCCTCGCAGCGGTATTAGACACGCCGTTTACGGCGGGGCCGGGTTGAAGTCCCGGGCTTCCACGGCCGGTCAAAACCGGGCCCTCCCTCCGTACGCTTTGGGAGCAGGGTCATGTCGCGCGCCTCACCCATCCTTCGGGTCCCGAGCGGGCTTGTCGCCGTTGATCTCGACGCGGTGTTTCCCCGGTTCGAGACGCACGTCCTTCACGACGCCGAAGTGAAGGCTGAAGCGGTGCGGCAAGACCTGGAACAAGAGCGCGCGATCACGGTGATAATTGCACTCGTGACGTTCCTCGGGAAGGCCGTCCAGGTTGGAGTACGTCCGGTCCTCCAAAAAAGGCACGAAGACCGCGACGCGCACGCGATCGTTGTAAGCGCCCCAGCCGCCGTTCTCCGCGCGGTCTTTCTCGGTGAGCCGAAAGTGCTCGATCAAGCGCTTCGCGAGCGCGTCGTCGTTGAGGGTGAACTCCAAAGCGTAACCACCGTCTTTGCCGCGCCGGACAACTTGCGTGTGGACGACGAGGGCGGCTTCCTTGTCCAAGACCGGACCAGGCGGCGGCGCGGGCACCTTGGCGCCGTCGCGTTCCAGGAAGGCGACCACATAGACCTGATAGGCCGGTTGACGCCTGCCGCCGCTCTTGCGGTATTCCAGGCGAAATCGCGTCGCGTCGCGATCGCGCTGGACCGAGATTTCGCTGAGATACGACTCCACGATCGGAGCGCAATGTTGGGCCCGGGCGCTCAGGCCGACCGTTGTGATCAAGAACACGAGTGCGAGTCGAAAGGGAGCGTTCATGGGACGGTCCTGAGGCCCTCGTGGAATGGTGAGACAATCGAAGGTCGGAATGGGACGCTCGCTCGAACATACCAAAGTCGTTCAACCCTCTCCTCTCGCGGCGCATTCCTCAAGGTCGTCGCGACCCCACCCGGCCCCCTCCCTCCCGTCCGTTTCCTTTCACGAAAACTCCACCAAGGCCCGATCTTGAGGACACGGGAGACCACGCGACGTCGCGTTCGGTCCGACCCATTTTCGACGAAGAAGTCCCCCTTTTCCACGAAAGGAAAAGACGATGAAGACGAACTTTCAAGACGAGGCCCGCAAGGCCAACGCGCAAAAATCGACCGGCCCCAGGACCCCCGAAGGGAAAGCCAAGAGCCGCGTCAACAACGTCCGACATGGACTCGCCGGGAACGGCACTTGCCTTACCGCGGAGCTCCAAGCGATGTTCGACGAACGCCGCCTCGAGGCCGGCGCCAAGATCGACCATCTCAACGAGCACTCCGTCCGTCTCGAAGACGAACTGCTGCTCGCGTCCATGCGGGTCGACGCGTGTCGTCGCGCCCGTTACAAGGCCGTCACCGAACGCTGGGACAGCTCTCACGAGATGGAGGCCCTGGAACTCGCCGGCAAGCTCCGGCGCGATCCGGAACTCAACGACAAGAAGCTGGAGCGGACCGCGCAAGGGGTCGCCTGGAAGCTCAAGAACCTCGAAGACCTCATCGGAGAACTGGAGACGAACCAGGCGCTCACGGCCGAGCAACTCGGCCAGGCGTACGACCTCTTGGGGGTCCCCATCGCGCGCCGTCGGGCCACGCTCGAAGCCGATGACGCACCCTACGCGCTCGAACTCCTGCGAAAGCACTACGAACGGCTCACCACTCTGCGCGACGAGGTCCTCCTCCCCACCGAGGAGGAAGACAAGACTTGCGCCATGCTGGGTGTCCCGGTGAACGAGACGAAGGAACTCACCCTTCTGCGTCGGTACGAACGCGAGAACTCCAACAAGTACTTCCGGCTGGCCGAGAAACTCGGCCTTCAGGTCCGAAAGGGCCCGGCCCTCGCGTCCCCCAAAGACCAAGCCCCGGTCGCGGAAGGACCAACCGTCGCGAAGCAACCGCCGGTGGAGGAGCAACCACAGGTGGAGGAGCAGCCGCCCGTCGCCGAGCAACCGCCGGTGGAGGAGCCATCGCCTGTGATCGAGGCGTGCTTGCAACCATCATCTGAAGAAGTGAACGTTTCTGCGCCTGTTCTGGAACGGAAGGCCCCGGAAGGGCGTCCCCAACCGGCCCGCCGAGACGAACCTGGCGACAGGTCGCGCGGGTCGCGCCGGTCGCGCCGGTCGAACGAGACCGAGGGGCCGCTCACCGTCGTGGACATCATGCGGAGGCGGTTCTCTAAACATTAACACAAACGAATATAGGCGATCTTTAAGGAGAAAAACACATGAAGCACTGATCGCGGTGCGCGCCGAGACGCTCTTTGGGCCCGGTCATGTTGGCGAGGCCGTCCCTCGGGCGTCTCGGCGCAGGTCGTTGGAGAACTCATGGGCGAGGCGCGCCGGGTCGGGCAGCCGGTACTTGGTGGTCGCCGCGAGGACGACCGCAACGGCCGAGGCCAGGTCGCACTTGTGTCCGGGAGAAACGAATACGGGCTGGACCCGCGGGCGCGTTCGCAAGGCCGCGCCCACGGTCTCGCCTTCGTCGATCAAGGGGGACCAATCGCCCCGGTTGGGCCCTGGAGGTCCGAATTCCCCACAGAGGATCGACTTCGCGCAGCCGATCGTGGGCAGGTCGAGCCAGAGTCCCAGATGGCAGGCCAGGCCGAAGCGGCGCGGGTGGGCGGTCCCTTGGCCGTCGCAGAGGACCACGTCGGGCCGGACGTCGAGTTTCTCGAAAGCGGCCACCAAACCGGGGGCCTCGCGAAACGAGAGCAGTCCGGGAACGTAAGGGAAGGCAAGGGGAACGCGCAGCCCCGCGCGGGCCACCACTTCGAACGTGGGCGCGCGGGTCACGACGACGGCCGCGTAAAGCCACTGGTCGCCTCGGTCGTAGGAGGCGTCGGCCGCGGCCACGAGCTCCCAATCGGTCAATGATGAAGATGTGTCCACACGACGGGCGAGTTCCCCTTGAAGGGCCCGCGCCTGGGCGGGCGTTAGGTCCCAGGTGTGCAACGGGGCCTTGAACATGTCCCTTTTTCCTTGTCTTGGGGGCGCGGATCGGCTCCAATCGTTGTTCCCCCGATTGTAGCTCGGCAGGGGGACCGGACGTTCGCCACACGAGAAGTTCCCGGGAACCTGAGAGCGAGGTCCATCGTGCCAGCCGATCGCAACCTTCTCGCCGCGGCCGTCGCTTTTCGGGCCGGCCTGATCGATCCCGAGCGGCTCGCCCAGGTGTGCGCTCTCTGGGTGGACTCGCCGGACCGGTCGATCCTCGACCTTCTCGCCGAACGAGGCTGGATCGACGAGAAGCAACGCGTCCAACTTGAGGAAGACATGTTGGACGCGTCGGCCAACGTCGATGAGACGAGGCCCCGCGCGGTCGGCGCCGTCAGGCCGGTCGCGGTCGCCAAGGCGACGGAAGACACGGCCGGCTTGTCGGGCGGTGTCCTGACCGAGGCCGACGGCCCGGCCGCCTTGGGGACGGGTCAAGACGAGACCATCGACCATCGGACCGAGCGCGCGACGAACGGCGACCTGGACCACTCCGAGGCCACCGTGGACCTGGGCCAGCGCGCCGGACACGTCCTCTTGAGCACGGTCGTCAACACGGCCGAGACCCGCACCCATTACACGCGCAGCAAGCTCCACGCCAAAGGGGGCATGGGACAAGTCTGGCTGGCGCGCGACCTCGACCTCGACCGCGAAGTGGCCTTGAAGGAACTGCGGCCCGAGCAGGCCGGAAACGTCGTCACGAGGGAGCGGTTTCTCGCCGAGGCCCGGATCACCGGGCAGCTCGAACACCCCGGGATCGTGCCCGTGTACGAACTGGTCGCGGGGGATGGCCGGAGCGGTCCTTACTACACCATGCGCATGGTCCGCGGGCGGACCCTCAACGCGGCGATCGCCGAGTACCAAAAGCGCCGCCAGGCGGGGACGGCCGACGGCCTGGAACTGACCCGCCTTCTCAACGCGTTCCAAGCGGTCTGCCGAGCGATCGCCTACGCCCACAGCAGGCGCTTCATCCACCGCGACCTGAAGGGCCAGAACATCGTCTTGGGGGATTTTGGTGAGGTGATGGTCTTGGACTGGGGGCTCGCCAAGTCGTTGGACGGCCCCGAGATCGTCACCGAGGCGACACCCTCTTGGTCCGGCGACGACGGCCCGCTCACCCGCACCGTGCATGGACAAGTGATGGGGACGCCCGCTTATATGTCGCCGGAGCAAGCGGAGGGCGCCCTCGATCGGGTCGGCACCCACAGCGACGTTTACGGCCTGGGCGCGGTCCTCTTCGAGGTCCTCACGGGGCGGGCCCCGTTCACGGGTCAGACCAGCAAAGAACTGCTCCGCAAGGTCCGAGAGGAGCGGCCCGTTCCACCTCGAACGCTCGACCCGCGCATTCCGGCCGCGCTGGAGGCGATCTGCCTCAAGGCGATGGCCAAGGACCCGGCGATGCGGTACGAGTCGGCGACCGCCCTGGCCGACGACGTTGAGCGTTGGCTGGCCGACGAGCCCGTTGTGGCTTATCCCGAGCCGCCCACCGCGCGCGTGGCCCGCTGGGCCAGGCGCCATCGATCGACCGTCACCGCCTTGGCCGGTGTGGCCGGCATCGCCTTGATCGCGCTGACGGGCGGTTATGTGCTGGTCCGTCGCGAGCGCGACGAGGCCGTCCGTCAACGGGCCGAGGCGCAACGTCAGCGTGCCTTCGCCCGTCAAGCGGCCGACGACATGTACGGTGAGTTCGGCCAATACTGGCTTGAAGACTTCCTCGATCCCGTACAGAAGGCGACGCTCGAAAAGGCTCGCGACGCGTTCACGCGCTTCGACCAAGAGCAGGCCGGCGAACCGAACGCGGCCCGACAGCGCGGTCGGGCCAACGCGCGGCTCGCCACGATCGCCCAGAAGCTCGGCGACCTGGAAGCGGCCGAACAAGCCTTCACGACGGCCGAGGCCCTCCTGAAGGCCCAGGCCCAAGGCCCTGACGCTCAGCCCGCGGACCACCTCGAATGGGCCGGCGCGCGGATTGACCACGCCCGATTGAAGGCCCGCGTCGGCAAGCTCGACGAGGCCGCCGCCAGTCTCTCAGACATCTTCGCCGACCTGGTGAAGGTCGAAGGGAGCGGACCCGAGGCGCGCTATCAAGCGGGTCGCGCGGCGATGGCCTTGGCGGAGGCGCATCGGGTCGCGGGCCGGCCCGCCGACGCGGAGTCCGCGTTTGAGGAAGCGGCCCGTCGGTTCCGAGACCTCGCGTCCACCCGCGACGCAGGATTCGAAGTCCGCCGGGACCTGGCCGCCACACTCGAAGGCCAGGGGGTCGCGCGCTTGGACCAGGACCGACCGGACATCGCCGAGAGCAGCCTCAACGAGGCGATCGACGTGGCCCAACCACTCCTCGTTCAGTTCCCGACCGTCGCCATTGTTCGTGACGTGTTGGCCAGGAGTCAGATCACGTTGGGCCGGGTGCGGGAGGCCAAGAAAGACGCCTCGAAGGCCCGCGCCGCCTATCTCGCCGGGGCCGCTCAGTATCAGCGTCTCAGCGAGGACTTCCCGCTGCGTCCCGAGTACCGTCGGGGACTGGCCCGGGCCCACTTGAACCTGGGGAACCTGGTCTTCAAGGGAGACGGTCAAGACGCCGAGGCCGA
>CALLYK010000303.1 GCA_937858365.1 uncultured Isosphaeraceae bacterium | reverse complement strand
TTCGTCCCCGGCGCGCCGCGAGGGCGATTGCCGACCGCCTCGGGCCTTGGCGCCCGTGTCCCGAATCGCCCTCGATCGCCGGGTCCGCATGGTGCTCCAGCAGCACCGCGATGATCTCTAGGGCGTTGTCGCTGATCAGGGCGTTGTGAAGTGCGGTCTTGCCCCAGGGAGTCATCAGATTCGGGTCGGCGCCGTTTTCGAGCAAGTACTTGATGCCCTCAAAGTGGTGCCAATCGGCCTTGCGGAGGAGCATCGTAGCCAGGCTTTGGGCGCTGAGCCGGCCGCTCTCGACAAGGGCCTTCAGCACGCCCATCTCGTACGACTCGGGTGCGTGATAGGTCGTCTCCCCGTCGTTGGGATCGGCGCCGTGGGCCAGAAGGAGCCTTGTCAACCCTTCGTGATGGGCGACGCCCGCCGCACCATAGAGGACACTTTCCCATTCGGGGTGTGGTTGGTGGTCGCATTCCCACCAGCCGCTGTTGGCGCTCGCGCCGGCGTCGAGTAGGGCTCGCGCGGCCTGAACAAACCCGTCCGATCGGGCCGGGTCCAGCCTGAGAAAGCGTGAGAAACAAAGATGGGAGAGCGGTCCCCATCCCCGAGGTCCACCCTGAATGGTGGCCTGTTCGGGCCCTTCAAGCAGAAACGCCCGGACGCGATCGGCATCGCCAAGGGCCGCCGCCGCGTGGATGCTTCGACCCGCGAGGTCCGGATGTTCGGCCAGGATCGTCAGGGCATCGCGAAGGTCTCCGGACGTGTGTCCACCGGCGCGGGGCGCGCAAGCCGCTTCGAGAAACGTGTTCACAATCTCATTAATGTCGATCATGGAACGCCCTCGCGCTCGTGACTGTCGAGTTGACCATTGCCTCATCGGTGCGGATTGACAGCTTAACGGGTGCCTGCTAAAAAACGCTGCCCTTTCGTACCCAGATATCGCCGCCCGCTACCCAGGCTTGAGCGGGCCCTTCGCCCCAACCATGGAGGGACCGTGGGCAACGACGCTCCGTCGTTCGAGAAAGGCGGTCCGCACGGACGCTGTCGGGTCCTCCTGGTGATCCCGGGGAAAGTCAATTTCTTTTACAATTTGTACGCGCGCTGGATGGCCGAGGGCTTCCAACGTTTGGGGGCCCACGTTCACCTCTGCGAGTTGCCCGACGTGCCCGATGGCGTTTACGACCTCTGCATCGTCAGTTGCGTCGGCGAGGTGCTGCACGCGGTCGGCCGCGACGAGGGGCGGCGCCGCCTTCGCGACCTGCGGAGCGCGAGCGGCGTAATGATGAACCTCATGGCCGAGTGCGCCAAAACTCGCTGGTTCCGCAACGTGGTGGACCCAGGGCGGGAACTCGGGATCGAAGACATCGTGGATGTCGGCTTCCTCCCTCAAGACGATGTCGTGGCGCGAGAGGGCTTCCGCTATCATCATGTGTTTGATGGTTTATTGGTGACCCAGCTTCAGCAAGGGCCGGCCGCCGGTGGGCCGCCCAGCCTGGCGGACCGGCCGATTCCCTGGGCCCACATCGGCATGCACACCAAAGGGCGCGTGGCCCTGACGGACCGGCTGATTGGGCACGTCGCGCCCAACGGATTCGTCTATCTCTCGGAAGTGTCTCCGATCAAGGAGAAGGGTTCACCGCACCTCAATCCTGACCACATGCGTCGTGTCTTAAGGCGCACGGCTTACTATGTGTGGTGCGCCCATCACGATCACTTCTTCATGGAATCCTTGCGATTCAAGACGGCCTGGGCCACCGGTTGCGTGCCGATTAAGGTCGTTGATGAACAATCGGCCTTGCCCGCGGACCTGGCCTTCGCCTCTTTCGTCCTGCGGGAGGGGCAAGTTACCGACGTTCTCAACAGCATGGACTTCGTCGCGGCGCGTCAGGCGTTATTGGACGAGTACCAGCGTCGGCCCCGATTCGAGGCGGGCCTGGCCCGACTCATGGATGCTTACGGACTGGACCGCCGGGACCTTCCCGGTCTGGCCGTTGATCGCCAGGAAGACACTCAGGCGCCTCGCGCCGCTTGACAAGACGGGCCGAGGGAACGGCCCTTGTTCGGGAAGCAGGGAGACCATCGTGGGCCAGGACGGCATCACCATCGCGATCCCCAACTGGAACCACGAGGCGTTCCTGCCTCGCTCGATCCAGTCCGGCCTGGAGGCGGTCGCGTGTTGTCGCGATCGCGGCATCGAGGCGGAGGTCTTGGTGATCGACGACGGCTCGCGCGACGGCTCTCTCGGACTGCTGCGTACGCTTGAGGCCCTCTATGCCGACAGAGGCCTGCGGGTCCACCGCCAGGAGAAGAACGGCGGACTCGCGGCGGCCCGAAACGCGGCCCTGCTGATGGCCCGGCAGCGGCACATTGTCCTCATGGACGCCGACAACGAGATCATCCCCGACAACTTGCACCTCTTCCATCAAGCCATACGCGAGACCGGCGCGGCGGGCGCTTACGGCAACCTGCTCATTCGCAAGGCCGGACATGACGTCGCCTGGCGCATTTGCAGCAACGAGAGCATCCAGGCCAAGATCTTTGACATGAATTATGTCGATGCGTTCGCGATCTTCGATCGCTTGCAACTCCTCGATGTCGGCGGCTACTCGAACGCCCTTCCCGCTTGGGAGGACTGGGAGATGTGGCTGCACCTGGCCTGCTCCGGGCGTGCGATCGTGTTTGTGCCTTTGGCCTTCGGCTATTACTACGAGCTTCCCAATTCGATGATCCGCTCACACGATGGCGCCGAGACACACCTCGCGCGGTGCCAGCGGATGTTCAACCAGGTGGGCGCGCGCGCGGACGCACCGTTGAACGCGTGCCTCATGCGTTACTTCCCCGGCGTCGGCCTCTTATGACGGGTCGCCGGACCAACGCGAGAGAACGGACGATCGCCTATGACGACCCGGCAAGCGACAAGATTCCCCCGGACCTCCACGATCGACGCCGTCGCGCGTGGCGTCGACGAATATCGGGCCCGTCATGGCATCGACGTGAACGGGCCTGTATCACTGGGTCCGCTGGACGCTTATCTTCTTCACCTCGTCCAGGAATTCACGCCGCGGCCATTCTCGATCATCGACCAAGCCGCTTGGACCACGGAAGGGGCCAGTGCCGCCGTTTCTCTGGCGAACGGGTCGGCCGCTCGAATCATCATCCCTTCGCAGCCAACAACAAGAGGGACCTCGCGCGAGACGATGATCGAAGACCTCGTCACGTTCGCCGCGGACTGGGGGACCGGTCTTCACACACCCAAGACACGGTTGGAAGGGTCGGAGGCGCGATGGCCCGAAGTGCTTGAGTCGGTCCCCACGCGCGAGTCCGCCTTGCTCGTCATGTCCTCATGCGATGAGATGGACGCATTGGTCGCCGCCCTTGAGGCCCATCCGCGCCATGCGGCCGTCGTCCTCAATCTGGGCCGCTTCGGCGCATGCCGGTCCTTACGCGATCTCCTGATAGGGTGTCGTGAAGGGGGAAGGTGTCGGCCCCGGCTCTTCCGCGAACTCGCCCCAGGTCTGCAATCCAGCGGCGTCGCGCTCATCGCCGCGGGTGACCACGCGTTCGCGCCGCTCATCGTGGAACGTATCGGACATCTCTTCAACACGAACCACGACTTCCTGTCCCTGGTGCGCGACGCTTCCCTCTACCACGTTGAGCGAGGCACCGTGGTCCTCGCGCACCGGGAAGTCTCCGAATTGGAAGCAAAAAATCAAGACATGAAGAATTGGATCGCGGAATTGGAGAAGCACCAGAAGGGCCTGAATCGGCGGATCGAGGAGTTGATGGAAGAGAGTGCGCGGGCGCGCTCGGATCGCCACGCGGCGGAAGCTGCCCTTCATCATGAATGCACGCGGGGGCTCGGGCGTACCCTCGTGTTGCAAACGGGACGCCGGCTGGCCTCGTTTGGGCGGAGGAATCGGGTCTGGCTGGCCCCACCCGGCGGCCTGCGCGATCGACTCGCCAAGGCCCTCATGCGTCGTCAGCGAGCACTGCGAGGCAAGAGCGGTCCCAGTCCACTCGCCGCTTGAAGCCGCTACACCGTCGGGAGACCAGAGCGATGGGACCTAACCCGGCGATACCTCGTCTTGCCGAACTCTTCGACCCACGGCGCAACAACCTCGATTTCCTGCGCCTGGTCTTGGCGCTAGGCGTGGTCGTTTCCCATGCATGGCCGTTGGGAAAGTTCGCCGATTTCGATCCATACGCCCGCGCGAACCACCAAATCACGATCGGGACCACAGCGGTTCATTCCTTCTTTTTCCTGAGTGGTTTCCTCATCACACGCAGCGCGCGGTCCTCTTCATCGCTGGGACGCTTCCTTTGGCACCGCTGTTTACGGATCTTCCCCGCCTATTGGGTCTGCCTGATCGTGACGGCTTTCTGCTTCACACCACTTCTGCACTGGCTGACCAAGGCGCCGGGCGACCCACTCTTCCGACACACCACGACTTCGGCGTTCGGTTACGCTTGGCGCAACCTCAGCCTCATTCCGTATCAGCCGGTGATTGGAGGCTGGTGGGAGCCCAACGGCTCCTTGTGGACCCTTTGGCCGGAGTTCCAGTGCTATCTGTTCGTGGGGACGCTCGCACTGCTCGGCGTCCTGCGCCACCGAGCGATCGTGGGGGGATTATTGGGCTTCCTTGTCCTTTTCCATGCGGTGCACATCTTCGTCCCAACGGCCCTCTACAACACGGGCATGCCGTTGATGGGCGACCTCGTGAATTACAGTTTGGTCCTCTATTTTATGATGGGGTCGGCATGTGAGCTTTATGCTGATCGCGTCGTCGTGAGTGGTCGCCTGGCTCTTGCCGCCGCGGCCTTGGTGGCGTTCACGCTTCACCAAGGGTCATACTATCTGTTCGCCCCGGTGGTCTTGCCATATGTGCTTATTTGGCTGGTCTTGAAACTCCCTTGCAAGGGCTGGGGCCGGCTCGGTGACTATTCCTATGGTGTTTATATATACGGCTATCCGATTGAAGTGCTGCTGGAACGGACCGGTTGCGGCAAGCTGGGCCTGCCGTGTTACCTCGCCCTGGCGATCACACTGACGCTCGCCTGTGCCTTCCTGAGTTATCACCTGATCGAAAAGCACGCCTTGAGGATGAAGTCGCTCTCGTTCCGCGTCTCGCGTTCGCAAGAGGCTGGGCGCTTCGGCAACTGGCGGGTCCACCTGGCTTCGGCACCAAAACGGTCTCACGTCGGGACAGCGCGAACTTCGGTCGGCTCGGCCGCGTCTAGCTAGCGAAGTCGGACGGCACGCTCTCTCGCGACGAGTGGTGGTCCGACGAGGCGCCGCGAATGAGGTTCGGACCTCGTCTCGAAAGGCGAGTGTGGTGGGCCCCTCTCCCATCGGCGCCTTGCCCGCCAACTGCCGGCTTGGATTACATCTTTCTTGAAAAAGGCAAGTATCCAGGCGATTTCTTCGTTGGGGGCAAACACGTCAAAAACAATGTGTTGGGTACGTCTCAACGCGAGAACACGGGACGAGCGACTACAGGCTGAGGCTACATCGGTTATTGGTTCGATTCCAATCGTCTCGATCGATCCGATCTGAGACGTAGCTCAACGGATAGAGCAATGGGCCCGGCATACGCTTCGTCGTCCGGACCGTGGGCCGACTGCTTGGTCGGGTTACATCGGTAATTCGAGTGTCGCGGGTTCGACCCCCGCCGGCCCCGCAAGGACGCCGTAGCTCAGTGGTAGAGCATCGAAAGTGGACCCGTCCGGACACCTCGTCGGCCGATTTCGAGCCACTCCCGACTATCGGTTCGGGGTACATCGGCAACCTCAGGTTCGAACCCTGGACCGCTCCTCATTCACGAGGATCGGACGTCCCCGCCCATGACCTCGTCGGGTGTGTTTCTTGGTCCGCGTGAGCGGACCGTATCTGTTCAGAAGGGGGCCTTCACGTGGCCAACACCAAGCTCTTCGCCGGTCTTCTGAAGAACTTCTTCCCCGCCGACACGATCAACGACGCGGGCGGTCTCGCATACAAGCCGGCCCCGAAGCAGGCCCTGGCGCAAGTGGCGGCGACCGGCACGTTTCACAACACCTTCTACGCCGACGCTCAGACGCAGCTCGACGAGGTCTTGAAGCTCGCCGCGCACGAGAGCGTGGACGACCGCTTCCTCGCGAAGTTGGCGATCTACGCGCGTGAACGCGCCTTCATGAAGGACATGCCTGCGGCCTTGCTGCTCATCCTGGCCAAGCGAGACCCGGCGCTCTTCCACAAGGTCTTCGACCGCGTCGTGGACAATGGCCGGATGCTGCGCACGGTCTTGCAGATGGTCCGTTCGGGCAAGTTCGGTCGCAAGGGGCTGTCGGCGTCGTTGCAGCGTGCTTTCCAGCGCTGGCTCAATCAGGCCGACGCTAGCAAGTTGATCACCGCATCGATCGGCAATCGCCCCAGCCTGCGTGACGTTCTGCGCCTGGCTCGGCCCACGCCTCCCGACAACGCGCGCCGCGCCCTCTACGGCTGGCTCACGGGCAAAGAGGTAGAGCGCTGGGCCCCCGCGACGGCCGACGACCTGCCCGCCGAGGTCTGGTCGCTTCTGGCCTACCGCGAGGCGGCGACCGAAGCCGAACAGGTGGCCGTGCTCGAGAAGGCCCACTACCGCTGGGACCTCCTGGCCGACCAGGCCAAGGGACCACTCGTGTGGAAGGCCATCGCCAAGCGCATGGGTCACCAGGCGCTGCGGATGAACCTGAACACGCTGTGTCGCCACGGCGTCTTCGACGATCCGGAGATGGTGGAGTACGTCGCGCTACGGATCGCCGACCCCGGTGAGGTCCGTCGGGCGCGTCAGTTCCCCTACCAGTACTTCGCGGCGGCGAAGAACGTGGAGACGTCCGTGCCCGAGTTTGTGCGCATGGCCCTTGAGGACGCGACCGAGGTCGCCTGCGGCAACGTCCCGGAGCTTCCCGGTCCAGTGCTGATCGGCCTGGACGTTTCCGGCTCGATGGCCTCGCCGGTGACGGGACACCGCGGTCGCGGGGCGACCACGGCCATGCGTTGCGTGGACGTAGCGGCGCTCTTCGCGGCGGCCCTGCTTCGTCGCAACCCCAACTCGGTGGTCGTGCCGTTCGACACCGAGGCATACCGCGTCGAGTTGGACCCTACGATGAAGATCACGGACCTGGCCACGGTCCTGGCCTCGTATGGCGGCGGAGGCACGAACTGCTCGTTGCCGCTCCACGACAGGTGGTCGAGCAGGTGGTCCCGTTCGCGGACCTTGCCCACCTTGCTCGACCACAGCATCACGAGGCCCATCGCGAACATCGCCACGCCGGCGGACAAGGCCATCGTGCCGATCGGCAGCTGGATCAGCGCCTCGCCGACGTGGAACGTCAGGCCTTCACGCGGGACGATGTCGGCGACGCTGAGCCCGTAGCGTGCGATCGCGTCGCGGTGGAAGTCGATGTCCTCTACGGTCAGGCCCAGCCGCATCAGGAGCCCGCCGAGAACGGCCAGCGTCTGCTCCCACACAACGCCCGAGGGGCGCTTCTTGTCGAAGAAGCCGACCATCTCGACGCCGATGCTGTACCAGAACTTCCCGTTCCGCATCCCGCCGTTGCCGGCGTTCGCGTGGATGCCCTCGAGGAAGAGGAACTTGATGCGGCCCAGCGCATTGTCCGGTCCCGGCTTCTGCCGCAGCCGCAGGCTGCCATCGGCGACGCGGTCGATGCTGTCACGGTTGGCCTCGTATAGCTTGGCGGTCTCGCCATAGCCATCGACGATTTCGAGTCCATGTTTCGCGATGCTCGCGGGATTGCTGCGCGCGCCCGGCAGTATCTCTTTGAGCGCGATGCTGTAGGGTACTTCCCAGTACGGCCGAAACACGAGATAGGTCATGTCGGCGACGAACACCGGTGTGCGTGTGCTCTCGAAGGACTTGCCGACGATCACATCCATCTGCCGCATGTGCGACTCGGAATCGTCGGCGGTCTCGAACGCGAACAGACGGAACTGCGGGATGTTGACCACGATGGCCGGTGAATCGAGCCGCGGCGGCAGCCAGCGCCAGCGCTCCATGGTCAGTTCGATCTGCTGCACGCGCTCGCGCAAAGGCCGCGTCAAGGCTTGATAGGTTTTCGCTCCCAACACGCCATCGGTGTCGATGCCGTGCCGGGCTTGGAATTGCTTCAGCGCGGTCACGAGATTCGGATCGAGCGTGCTCGGCGGCGGGCCGGGCGCCGTCTCGGCCGGCGCATCACCCAGGGCCTGCAG
>CALLYK010000302.1 GCA_937858365.1 uncultured Isosphaeraceae bacterium | reverse complement strand
TGGACCGCGGCATCCGGCCTGCCGCAGGGGTTCGTCAAGGGCTGCGTCGCGATGAGTGGCCCGTACGACCTGCGCGCGCTCGCGTCGATGACGAACTTCGCGCCGACGCGACAACAACAAAACGACGCGAGCCCGATCCTGCACGTCGACGCGCCGCCGGCCCGGACGATCGTGTCGGTGGGATCCGTCGAGGGGTACCTGGACTCGTCACGGGCGTTTGTCGATCGCATCAAGGAGAAGGGCGGCCAAGCCGAGTTGCTCGTGCTCGACGGCCTGCCGCACGATGCCACGGCGCTGGCGCTCGCCCAGGACGACAACCCGCTCACCCGCGCCATCATCCGCATGGTGACGGGCGCGGGCCGCTGAGCGAGACCCGGCATGCGTGAGTCACACCGCGCGGATCGTGGACCGAAGCGCTCCGGGCGTCACTCGCCCGCCATCGTCATGGTTGGACTGAGGCTGGCGGTCGCGGTGTCGTCGGTCGGCGTCCTGTCGTCGGTGGGCGCCGGACGGGAGCTGACCGTCGTGCAGGACTGGCGTTCGTACCCCAGCGTGACGGCCGGCACCGCGACGGTCCGTGCGACGAGTGGGGCCGTCTTCGGCTCGGCCGCCGTCACGGTCAACGCGCCGGTCAGCGACTTCGGCTTGCTCCTCCTCGACCCGAGTTCGCAGGGGGCCCTCAGTGTCACCGGCAGCAGCACGGTGACGGTGCGGGGGGGCGGCTCGCTGATCGTCAATTCGACGAACAAGTGGGGGGCGCAGGCGACGGGCTCGTCTCGCGTGACGGCGACACGGCAGGACTTCGCGGGAACGCCGGGTTATCAAGCGACGGGTTCGTCGACGTTCGTGGGCACTTTGCGAAGCAACATCGCGGGGACGGCGGACCCGTTCACGTCGGCGATCACGAGCTTCCTGACGCCGACGGGCGCGACCTTTGTGGGCGGCACGTACGGCGGCTCGGGAACGTTCACGCTGCAACCGGGAATTTACACGAACGGGATCTTAGCGGGCGGCGCGGCAACGGTGACGCTTCAGCCGGGTGTTTACTATGTCCGCAACAACGGCTTCTCGGTGGGCGGCTCGGCGGTGGTGAGCGGCACCGGCGTGACGATCGTGAACCTGCCTGGGACGACGACGAACGGGGTCACCGTGTCGGGCGCGGGGCGACTGAGCTTGTCGGCCCCAACGACGGGGGCCTCGGCTGGGTTCGTGATCGTGCAGACCCCAACATCGACGGCGCCGTTGAGCGTATCGGGATCGGGTGTGGCGAGTTTGCGAGGCGTGGTGGACCTGCCGAGCGCGGCGGTGACGGTCAGCGGCGCATCGACGCTGACGACCTTGGCGACGGCATCGGGATACGGCCGCCTGATCGCTCGAAGCCTGACGGTCTCGGGGTCATCGTCGGTGGTGGTGGACGTCACGCCTCCGCAAGGGCCGGGAGGTAACTTCCAACGAGCGGCCATCGCGAGCGGACCGGTCCTCGCCTCCCGGTCCGTTCCAGCGGGACACGCGATGATGGTGGACACGTCCTCGCGCGGGGGCACCTCCCAAGGATCGCGGAACAAGGCGCGAGGGGCCACGCCAAGCGGGTCTGTCCTCTCCCGCGTCTCGTTGGTGAAGCGGGGAGCGACCGGTCAAGCCAAGAAGGTGAGGCCGGCGTCCTCGAAGCCCGCTTCCGGTGCGTCGGAGATGATCGCCATCCCCACGGACCTTGTCGCGGACGTTTTCCACGTGAAAGGGCGTTCTCGTCGGGGCTGATCGGCGGCCCTAACCGCCTCGACGACGCAAGTTCGCGAGATACGCGGCGCCCGCGTGTTCGATTTCGCAGAAAGACGCGCACGCGGGCGCGGCCTTGTAGATGCGGAAGGACCGCATCACCCCCAGGGTCGCCGCGCTTTCGAGGGGCCCGATGAAGGCGCTGGAACGGTCGAGGAAGTCGGGGCGGGCCGACCAGTGCGCCATCTGCTTTGCGTTCAGGAAGAAGCAGCCGGAGTGAGGATTACGGGTCCGTCGAAAGAGCAAGGGGACGTCTAAGACCTTCGCCGAAAGCTCCGGCAGAATCGAAACGTCCTGGAATGGGGCGGTGGCGGCGTCGGGCAAGTCGCCGTCGATGTAGGCCTTGGCCACCGGACCCAGGGTCAGAGGGCCCACTTCATAGCGATTCGGTTGTAGCAAGGCCTCGTCGCCGACCTGAGTGGTGAACCAGGCGAATTTCGCGAGGAGCCAGGGGTCGCGGACGATCAGATCGTCTTCGAGATAAGCATAATAGTCATAACGACCAATGCGCTCTCGAAGGACCTCGTGGCATTCGTAACCGAGGAGGAGGGGGCTCGCGCTGGTCGCTCGGTGCTCGAAGGCACCTTTGGGCAAGCGGAGCAGGTCGAGAACGTGGCGATTGGCGGTGGTGCATACGACCACGTCGGCCGTGCAGGAGAGGTCTCCATTGGCGATCGGGGCCGTGAGGGTCTTGGGGTCGATCCAGTGTTGGGCGGGGCCGAAGAGGCGGTGGAGCCACGAGATCGCTTGCGCGAGGGCGTCGGCCCGAGCGACGTCGCTACCCGCGTTCGATCCGTGGGGCCGCGTGTAGCCCGCTTCGCGAGACGTGTGGAAGTAATGCGGGATCGTGACCAAGACGCGCATGGTCATGGGCCTGGGCGGGCCGTCTTCGTCGCCCGCCCTTGGGCGGCCGCTTGATAAACGCCGAGAACTTGAGGCAGACAGACCTTCAAACTGTAGCGGTCACGAACGAGTTCGACACCCGCCATCCCCAAGTCGCGGAAGCGCGCTGGGGCGTCGAGCACGCGCATGGCGGTGGAGACGAAACCGTCAACGTCGAAGAAGTCGACAAGCAACCCGTTCTCGCCGTGGGCGATCACTTCGCGGACCGGCGCCGTGTCCGAAGCCAAGACCGTCGCGCCGCAGGCGAGGGCATCCATCAACGACCAGGAAAGGATAAAAGGAGTAGTTAAATAAAAATGAATATTCGTGATAGAGAAAAGCCGCGCGAGTTCCGTGATGGGCAGGAGGCCCGTGAAAACAAAGCGAGAAAGGTCGTAGTCGTCTTGTGAGAGGACCCATTCCTTAAAGGTCTTGCCTCCGGTGAACTTCTCGTCGTTGCCGTAGCAGACGCGGTCTTCGCCCGCGATGATGAAGACAACGTCGTCGCGCAGCTTGCTCAGCTTGTGCGCGGCCTTCATAAAGACATGAAAGCCCCGCATTGACTCCATGCCGCGCGTGGCATAAGTGACCACTTTCACGCCGTCGGGTATGACGAAGCCGCCAATCTTGCGTGGAGCGTTGGGCTGAGGTTTCCAGACATCGGTGTCGATGCCGTCGAAGACGACACGCACCTTGTCGCGAAAGGACTCGGGCAAGCGGCTGCGCTGCCAGCGCGTCGGGCTGTAGCCGACATCGCAGGTCTCCAGGTCCAGCAGCAGCATCGCGTTGCGCGTGCGTGCTCTCAGCCGGTCGATTTCGGTGCAGGGGAAGTCGGGCAGGAAGTCCATGTCGGACCGGGACGTATGGTAAAAATACTCGAAATAATTCACGATTGGTGCATCATAGAGTTCGCGCAAGTAGAGACATGACGCGAAACCGGAGTGACCCACGATGAGGTCGGGTTTGATGTCGGGACGGGCCTTCAAGGCGTTGAAGACGGCCTCGGAATGCCAGACGGCGTTCTCGAAGGTCCGCGAACAGTAATGGGTCGTATTCGTGGCGCCCCCTTGGAGCGTGTATTGAATGCGCTCGACGGGGCCTTTCGCGGGGGGTCTTTCGGAGACGAACGTGCAGCGATGTCCCAGACGGGTCGCGAGGTGGTGCGCGATGTGGCCGAACTGCGCGGGGTAGTTCTTGTGGACGAAAAGAATATGCATATGCGGCGAAGCCCCCGCGCCACGTCCGGCCCGTTCGATCAGGCGAGAAGTTCTTTGATCACACGTGATGGTTCCACACCTGTCAGGCGTTGGTCGAGTCCTTGGAACTTGTAACTGAGTCGCTTGTGGTCGAAGCCCAAAAGGTGGAGCATTGTCGCGTGCAGATCGTGCACGTGGACCTTCTTTTCCACCGCGAAATACCCGAACTCGTCG
>CALLYK010000301.1 GCA_937858365.1 uncultured Isosphaeraceae bacterium | reverse complement strand
CGGGAAGTCGACGACGTCGATCTTCCACACGGCCTCCATGCCGAGCTCGGGGTAGTCGAGCACCTCGACCTTCGTGATGCAGTCCTTCGCCAGCACCGCGGCGGGGCCGCCGATGGAGCCGAGGTAGAAGCCGCCGTTGGCCCGGCACGCGTCGGTCACGGCCTTCGACCGGTTGCCCTTCGCCAGCATCACGAAGCTGCCGCCGTTGGCCTGGAACTGGTCGACGTAGCTGTCCATGCGTCCGGCGGTGGTGGGGCCGAAGGAGCCGGAGGCGTAGCCTTCGGGCGTCTTCGCCGGTCCCGCGTAGTAGACGGGGTATTTTCGGAATGATTCCGGCATCTCCTCGCCCTGATCTAGACGTTCCTTGATCTTAGCGTGGGCGATGTCGCGGGCCACGACCAGCGTGCCGGTGAGTTTGAGTGGTGTGGCCACCGGGTACTTCGTCAATTCGGCCAGTACCTCTCTCATGGGGCGGTCGAGGTTGATCGACACGGCCTGGTCGGTGGACATCCCCGCGCGGAAGCGGGCCGGGATGAACCGACCTGGGTCGCGTTCCAGGACTTCGAGCCAGAGGCCGTCGCGATCGATCCGGGCCTTGATGTTGCGGTCGGCCGAGCAGGAGACGCCGATCCCAACCGGGCAGGAAGCGCCGTGTCGAGGAAGTCGAACGACCCGAGCGTCGAGCGCGAAGTACTTGCCGCCGAATTGGGCGCCGATGCCGCTCTTGCGGGCGACGTCCATGACGAGGTCTTCGGCGCATGGGTCTCGGAACGCGTGGCCGGTGTTGCTTCCCTCGGTGGGGAGGTGATCGAGATAACCCGCGCTGGCGAGCTTCACGGTCTTCATCGTGGCCTCGGCCGACGTGCCGCCGATGACGATCGCAAGGTGATAAGGCGGGCAAGCGGCCGTGCCCAGCGAGCGCAGTTTCTCTTCCAAGAACTTCCGCAAGCTCGCGGGGTTGAGCAGGGCCTTCGTCTCCTGGAAGAGGAACGACTTGTTGGCCGAGCCGCCCCCCTTGGCAACGAAGAGGAACTTGTAGGTCATGCCCTCAGTCGCGTAAATGTCAATCTGCGCAGGGAGGTTCGTGCCGGAGTTGAATTCGTCGTACATGGTCCGCGCGAGTGTTTGCGAGTAGCGCAGGTTCTCTTTTTGATAGGTCTCGAAGACGCCCTTGGCGAGATACTCCTCGTCGTTGGCGCCGGTCCACACCCGCTGGCCCTTCTTGGCGACGATTGTGGCGGTGCCAGTGTCCTGGCACATGGGAAGTTGGAAGCCCGATGCGACGACCGCGTTCTTGAGGAGCGTGAGGGCGACGCTGTGGTCGTTGGCCGACGCTTCGGGATCGTCGAGGATCGCGGCGACTTTTTCGAGGTGTTTTGCGCGGTAGAGGAAGGAGACGTCGCGGAAGGCCTCGCGGGCCAAGGCGGTCAGCGCCTCGGGCGCGACCTTTAGGACCTCTTCGCCTTCGAAGTGGCCGATGCTCACATGATCGGCGGTGAGGTGTCGATACTCGGTCGCGTCGGGCCCCAGAGGGAACATCTCATGAAAGACGAACTCGGGCATTGGGGTTGCTCCGGGCAAGTTGAATCGATCGGGACGGGCGGCGTCCGCAGATGACGTTCAAGGTAGCCCGTCTGGCCTCCGGCGACAAGCGCGCAAGGTCCTTGACGGCCGGGGCCTGCGGAAGGGTCGAGTCCCCATGATCGTCGCCGAAGGACCCCGGGCCCATCGTCGGTGTGTTCCCCGGGTCCCTTCCGGGATGGGGATCGGGTCTCTTGATCTCGCGTCAACCCATGGAGTCCACCGAATGACTGGTGATGCTCAAGGTCGCTCATGGTGGGGCCATCCCACGACCGATCCACGCAGGCCCTTTTTCGGGGGGATTCCGGTCGATCGCCCTACTGATACAATGCGACGATCGTATGACTCCAGTAACTCACGGGTCAATCCGCTCACATGGGCAACCCACGCCTTGAAATCCAGCAGCTTAAAGTCAGACAAATCATTGACGAGTATCGTAGCGGCTTGCTCGTCATACCTGAGTTTCAGCGTGAGTATGTTTGGAAGCCGAGCCAAGCACCGAAACTCATCGATTCGCTCTACCGCGGTTATCCCGTCTCCGTCTTGCTGCTCTGGACGAGCGATGCCGATGTTCGGGCACGCAGACGAGAGCCCCGTCCGGCCCGAGGAAGGATTTCCTGGCTGATCGACGGCCAACAGCGAGTGATCACCCTCTCCCGCGTCATGAGTGGTGACGAGGGTATCGAGGTCGTCTACAACCCTGACGAAGACCGGTTCCAACTCGCCAACGCGGCGACCCGGAAGGACGACGACTGGGTCAAGGTGAGCGACGTCCTTGATGACGTGACCTATCGCCAGATGAGACGGTCACTCCCCGAAGGCAGTCGTGGACAGAAACGCGAGGCCAAGTACGAACAGGTCCGAAAGGTCTTGGATTACGAAATCCCGGCAGTGCGAATGATCGATCATTCATTTGATGAAGCAGTCGATGCTTTCACCCGTATCAATAGGCTGGGCGTGAAGCTCAAGACCGAGGACATCATCAGCGCCAGAGTCGCGGCCAAGCACACGGGGTTCATTTTCGATGAGGTGGTGCCCTTCGTGGCGAAGCTCCGCAACGAAGGATATTCACGCTTAAACGTGATGCATCTCTTTCACGCTTGCGCGTTCGTGGCGATGCCGGACGCGCGCAATCGCACGCCGCTCCATGCCTTGACCCGCGCGGAGGTGTCGACGGCCTGGAAGGCGACCAAGCAGGCGACGGAGGCGGCGATCGCGCTTGTGCGTAACCAATTCGGCTTGATCAACATGGACATCATCTGGAGCGGCGCCCTCCTTGTTCCCGTGATCGCCATCTGCGCATCGACCTCGCCCGGGGACCGAGACGAACAGGGGATCGCCGGATGGCTCGCCATGGCCGGACTCCGCCACCGCTACAGCGCCTCCACCAAGACTGCATTGGACCAGGACTTGCGGGCTTGTCGCTCGGACGACCCAATCGGCAAGCTCCTGAGCAATCTGCGCCGTGACGAGGGTGGATTCGGGGCGGCCCCGAGCGACTTCAAGGGTGCCGTGAACGACAAGGGGGCGTTGTTCGCCCTATATCTCGCGTGCCGGCACAGAGGACTCCATGACCTGCTGACGGGTACTCCAATCCTCTTGCAGGCGAACATTGATCGTCATCACATCATGCCGCGAGCTCAGTTTCCCGAACGCAGTCGCCCACAGGCGGACACGCTCGGCAACATCGCCTTCATCACGGGCGGTGCCAATCGCCAGATCGGCGCAGAGTCGCCGGACGTTTATCTGCCGAAGGTGTCTCGCGAAGTCTTACGGAGTCAGTGCATCCCGCTTGACGAGCGACTCTGGCGGAAAAGCTCCTGCGAGGAATTCTGGCGTCAACGCCGAGAGCTACTGGCGAGTGCCTTCAATGACTACTTACGCAAGATGCTGCCCGGTCGGCGAGTCGACGACGCCTGAAAGACCAGTAAGCCCTCAGCGATATTCGGACGATTCCCCGCGCTCCGGAGGGGCGGAGACACGATAACTCGTTCGATTCAATGACGGAGGCTCGCTGAACGTTTACGAATATCGGTGCTACAAAAACTGCCGAGTTCGGGAACCTGGTTCCGGACCTAAGACGGTCCCTGCTTGCGCCGGGGGACAGGGTCGCGTCGGGACCGCCCTACCCGTCATTCTTCGCCAACGAGTGAAGTCGATCGCACCAGGTCGCGAATGGGGGCCGGACACACGTCCCACGTCGCTTGATAGGTCCGCTCCAGTGGCACGAGGACGTACAGGTCGCGTCCCAGAAAGAGCGGCATGTCAGGCATGGCCTCGCCGAGTTCGATCGGTTCGACGAAGGCCGTGATGTCGTCGTCGACCTGGTAACTCACCAGGGTGCGGGAGAGTTCCGTCGGCAGCGTGAAAGGCCCCTCGGCGAGCTCGTCCCGGATCGTCCTGTGGATGCCTTGGGGGTCACGCTTCGAGGGTGGAAACAGATCTACGATCAGTAGGTGAATGCCATGCCGCAAGAATGCGACGGCCTTGGCCACGAACGCGCGCAAGGCGTGACCGCTGTCTTTATTGCCGGGTGAAACGACCTCGACGACGGCCACGACCTCTCCCAACAGATGGCGGACCGTAATGCGATTGGCCTTGCGAGCGTACATGGATGCCTCGGATGGGAGGCGATCCACGACCTTGGTACGAGGCGGCGTTAACATCGCCAGTGCGGACCCGGCTGGCGGACGGGGTGCGGTTTGGAGTTGCACGGCGATCACGTCTGGCTCGGGCCCCTCGACTCGTTGCTCCACGAAGGCGTAGAAGCCCTCGGGCATCAGACCCGCGTTGAGCGCGTCCTTGATGCGCACGGTCCAGCTTTGGTGGAACTCGTGGAACAAACCCGAGGAGACACGCGACCAGTCGTGAATCGGCATGAACGGCCCTCTCGCCAACCAGTTTCATTATACAGAAGAGACTGTCCGGATGCAGGCCTCGCGGCACGACCGGCCTTGCCAACCCGACGGCTCGCCTCTTCCGACTTCACGGCTCGCCGGCACGTGACTTGGTGCTTGGCGGTTCGTCGCACGGCCGCTATCGTGGCTTGAATGACTGGTCCTTCATCGTTCGGGACGACCCACTGGGGCCTCGTGTTGGCCGCGCGCGATCGCGTCACGCCCGAAGCTCGCGCCGCCCTGGGCGCCCTTTGCGAGGTCTATTGGTATCCGCTCTATGCGTTCGTGCGTCGCAAGGGACACGACAGCGAAACGTCGCGCGACCTCGTGCAAGGTTTCCTCGCGAGTCTTCTGGAATCAGGCGGGCTGGAGAAGGTCGGGCCCGAACGGGGGCGGTTCCGTTCGTTCCTGATGGCCGCGTGTTCGCATTATCTCAGCCATCAGCGCGAGCGGGACCGGGCCCTCAAGCGTGGGGGCGGTCACTCGGCCCTTTCGCTCGACACGTTGGACGCCGAACGCCGCTACCGGCTCGAACTGGCCGACGACGCCACGCCTGAGCGCCTTTTCCTTCGTCGCTGGGCCACCACCCTCCTTGATCTCGTCCTTGATCGCTTGACGCGGGAGCAGACCGAGGCCGGCAAGGGAGCGACCTTCGAGGCCCTCAAGCCGGCCCTGCTCGGTGACGACGCGGCCTCGTATCGCGACCTGGGCGCGCGTGTCGGACTCAACGAAGGGACGGCGCGCGTGGCCACTCATCGGCTGCGGGCCCGCTATCGGACGCTCCTCCGCGAAGAGATCGCCCGGACCCTGGCCGACCCGAGCGAGGAGGCCGTCGCCGAGGAGTTGAACGACCTGTTCGCGGCCTTGGCGAACTGAGAGAAAAATAGAGAAGTCACGGGTAACGAATCCATCTTGATCCGTCTCTTGCTGGTGTGGACCCAGATGTCCGGCCCGCCAAGGTCTTATCGTCATGCCCGAGCCGAACCGCTGCCCGCTCTGTTCCAATCGTCTAGAAGAACAGGCCGTTCACGGCCTTTGCGCGGCTTGCTTGCTGCGCGCCGGCATGAATGACGAGGTGACGAACGACACCGTCGATCAAGGGTCGCGACACGCTTCACTTCCCGGCTTGGAAACGATCGACCTGACTGCCGGAGCACTCACACTGAAGAACGACAAAGTCCCGCGCGGGTCCTTGGGGACGGTGCGTTACTTCGGCGATTACGAACTCGAAGAGGAAATGGGTCGGGGCGGGATGGGGGTCGTTTATCGCGCTCGGCAAGTCAGTTTGAATCGTCCGGTCGCCCTCAAGATGATCCTCTCAGCCCAGTTCGCGGGTGATGTCGAGGTCGAGCGCTTTCGGGCCGAGGCCGAGGCGGTCGGTGGTCTCGATCATCCCGGCATCGTGCCTATCTTCGAGACGGGCGAGCACTCGGGCCGACATTACTTCAGCATGAAATTGATCGAAGGGGGGGCGCTCTCAAAACATATCGCTGAATACAAGCATGACACAAAGGCCGCGGCGCGATTGCTCGCCGAGATTGCGCGCGCGGTCCACCATGCCCATCAGCGCGGACTGCTCCATCGCGACCTGAAACCCGCCAATGTGCTCATCGACGCCGAGGGCCGGCCTCATATCACGGACTTCGGCCTGGCCAAGCGCGTCGAAGGTGGCGATGGCCTCACGCATACCGGCGCGATTTTGGGAACGCCCAGTTACATGTCCCCAGAACAGGCGTCGGGCTCGAAGGTCGCGATCACGACCGCGAGCGACGTTCACAGCCTTGGCGCGGTCCTTTACGAGCTCATCACCGGGCGGCCTCCTTTTCGCGGCGAGTCGGTCATGGAGACGCTTTGGCAGGTCATCGAGAAGGAACCCGAACCGCCCAGGACCTTCAATTCGCGCGTCGATCGCGACCTGGAAACGATCGCGCTGAAATGCCTCGAAAAAGACCCCAAGCGACGCTACGAGTCAGCCGCGGCGCTTGCCGAAGACCTGGAACGCCGTCTGCGCGGTGAGCCGATCACCGCGCGACCCGTGGGTGCCGTGGAACGCTCGTGGAAGTGGGCGAAGCGCCGACCAGCCGCTGCGGCCTTGATTCTCGCGATTCTGCTCGGCTCAATCGGGGCCGTTGCCGGGTTGATCGTGAGCAATCGACTCATCGCCGATCGCGAGCGAAAAACGCTCGTGGCATACGGCGAATTGGAGAAGGCCCAGAAGTCCCTTACCGAACAGCAAACCGTGACCGAGAGCGCGTTGGAGCGTGAACTGCGCGACGCCTACGACCGCCGGATCGCTCTGGCCCGCACCGAGTGGGTTGCCGACCGCTCCGCGCGTGTTGGCGAGCTGCTCGCCGAATGCGACCCGGCGCGCCGAGGTTGGGAATGGGACTACCTGCGCGGCCTTCTCCATTCCGAACTTCGCTCGTACTGGGGCTTGTGGCAAGAGGCCCACGCGGTCGCGTTCAGTCCGGATGGACGGACCCTGGCCGCGTGCGGCGGTTCGCTCGGTAGCGCCAACGGCGGCAAGCAGTTGGCCCTTTGGGACGTAGAGACGGGCGCGATAGCACCACGGCTGCAGGGAGAAAACGACGCTTGGGGCAGTTTGATGGGCCTGGCCTTCAACGGCGATGGGGACCGCTTGGCCCTTGCCGTTTGGTGTACCGACGACCCGCGCGACATTGGCCCAGGAGCGTTGGAAGTTTGGGACCTCAAGGAGCGGCGCAAGGTCTTCAGTGTGGCCGCGCACAGCAGCTTCGTTCTGGGAGTGGCCTACAGTCCAAAGGGGGACCGCCTGGCGACGTGCGGCCTCGACCAAACGGCTCGCCTTTGGGATGCGACCGACGGTCGTGAGCTGTTCACGCTGCGCGGACACGAGGCGCCTGTGAAGTGCGTCGCGTTCAGTCCCGACGGGACGATGCTCGCCAGCGGCGGCGATGATGAACGGTCCATTTCGATGGGTGTTCGAGGCGGCGACGACCGCACGGTCCGCCTTTGGGACGTCGCCTCGGGGAACGATGTCCGCGTTTTGAAGGGGCACAAGGGGGGCGTGCTCACGGTCGCCTTCCGTCCCGACGGCCTTTGGCTGGCAACGGCGGGACGCGATCGGACGATCATGATCTGGGACGTAAGCACGGGACGCGAAGTGCGCACCCTTCACGGCCATTCGGGGGCCGTGACGTCCGTGGCCTGGTCGCCCGACGGCTCACGGCTCGTCTCGGGAAGCACGGACGGCACTGTCCGGACCTGGGACGCGACCAGCGGCGCGGAGGTTCTCCGTCTCCGCGGCCATGTGCAAACGGTGACCGGTGTGGCCTTCCATCCCGACGGCAAACGAGTGGCCTCGTGCGAGGGCACCTGGGCCAACATGCCCCATGTCAGGCTCTGGGACGCCACGATCCAACGCCAAGACGCGCGTGTGGTCACGGGCCACTCCGGGCCGATCACCGACATGGCCTTCAGCCCCGACGGCTCGCTGATCGCCACCGCCGATGAAGGCGTCGAGGACGCGCCCGGACGTCTCTTCGCGTGGGACGTCACGAGCCGAGAGCAACTCCTGGCGACTACGGCCCATCAGAAGGCCCTCCGCGGCGCCGCCTTCCGCGAAGACGGCAAGCTGATTTCAGTGGGCGGCGAAGTGGCCTTGAAACAGTGGGACATCACCACGGGGCGGCCCGCGCGTCCTTACGCCCCTTGGCAAAACCCGTGGCAGCCGCAAACCCTCGATGTGGCCCCCGACGGCCGCCGTGTCTTGAGCGTGCGCAACGACGGCGGCGGCAACATCGGCAACCAAATCGTGGTCATCGATGCCGACGACGGTCGGGAACTCTCCGCTTTCCCAGCGGTTCGCTTGGCCAATTTCGAGGTCCTGGCCGCCGATGCCTCAGGCAAATGGGTCGTCGCGGCCGGCGAGGCTTGGGTGAACCCGATCGAAAAACGTGTGCCTGGATACGTCTGGGTTTGGGACGCCCAGAACGGTCGGCTTTTGCATCACTGGCAAGCGGCCGACGCCCCGATCCGGGTCATTACGCTACGTCCCGACGGACCCGTGCTGGTCACTTCCGATGAAGAGGGCCATATCCGAATGTGGGGACTTCTCGATGGAGAACTGCGTTGGGACCTTAAGGTCGAAGGGGCCCCGCCCAGGGCCCTGGCCATCTCCGCCGATGGCCGCCGACTCGCGTCGACCGACGATGCGACAATCGTCCTTCATCACGCGGCCACAGGCGCGATCGAACGGCGACTGGAGGGACACACCAGTCCGGTGAACGCGCTGGCCTTCGGGTCTGACGGGACCATTTTGGCATCCGCGGGGGCTGATCGGACCGCGCGCCTCTGGGACCTTGCTGAAGGCCGGAACACCGCGACTTTTGAGGCGGACCAGGCGCTCAACGGCGTGGCCTTCGATCGCGACGGCCGGCGCCTTGCGGCCACCGGAGGTAAGGCGTTACTTGCGCATGGCGCAGGCGCCGACGTTCCCGGCGAGGTCCGCGTCCATGAGCGAGCGACCGGCCGAACGCGCCACGTCTTCCGGTCGCATCTCGGGGGCATCCGTCGGGTCCTCTTCGCGGAGGGCGGTCGGGCACTGGTCGTCCTTGGCGAAGACGAGCGCCTGGTGAAGTACGACCTGGTGGAAGCGAAGGAGCGTTTTCGCGCTCGCCTCTCCCACGGTCCCGACGACGACAGCGCCGACCTCAGTCCCGACGGGCGGTATGCGCTGACGTTCACCACGGTCCCATCTCGCGACAATCCGATGTCCGGGGAGAACCTTGCGCTCTTGTGGGACGCCATGACGGGAAAGCGCCTCGCCGAGTTGCGCGGGGACGAATGGTCAGGCGGCGAGCCGGCCTTCAGTCCCGATTCGTCCACCCTCGCGATGCCCTGTTCGGATGGCTCGATCGAGATTTGGGAAACGCGCTCGGGTGCCCTGCTTCGCAAGTTTCAAGCGTACGATCAGTTCGTCAGTTGGCTGGCCTTCACGCCCGACGGGAGAAGTCTCGTCTCGGCCTGCGGTGGTGATGACGCCCCCATCTTGGTCTGGGACCCTGCCACTGGCGAGAAGCGGCAGACCTTGGAAGGAACCATCGGCGGGGGACATCGTCCCGTTGTGCGCGCCGATGGCGGTGTGTTGGCCTCTCCCCCCTCCTTTCGAACGAGGGAGGTTCGTCTCTGGGACCTTGCCAGTGGACGGTCCCTTCCCGGCCTTCCCCATGCGGAGGTTTCCCGGCGAGAGATGTTCGGCGCGGAACATTCCGGGCCGAGCACGGTCGCGTTCAGCCCCGACAACCGGCGGATCGCGACAGCCGGTGAGGGGGAGACCGTGCGGCTCTGGGACGCGGAGCGAGCCGCGATCCTGCTCGAGTTCAACGACGCGAGCGGGCCCTTATTGTTCAGTCCCGATGGTCGCACACTCGCGGGCACCCGGGCGGACGGGGCCTTGCTCTTATGGGATGCGAACCCGCCGACTGACGACAAGGTCTTTGACGAGATCGCGCGCGATCGGGTCGACGACCTCTTTCAGCGACTCATCCTGCGCCAAGAGGTCCTGACGGTCCTGGAGACCGACCCGACCCTAGAAGGGCCCGTACGCGAGATCGCCCTTCACTTGGCAAACGGTCGAAACGAAGACACGGCGAGTTTCGTCCGCGAGGCCCGAAAGACGATCCTCTCACGAGGCGCCACCATGGAGGCCCTCGCCGCGTTTCATCGCCGGATGGAGCGGGCCACAGAGGGGCATTCGTACGACATCCCTTTCCTGACGACACTGGCGATCATCCGCGCGCGGATGGGAGCGTTGGACAAGGCCGAAGAGGCGATTGAGATGGCCTTGGAACGACGCCATGCCCTCAGGGACACCCAACCAGGGCCTTTCGAGGAAGGGGCCCGAGCGTTCGTCCTGTTGAGCGCGGGTCGTGAGAAAGAAGCCCAATGGGGCCGAGAGGTCATCCAAAAGCGACTCACGTCCGCCAAGGAAGAAGAACGGGCCGAACTCGAAGCCCTGGCCCGCCTCTTGGAGGCGCCGTCCAAGGCCGGGGCCCGTTGATCCACGCGGAGTCGAGGCTTGGTGCCTTCCGGGTGGGCTGCCCAACACCGAACAGATCGCTCACGGTCCTGCTCATGTCGGAGATGGCCAGGAGTTTGATGCTCTCACCGGGGCGCATCGAGAAGACCTCTTTGAAGGTCCCATCAACCCGCGGTCGGCAATGGACCCGAAGCAAGGTCTGGTTCCAGTCGATGATCCCGTATTCCGGGATGTCCTCCTCGGCGTCGAGGGGATCCTTCACGTCACGGTTGAACACGAGGCTCGTGTCAGCCACCTCAATCAGCAGGAGGTCGTGATCGGGGCGGGTGTCCTCATTCGTGTAAAAGTCGTCGCGGGGCCTCAAAAGGGTCAAGTCGGGCTCCGGGACGCTCTCCGCGAGAACGATCGGGTCCTGGCCGCTCATGAGGTAACGGCCTTCGCGGCGAAGTGAGAAACACGGGGTCAGCCGGTTGACGCTCGCCTTGTGCGGCAAGCCGATAGGCCCCTGCGAGACGATCGCCCCCGGGTCAATACCACACGGTCGTTCCCGGTCGGATTGCCCGAGTCGATCAGGCGCTTGGACTCGGCGACGTTCCAGCGTTTGGCCCCAAGATCGTTGGCCATCCGGGACGTCCGTTTCCGATGCGGTCCCCGCATGCGGGGAAATCTGGTCAGAGGCCTCCTGGGGTGCGTGAGCGGGGAGGGTTGTGGAAGGGGCGTTGTCTTTTCCCAGGACCTTGATCCATAATACTCAGCCATGGCGGCTGGACGAAGGCCGTCCGGCGGGCGGTCCCGTGATTCGATCCGGGTGCCCGGTCGCTCTGAAGGGCCTTAGATGCCGAGCGTGACCATAAGCCTCGACAGCCACGATGAAGAGCTCGCCGTCCTCGGCAGCCGCGATCAGTTCCTCCGTCAGGTCCGCGACGGTCTGGGGGTGAAGGTGATCGCGCGCCATGGGGAGGTCCGAGTCGAAGGGGCCCAGGAGCGGGTTGACCAGGCCAAGCAAGTCTTCGAGGGGCTCCGCCAGGTCTATCAACGTCATCGGGCCATCTCAGCCGGGGACGTCATTGAGGCGATCGAAGCGGTCGTCGGTCCGGCCGCCGAGGTCGTGGAGCTTCATTCGGGTCTGCGCGGCGTCCGGGCCCGGACGGACGGCCAGGGGCGTTATCTGCACGCCTTGCGCGAGTCCGAACTCGTACTGGCGATCGGGCCGGCAGGAACGGGGAAGACGTATCTGGCGGTCGCCAATGCCGTCTCTCTGCTTCGGCAAGGGCGGACCAAACGAATCGTTCTGGTCCGGCCGGCAGTCGAGGCGGGGGAGCATCTCGGCTTCCTTCCTGGCGACCTGGAGGCCAAAATCAACCCCTACCTTCGCCCTCTTCTCGACGCCTTGCATGATCTTATGCCGTACGACCAAATCCGCCGCTACATGGGGAACGACCTCATTGAGATCGCCCCCCTGGCCTACATGCGCGGACGGACCCTCAACGACGCGGTCATCATTCTCGACGAGGGACAAAACGCGACCATCCCTCAGATGAAGATGTTCTTGACTCGCATGGGAGCGAACTCACGGATCGTCGTGACCGGCGACACCACGCAGGTGGACCTGCCCACCGCCACGCCCAGCGGTTTGGCGGACGCAGTCCAACGCCTCCGAAGTGTGACCGGAGTCTCGGTGGTCACCCTCACGAAGTCGGACATCGTGCGCCATCCCTTGGTGCAAGCCATCGTGGATGCTTACGAGGTCCCCGAAGCCCCAGCCGTAACCGCGACCAATCCCTCCCCCACGGCCGTGTTTGGGGAGGTCCTTCCCGCCTTGGAGTGAGGCGAGACGGCGGTCCGGGTCAACCCGGGCCGTCGTTCGAGCCGCGCCGGTGTCGGCGCGGTACGCTCCTTCGCGGGCCTTTGACCCGCGTCCCGGTCGAGCCGACCCATGAGCCTTGGCAGACGTCGGTCCAAGTCGTTCCGAGCCCAACTACGCCCCACCTTGCCGATTGCTCGGAGCGCCCATTCGGAGCACTGCAAACTCCGCCTGGCGATCGTCGCCGCTTCCGTGCTCGTCACTGCGGCGCTCGTTCACGGGACTGGCCCCCCCTTCCCGTTTCGACTTGGCCAGGTCCCCACGCGCGACGTCCGTGTGAACGTCGAACAGTTCCAGCGGGCCAACCCGATCAAGACAAGCACCCTGCGCCAAGCCAAGGCTGATGAGCTTGGCCCCTATCTAGTCAATGATCCGACACCCCTGCGCGACCTCGCCAAAGGGCTGGAAGACCTGATCGACGCCGTGGCCAAGGCGCCACCCAACCTGGCCGTCGAGGAGGCCCTGACCGAAGGGCTCGCCGCGCAATGGAAGCTCGACCAGGTCGGTCACGACACGATCCGCACGGCGGCCGACACCCCGGAACGCCGCGCTGAATTGCATCGTAAGGTGGCCCTCGCCTTCGTGCCCGTGGTTCGGGATGGCGTGCTTGGTCCCAACACGCTGCCCAAGATGGAAGAAACGGGTCGGCCGCTGAACGTTTACGAAGTGGACCAGTCGGCCGACGAGGCGCACTTGGTGGAGCGCGACCGCGTCTTGCCGGAGCGCTTGACTAAACCCGAAGGGCCCGTCGCTCGCGAGTTCCTCGCCGAATTCAGTCCACCCGAATTGGGTCGGACCCTCTTCAGCCTCGTGGCCGAGCGATTGGCTGGGGCCCCCACCCTCCGATACGACGACGTGGCGACCGACAAGGCCCGGCAACGCGCCCGGGCCTCCGTGCCGGAGTTCATGGAGGAATACCGACGCGGCGACCTCCTTGTGAAGCAAGGGACCCCTATCACCGAAGACCTGCTTCCTCTCTTGCGTCTGGAACATCAAACGGCCGCGCAGCAACGACCCCTGGCGGACAGGCTACGTCGCGCCGGCGGGATCGTCGTGTTGGTGGCGGCCCTCTTCGCGCTCGTCGGCTATTACACACATCGGCACGAGGTCCCAATCGCCCGCGATCTCGGGCCGATCGCGGGCCTTTGCGCATTAGTCGTCCTGGCGATGACGGGTGTCCGCTTGCTGGGGAGCCAGCCGTGGGACGCCGAGTTAATCCCGGTCGCGCTAGCGGGGATGATCGTGGCGATCGCCTTCAACCCGCACTTCTCATTGATCGTCACGTTTGGTCTATGCTTGCTTTCAAGCCTAAGTCTGGGCATGGGGATCAGCCATTTTATCGTGATGATTGGGGGCACCTCGGCGGGGGTCCTCTGGCTGGAACAGGTACGAACGCGGACCAAGCCGATCCAAGTCGGCGCGATCGCGGCCCTAGCCTATTTTCTACTGACGTGGGCCACGGGGCTCTGGCAAGACCAACCCATGCGTTTGGTCGCCACCGATAGCGCCTGGAGGGCCGGTTGGGGCCTGATGACCGGGTTCTTGCTGGGTGGTTGCCTACCCTTCATCGAAAGCCGCTTCGGGATCGTCACGGGAATCAGCCTGCTGGAACTCGGTGATGTCACCCACCCGCTGCTGCAAGAGTTGATTCGCAGAGCGCCTGGGACTTACAACCACTCAGTCGCCGTGGGGACGATTGCCGAGGCGGCGGCCGAGCGCATTGGCGCCAACGGCTTGCTCGTGCGGATCGGCGCCTACTATCACGACATCGGCAAGATGCTCAAGCCCCATTACTTTGTCGAGAACCAGTGCAACGGTGAGGACCGCCACGCGAACCTCGCCCCCGCGATGAGCACGCTGATCATCATCGGCCATGTGAAGGACGGCGCCGAGTTGGCCCGCCAGCACCACCTGCCCGAGCCGATCCTCAACCTGATCGAACAGCACCACGGGACGACGTTGGTAGAGTACTTCTATCGTGAGGCCACGCGCCGCTGCGGCGACGACGACGCTCCTGTCCCTGAGAGTTCCTTCCGCTACCCAGGGCCCAAGCCGAGGTCGCGCGAGGCGGCCGTGCTCATGCTGGCCGACGCGGTGGAGAGCGCCAGTCGCACCCTCTCGGAACCGACCCCCGCGCGGATCGAGGGTCTCGTCCGCTCGATCGTCGTCAAGCGCGTCGATGACGGCCAATTCGACGAATGCGGCCTGACACTCCGCGAGATCGCCGAGGTCCGCGAGGGCCTCATCAAGTCCCTCATCGGCATCTACCACGGTCGCGTCAAATATCCCGAAACGCGGACCGAGCAGCGCACGGCCTGAACCCACAGGCCGAACCATGAACACATCAAACAGCCTGGCGATGATCGACGTGGACGTGAGTGACACCCAGGACCACCTGCGGGTGGACCGGCGCTCCATCATCGACCTTGTGCGCCGTACACTCGCGCTCGAAGGAGTGCGCTCCGCCTCGATCTCGCTGGTACTGGTGGACGACGCGACGATCCATCGACTCAATCGCTTGCACCTTCAACATGACTGGCCAACCGACGTGATCACGTTTCCCCTCTCCACGAGCGACGACGAAGAGCTCTCGGGCGAGGTCGTCGTTTCCGCTGAGACGGCCGCGTGCGTCGCCGCCGAGCCGATGGCCGAGCTGGCACTCTACATCGTCCATGGGCTGCTCCACCTTCGCGGGTACGACGACCAGGACCCGGAATCAATCGTCGCCATGCGCCGGCGTGAAGGAGAAGTCCTGAGCGCCCTTCAACAGGTCGGTCACTTTTCCATCGCCGACGGGCGAGGGGGCGAGCCGTGTCGTCGCTGAATCTCTTAGCGGCGCTGGTCTTGGGCTTGCCGGTGTTGGCCTTGCACATGGTCGCGGTGGCCCTGGGAAGGGCCCTGCGCACCTATTCACGTAGCCGACTGGAACACGCCTGCGAACGTCGCGATCATCCCGAGCGCGCCGAAATCGTGGCACTTCATGACGAACGCGCCGAGCGCGGTCTCGGCGCGATCGAAGTGTTGACGAGCCTGGTATTGGCCGCGCTTCTTGGGGCGGTGGCCGCGTCAAAGGCGTCGGCGCCCGCAGCTGAGGTGATCGTGGGGTTGGTCTTGGGCATCGGGGCGTTGGGGCACGTCGTTGCGGGTGTCCTCGGGCGCGTCCACGCTGAGGACCTTCTGGCCGGCGCCTGGCCCGCCGCGGCCCTTCTCACACGCTTGGCCTCGCCATTGAACGCGGTGGCCCGCTGGGCCGAAGCCTGGGCCTATCGCTCGGCTCGCCGATCGGCGCCCATGCCGCCTCGGCCGGCCAGTGTCGAAGTGGAGGTCCTTCATTCCGACGAGCCGGGCGAACCCACGGAAGTCGCCCTGCCCGAGTCCACGCGGAAGATGCTGGAACGGGTCGTCTCGTTCGCCCAGATGGACGTGGCCGAGGTGATGGTCCCGCGTTCGGGCTTCGTCAGCCTTCCCGCCGACATCGGCCCCCGCGCAGCCGCCCAAAAGTTCGCGGAAACGGGGCTCAGCCGCATCCTCATCCACGGCGAGGGCCGCGACGACATTATCGGCGTTCTTTACGCGAAGGACCTTTGGGCCCGACTCATCGCGGACGAAGGACCCCCACCAGCGGACGTTCGCCCCATCACCCGACCGGCCCTCTTCGTCCCCGAATCGAAGAACGCCGCCGAGTTGCTCGAAGAACTTCGAACGCAGCGCATCCAGATCGCCATCGCCGTGGATGAATACGGCGTGGTCTCCGGGCTCGTCACACTGGAGGACCTCCTGGAACGAGTCGTCGGCGCGATCGACGACGAGTTCGACGCTCCCACACCGACCGACCCCCTACTCCGCCTGGACGAAGGCACCCAATACGAGCTGGAAGGGACACTCCTCCTCGACGACCTCAACGCACGTCTCAACCTGCGCTTGCCTTGCGATTCCGCTTACCAAACCGTGGGAGGTCTCGCCTTCCACGAACTGGGCGAAGTGCCCGAACCAGGCGCGACGTTTCGCGTCAACGGCGTGGAGTTCACCATCCTGGAAGTGGCCGAGCATTCCATCCGCCGCCTGCGGATCGACCTGGAGCCGGCCCCTGAGACCATCGAGAAGCCGGCCCAAAGGGTCTGATCGCAAGTAACGACACGCGGTGGAGACGAGGTATTCGCCGTTCGCCGAGCCGTAGTCCGCGACCGGTCCACACCCGTAGAATTCGCTCCGAACGAGTCCGGAGCGGCAACCGAACCAAAGGGCCCCGACCATGAGCATCGATCAAGTCCGATCGGTCCTGCTTGTGAGCACCCTCGTCAACTTCGGGGCCCTTCTCATCTGGGCCGGGCTGGTCTTGTTCGCCAAGCGGTCCTTGTTCGCGCTTGTTAGTCGAGTCCTCTCGGTGTCCGAGCCGACCTTCAACGCCATCAACTTGGGCGGCATTTCGCTGTACAAGCTGGGGATAATCCTCTTCAACCTGGGACCGCTGATCGGGCTTTGGGTGGTGGGTTGAGCCGTGCCTCCTGTGCGCACGCGGGCGCTGGTCGTCCGCACGGTGGACGTGCTTGAGACCAGCCGCGTCCTCACACTCTTCAGCCGAGACCTTGGGAAGGTCGTCGCCTTGGCCAAAGGGGCGCGTCGGCTCAAGTCGCCGTTCCAATCCTCGCTTGACCTCTTGAGCGTTTGCGATATCGTGGTGCTCCGCAAGGACGGGGCGTCCGATTCCCTCGACTTGCTCACCGAGGCGGTCCTGATCGAGCGGTACGATTCCCTTCGCCGCGACCTGCGGTCTCATTACGCCGGTCAGTATGTCGCCGAACTCTTGGACGCCCTGACCGACCCCCACGATCCGCACCCGAAGTTGTTCGATGCCGCGGTGATCACGCTGCGGCACCTGGACGAACCTTTCCTGCGTCCCCGGCGCGTCATGCGGTTCGAATTGGCGTGCCTTCGGGAACTGGGCCTGATGCCGGCCCTGGAGGACTGCGTGCATTGCGGGGCGAACGTGAATGTGTCGGTCGAAAACGACCGCGTGGCATTTGGACTGGCAACCGGGGGGGTGCTCTGTGCCGCGTGCCGGCCGGGACAACCCCATGTGGCCACGCTTTCGGGCCAAACGCTCGATGTGCTGCGCCGCCACGCTTCGCCCGGGAATTCCTGGCGCGACGCGAACCTCGACCCGCGGGCCCTGGCCGCGACGCGCGGTACCCTGGGCGCGATCCTCGGCCATCTGATGGGGCGACGACCCCGCCTCTGGCCGTACTTGGGGACGTGAGCCAATGGCCGAATCTCGGTTGACCCGCTGGCTAAGCATCGGCGCCCTGGCATTCTTGCCAGGTCTGACCGGCTGCGGTGGGAACGCGCTCACACGCTGGCGCATGGCCAACGACGACTCGCTCTCTCCCGCGCCCAAGCGCGAAGAGGCGGCCGACGATCGCAATTTCTTCGCCCGCATGATCAATCCCGCCGGCGGCTTACTCAAGCCGGCCCAACCATCCTCGATCTCGGGGATGCTGGCCGCGCACAAGAACGGGCCCTCACTGGCCCCGCCGCCTCCCGACCCCGAGGCCGAACAAGAACTCGAAGCGGCCGAGGTGCTGGTCCAGGAAGGCAAGCTGGAAGCGGCCGAGGCCGCCTTCGCCAAACTGGCCAAGCGCAAGAAAGACCACCCGATCGGCGAGAAGGCCCAGTTCCTTCTGGCCGAGACCCAGTACCAGCGCGGTCGATACGTCAAGGCCCACGATAGCTATGAACAAGTTTTCAAAATGAATGCGGTATCGAAGTTCAGCGACCAGATTGTCAAGCGAGAGTTCGCCATAGGCAAGATGTGGTTGGCCGATTCCGACCCCGAGGCCCAAGCGGAGGAGAAGCTGCCGTTCAAGGCCGTCTTCACCGGCGGCAAGCCCTTGATCGACACGCACGGCTTCGCCCTCAGGGCGTTCGAGCACGTTCGCCACCACGACCCGCTTGGTCCCCTCGCCGACGACGCCGTGCTGGCGATCGCCGAGCAGCACTATCGCGACGGTGATTATGAATCGGCGGCGCTCTTCTTCGACGAACTCGTCCGGGACCATCCCAAGAGCCCCCTGGTGAAACGGGCCCTGCTCTCAAGCATCGACTCCAAAATCAAAGGTTACATCGGGCCAAAATATGACTCGACCGGCTTGGAAGAGGCCATCAAGTCGGTCGAAAAGGCCAGGTCCTTCTTCCCCGAGCTGCGTACCAGCACGGCTGATGAGCCCGACGAACTTGACCACACCCTCGACCTGATTGACGACGAACTCGCCGCGCGGACCTACACCATCGCCGATTATTACCGACGCGCGGGGAACGTCTCGGGGGCCCGCTACTACTTCGAGTGGGTGACCAAACAATGGCCCAAGAGCACCTGGACCAAGAGGGCCGACGAACAGCTCGTGGCCCTGGCCAACATGAAGGAAAAGCGGGCCCAGATGAGCAAGATCATGACCCCGCCCGGGTCGTCCGACCCGTTCACGGGCAATTCGCTGACGGGCGGGGCCCAGGGTAGCCCAGTCGCCGGGCCCAATGGCATGGTGACACCCTGATCGTCGCCGAATCGCCGATCGAGGACTTCCCTTGTCCAATCTCGCCGGGAGGAGGACCAATATGAACCGCGCTCGATGGGTCGGCTTGGTCCTGCCCCTGTTTCTCGCTGGGTGTGGCTATTCCGTCAGGCCCCCCGTGAACCCCAATGTCCACACCGTTTTCGTCCAGTTTCAGTCCAACGTTTACCAGCGAGACTTGCAGCTCAAGCTCAACGAAACCGTCATCAAGGAAATCGAGACGCGGACCCCCTTCAAGGTGGTCGGCAACCCCAAGGACGCCGACACCACTCTCGCGGGGCAAATCTACTTCGCGGACAAGAACATCATTCTGGAAAACCCCAACAACTTGCCACGCCAACTCAGCACCCAATTGAACGTTAACGTGCGCTGGATCGACAACCGCTCGGGCGATTTGAAGAAGACCGACAACGTCACACAGGTAATGGAATCGGCCTTCTTCTACCCGGAACTTGGCGACACCGCCCAAGCGACTGGCTACCAGAGAGTGATCGACAAGCTCGCTCGTGATATTGTGAACATGATGGAAGAACCTTGGTGAGTCAGTCGGGCGGTCCTCATGAGCGTCCCCTTCACCGTCATCACGGATCGGCCCCGGCGCTGGACGATCGGCGGCGTCATGATCGGGGTGGCCCTGATTGCGTTGGTCTTGGGCCTGCCCCATACGGTCCTCTCCGTGCTGGCCGCGACGGCCGCCTTGTGGTGGCTCCCTTTCCTCCTGGTCTTCGGGGTCCCGATGTTGGCCAGGGCCGATCGGCGCTTATGGGCTTATCAATGCTCGGTGGCCTTCTTTCCCCTGGTGGCGGTCGCGCTGGTCCACATTATCCTGTTGACCGACTCGCGGCCCACCAGCCGCGAATGCGGGGTCATGCTGCTTCTTTGGACGACGCGAGCGCTTCTCGTGGAGGCCCCGGCGATGCTCCTGGGGACCCTACTCGTCCTGATCGCCGGTTTCGAAAGGCAGCGCGACTCAGCCACGATCTTTGAACGGGTCGCTGGGCCCCTCATGCCCGTCGGCGCTTGGTCGGTTTGTTGGCTTCTTTTTCGGGCCGACCCTTTTGGCGCCTTCGCCCATCTTGCTCTCTTACGCCTTTGACTCCCCCCGAGACGGCCAAGCGGACCCGATCATAATGTCAGCGCAATGGATCGCCCGAGGCCGCTCGATCTTGTCCGACGCACGTCCTCGGATCATGGGGGTCCTCAACGTTACGCCCGACAGCTTCTCCGACGGCGGCGTGAACTTCACCTGGGAAGCGGCCGTGAAGCGAGGGCTAGACCTGGTGCGGGAAGGGGCCGACATCATTGACATCGGCGGTGAGTCGAGCCGGCCGGGGGCGTCGCCCGTCGCCGCTGATGAGGAACTTCGTCGCGTCCGACCGGTCGTTTCGGCCCTGAGCGAGTCGACCGATCGGCCCATTTCCATCGACACGTACAAGGCCGTTGTCGCCCGCGAATGTTTGGAACATGGGGCCGCGATCGTGAACGACATCTCGGCGCTGGGGGACCCCGAGATGGCCGGCGTGGCCGCCGAGTTCGACGCGGGCGTTGTACTCATGCATATGCAAGGCACGCCGCGAACGATGCAGATCGCGCCGGACTATCAAGACGTGGTGACGGAGGTCCGTGACTTCCTCGCGGGTCGCCTTGAAAAGGCCAAAGCGGCGGGTATTCGCGCCGATCGGGTCGCGATCGACCCAGGGATCGGCTTCGGCAAGACCCGCGAACACAATCGGCAACTCTTGTGGGAACTTGAGCGCTTCGCCGGATTGGGACGCCCTCTGCTCATCGGCACGTCGCGCAAGGGAACCCTGAGCAAGATCACGGGCCGCGAGACCAGCGACCTGACAGTGGCGTCGGTGGTCTCGGCGCTCGCGGCGATCAGGAAGGGCGCGCGGGTCGTCCGCGTCCACGACGTGGGGGCGATGGCCGACGCGATCAAAGTATGGGAGGCCCAGGTTGGCTGGGACGTGCCATGAGCGACGGACTGGAAAAGATATGCCGGGACATGGCCGACCGCGCCAAGGCCGCTTCGCGAGCACTGGCGATCGCGCGCGGGTCCGCCAAGAACGACTGGCTGAAACGCTCAGCCGACGCCCTCGCCAAGAGGGCCGGCGAGGTCCTCGACGCCAACGCCCTGGATGTCGCCGCGGCGCCCGATTTCGGCCTCTCCTCGGCCGCGATCGACCGCTTGACCTTGGACCCGAAGCGCATTGAGGAGGTCGCCCGGGCGTTGGTTGAAGTTGCCTCTCTGCCCGACCCAATCGGCGAGGTCGTCACGTCGAGCCTCAGGCCCAACGGCCTCGACGTGACCCAGGTTCGCGTCCCCCTGGGCGTGATCTTCTTCTTGTACGAGAGCCGCCCCAACGTCACGGCCGACGCGGCCGCGCTCTGCGTGAAAAGCGGCAACGCGGTGGTCCTTCGCGGCGGCAAGGAGGCCCTTCACTCGAACCTAGCCTTGCATCGCGTGCTCCAAGAAAACCTGCCCCTCTGCGACTTGCCGCGCGACGCCGTCCAGCTTGTGGGCACGACCGACCGCCGGGCCGTTGGCCGCTTCTTGGAGATGTCCGACCGCATCGACCTTGTCATCCCACGCGGGGGCGAATCACTCATTCGCCGGGTCGTTGCCGAGGCCAAGATGCCCGTGCTCAAGCATTATCAAGGCAATTGTCACGTCTATGTCGATGCGTCGGCGGATCGGGACAAGGCGACGGCGATCGTCTTGAACTCGAAGGTGCAACGCCCGGGGGTCTGCAACGCGGCCGAGACGCTCCTGGTCCACCGCGCCATCGCCCCGACGCTGCTGCCTGAACTGGCGAAGGCCCTTCAAAGCGAAGGGGTCGAGTTGCGCGGCGACGATGCGAGCCGGGCGCTCGCACCGGGGATGGTGCCCGTTTCAACGACGGATTGGGACACCGAGTTTCTCGACAAGGTGCTGGCGGTGGGGGTCGTGGACTCACTTACTTCGGCGATCGAGCACATCAACAAGCACGGGTCGGGACACACCGAGGCGATCGTGACGGCCGACCTCAACGCGGCCCGGCGGTTCGTCGCCGAGGTGGACAGCGCCGCCGTGATGGTGAACGCCGCGACGCGCTTTCACGACGGCGGTCAGCTCGGTCTGGGTGCCGAGATCGGCATCAGCACGGACAAGGTCCACGCGCGGGGCCCTTGCGGGCTCCGCGAGTTGACCAGCACGAAGTGGATCGTTTACGGCGACGGTCACGTGCGAACTTGACTTGGCCCTCCCCTAGGGTTTCGATTTCTCGTCGGCCCAAAGCCAACGCAGGGAAGGAGCGAGTTGGCGGCCGGACGACCAGTAGGCGTGAAAGCCCCTGTCCTTGAGGAATTGAACGTCGTACCCTTTACTCGCCAGTGCCGCGAACATCGCTTCGTTCGCTTGCCACCAATCGCCGTATTGGTTGATCAAGTCACTCGTCCCGTCATAAAGAAGGACCTTGATCGGCTTGGCGTCCGACTCGCGGACCAATTTCGGGAAGACATCGCCGCCTCGGATGTTGGTGAAGCTGCCGATGTGGCTACAAACCTTGCCGAAAAGCCCCGGACGCTCCCAAGCGACGTTGAACGCGCAGATGCCGCCCGAGGAGGCGCCGCCGATCGCGCGCGCTTTCGGGTCGTCGCTGAGCTTGTATTCCTTGGCGATTTCGGGCAGGACCTCGGTCTCCAGGAAGGCGGCGAAGCGGTCTCCCAGGGAGTCGTACTCGAAACTCCGGTTCGACTTGCCGTCGGCGTTGACGCCTGGATTGAGGAGCACCAGGATCGTGACCGGCATGGTCCCTTCCGCGATCAAGTTGTCCACCACGGTGCCGACGCGCTCGCCCTTGTAGGCGTCGCCGTCCTGAAAGACCATGAGCCCGGCGGGTGGGCCGTCGTCTTTGTACGCGGCCGGAACGTACACCCAGCCGGTCCGGTCGTTCTTGAATACCTCACTTCGGACCTTGAGCGGCCGGTATTGTCCATACTTCCGGTCGGGCCGTTCGGAGGACTCCGGCGGGTACGACCAATCGGGCATCTCGACCGTCTTGGCGCCGAGACGCTTCTCGCCGACTTGAAAGTGATAGGCGAACTTGGTGTCGGTCGGGATGGCCTCAGCGCGAGCCCAGAGCCCCGTCTCGCCGATCTTGATCAGGTCCAGGCCGCGTCCATGGTCGAGCATGCCGCCTAGTCGAGGTGTCGGGTCCCCCTCCACTTCGATGGTGAATGCGACCATTTCCCCTTCAACCCAGTGTCGACCTTCCTTGAGGTCTTTGTCCTTGGGGAAATTGGCGCGAATGCGGTCGGCGAGCTTCCGCGCGGACTCGCCCCGAGGCGGTACGAACAAGGCCTCTGCCAGTTGCGACGGAGTGATCGGGTCGGCCGAAAGCAGGGTGGCCAATGCGAGCGTGGCGAACATCCTTCACCTCCCTGTTATTGGTCATTGGTTATTGGCCATTGGTATTTCATGACTTATTCGAATTCGGCTTTGAGTGGGCTTGTTTTTCTTGTTCGGTAGATTTGATAGACCGGCAGGCCGAGGAGGATGATCCCTAGCCCCACTAGCGATTCCATACGACTGTGTTCCCCGGCCAGCATGTTGAACATTAGGAACAACGAGGCCATCACGTAGAGCGAGGGCGTTACCGGGAAGCCCCATGTTTTGTACGGGCGGTCACGATCGGGCTGGGTTTTCCGAAGCACGAACACGCTTGCGATCGCCAACGTGTAGAAGACCGTACCTCCGAAGATCACGTAAGAATACAAGACGTCGTAAAGGGGCTTCGGTGCTTCCCCGCCCGATGCCGCCGGCTTGAGCATTGTCCAGGCCGTCCCCGCGAGTGTCAGCAGGATCGCCCAGCCGTTCTGTGCGATGATCGAATTGGCCGGCGTCTGGAACCTGGGATGTACCCGGCAAAGCCAAACCGGAAAAAGGCCGTCGCGCGCCATCGCGAAGTAGGCCCTCGGGCCCGACATCGAATTGCCGTTGAGCGAGATCAAGGTCGATAACATCACCGTCATTGAAATCGCCACCAGACCAGGCGTCCCAAACAGCTTTTGACAGAAGAGCGCGGCCACTACCTTGGGCGAGCCCCCTTCCGTCGACGCCGATTGCACCACGTCCATGGGCAGGACCAAATGGTAAACCATGCTCATGCACACATACAGGCTGATCAATATGGCCATGCCCAACATGAGGGCGCGAGGAATGTTACGACCCGGGTCGCGGATCTCTTCAGCGAGCGCGGCGCCGTTCACCCAGCCATCGTAAGCCCAAAGGATGCTGATCATCGCGGCCATGAAGCCCTCGACTGTGACTGACGCGCTTTCTCCCCCCTTCCCGACCGACCACCAGTTCGCCAGGTGGGTCTCACGCATGAGGAAGGGCACGACGATCATCGCCCCCAGCGCGCCCACCTTCAGCACTGTGCCCGCGACTTGCACCTGCCCACCAACGCGCGTGCCGATCACGTTGATCACCGTGACGAGCACCATCGCCCCGACCGCGAAGAGCGTCTGCCAGAGACGTGGGTCGAGACCATCGGGCGCGGGGAGCAGTTGGGTCGCGTAGAGCGCGCACGCCGCGGCCAAGGTCGCCACCGACCCGGCGCGGATGACGAGGAACTCGGTCCAAACGAACAGGAAAGCGGGCAGGTTGCCGTAGGCGGCCCGCAGGTAAAGGTAAGGACCGCCCGCGTGGGGAAACATGGCGCTGAGTTCGGCCAGAGTGAGCGCGCCGGCCAAGCTGAAGAGGCCGCCGATCACCCACGCCGTCGCGATCCCTCCCACCGACGGGACGTTGTTTGCCACACGCGCGGCCACGATGAAGATGCCCGAACCGATCGTCGAACCGACGATGATGCTTAGGGCCTCGCTCCACCCGAGGACCCGGGGCAGCTTCACGTTCATCGTTTCGTGGTCGGTCATCGGCCCGTGAATCTCCGGGGAAGGCCCCGCAATGTCGCACCGGGGGGCCTCGTCGTCAACGTCAAATAATCCTCTTGTCCTTTAGTTTTTTCTACATGCCTTTGTGGTGATATCCCTGGATGGAAGACCTCACGGTTCACCGACCCCCTTCATCGCCGAGGCCGCCGCCGTCAGTCGCTCGATCACCAATGAGACTTGTGTGCTGAGCATCTCTCGGTCGTCTGACTGGATCGCCTGTCGGACCCCGGGCAGTGGCCAGCAAGCGTAGCCGGTCGTCAGGCCGGGGGCAAATATGGCGTGCTTGAACCAGGGGCGTCCGGGCAGGCCATCGGGCAGAAGGAAGGCCCTCTCGATGCGCTTTAGGCCATCGTTGTATCGCGCCAGCACGCCGACTGAGATTCCATCCCGCGCGCTCATCTCCTCCGTTCTCTTGTCCAAGACGGCCGCTTCCCGTTGAAACTCTCTAACGGCCTCCACGAGCCGGCCCAACTCCCGCAATTCCAGGGGTTCGCGCCCTTCAACGGCTCGGGCCTTGCGAATGACCATCCGGCGCAGGTCGTCCAGATAGTCTTGAAGGGCCCAGCCGTAGGGGGTGAATCGCAAGGGGACCACATCGGCCGACGCGGCCCGCATCGCAACGAGCGCGTAGAGCTTCGCGGCCGTCGCATGTGTGAGGAACTCGGGGTCGCCGAACTTCTCCATCCAGTAGAAATTATCATAAATCGAATGATAAACGCCATATCGCCCCTTGAAACCGACATCCAGGGCGGGGACGCCAAGATGGTCCACGAAGACGGTGTAGTCGGAGCCCGAGCCGAGGGGGTCGAGTTGGGGGCGATGGTGGCCGTTCGGTAGGTTGGTGCCTTGTGGTTCGGGGGCCGCGTTCGGCTTTCGATGGTCCCAAAAGCTGGCGTCCAGTTCGATAGGGACGTTTGCCCATTTCGAGCGTTGAGCGGCCATCCATTGGGCCTTCAGCGTTTTTCCCGAACGGGGGTCGATCACCGCGTCGGCCGCTTGCAGGAAGAAGTCGCGTAACGAGGGGACGCCGCCCGCGTCAAGTTCGGTCCCGCCAACGGCCACGTCCACGTTGAGCATCAGGACGGCTTTTTCCTGGATGTCGCGTGCATGGTGCTCGGCCCATTCGGTCGAGCCGACCAGACCGTATTCCTCTGCGTCCCAACTCGCGTAAAGGAGCGTGCGCCTGGGCCTCCAACCACTTTTGTAGGCTTCTCCCAGAGCGCGACACGCTTCGAGGGTCGCGGCGGTGCCGCTGGATGGGTCCACGGCACCGTAGGTCCATGCGTCGCGATGGTTGCCGATCATGACCCAGCGATCGGGCTCAACCGAGCCGGTGAGGGTGGCGATTACGTTCCAGATCGGTCGGACCTGGTAATCCATCTCGATCGCAAAATGGACCTCGGCTGGTCCAGGTCCAATGTGGTACGCGAAGGGGAGCGCCCCCTGCCAGCCCGCGGGCACGTTCGGTCCCCCCAGCATTTCGAGGATCGGCTTGGCCGATTCATAACTGATGGGCAGCGAGGGGATCGTGGCGAAGACCTCATCGCGCTTCTGTCCGGTCTTCTGCTCCAGTGCGGCGACGTCGAGCAGCGGCAGACCTTCGCGAGCGTCGTGAGGGAGGCGATTGGCCCCCTTTATGGAGGGGGTCCCGGGAGTGGTTGGGTCACCAGGGCCGAGCGAGAGGAACTGGACACTGCCGCGCTGGATGGCCGAGGCGGGTCGGAAGGGACCGAACGGATAAACATCACCGCGCGCGAAGCCGTCATCGGCGGGGTCGGAGTAGATCAAGACGCCGGCGGCGCCGCGCTTCTGGGCGTTGCGCACCTTGAGGCCGCGAAAGATCTCGCCATAGCGGGTCAGGACAATCTTCCCTCGAACGTCCACACCGATGCGTTCAAGCGTGTCGAGGTCTTCCGGCCGACCGTAGTTCGCATAGACGACCTGTCCGGTCGCGTCGCCCGACACTCCGTAGCCGTGAAACGCGGGGAAAGCAGCCGGGCTCGCGGAGTCTTTGTCGGCCGGCCAGGGGTCCTCCGTTACCTTCAAGGAGTGTTTTTGAGGACGGACAATTTCCAAGCGCACGGACTCGCTTCGGGGATAGTTGAGCAGCACGTCATACTCGGCGAGGTCGGCCTTCCAACGCTCGGCCAGTTCCGGGCTCGGCGCGACGAAACACGCCTCGCGGTGAATGGCTCGGGCATGGATCTGCGGATCAGCCATGGGATCTCCCCTCTAAGACAGTGACGTCAGGT
>CALLYK010000300.1 GCA_937858365.1 uncultured Isosphaeraceae bacterium | reverse complement strand
CTTGCCAGGCTACCGCGAAGCCAACTCCCCCAACCGCGAAGCGGACATCGCCGACGAACAGTCCCAGGCGCCGACGGTGAAAGTCAATGGCCATCGCAAGGCGACGTCGGTCGAACTCGACCAGGCTGATCCGCTCGTCCGGCCGGCGCCCATGGTCCCTCCTCCCCTGGAGACCATGCACAGCCAGCAAGAGCAGTTCGCCCACTTCCAATCCGACGCCCCGGCTTGCGACAACTGCGGCGCCTTGACGGTCCGTTGCGGCACCTGCTATCGCTGTTTCAACTGCGGCAACAGCATGGGCTGCTCCTGATCGGTCGAGTGGGACATGATCGGAAGACCGGCGCCGATTCTCAGATCGGCGCCGGACTTTCAATCAAGAGTATGGACCCGGGTCTCGAGACCGCTTTTCGGGGTGTTTGGAAAGATCGAAGGGCCTGGTGGATCGAGGGCCTTGCGAATTCCCCATGCCTTCCCGGACATTCCGGAGGCCATGGACCGTGACCTTCGTGTGTTCGGGTTCGTGGACGAGAGAAGTACGCAAGCGGTCCGGCGGTCCTTTGTGGCCGCGGTTGTTTCCCGATGGTCCCGAGAGCGCCCCCGATGAAGCTGGACTCGGTGCGCGAGTTGAAAGCGGGTCTCATTGAGTCGGTGGTGGTCCCGCTGTCGAGTTCTCACGTGATTCGGTCGGCAGGGTTACGGGCCGGGCCGGTTTCCGGTCTTGCTGCGAAGCCGCCAAGCATTGCGTTGGGGGTGGGCCGCCGGGCCAAAGGAGATTATGTCCTGGCCGTCCGCTTGCAAAAAAGGGCCCTGGAGAAAAGCGGCCACGTCGAGTCGATCCGCAAGAAGGCCAAGGGCGAAGTCGATGTCCGCTACATCGGCTCGGTGGTCAAGCGAGCGGTGGCCCCCCCATCGCGACAGCGGCGGACCCGGCCCATGAAGATCGGCATCTCGATCGGCCACTTCAAGATCACCGCCGGCACCCTCGGCGGCTTCGTCCGCGACCGCAAGGATGGCACCGTCTACGTCCTTTCCAATAATCACGTGCTCGCCGATGAGAACCGCGGCAAGAAGGGTGACGCCATCCTCCAGCCGGGCGTCTTTGACGGCGGCGCGAACCCGGCCGACAAGGTAGGCTCGCTCGCCCGCTTCGTCAGGCTCAAGAAGATCGGCGCGAACCTCGTCGATTGCGCCGTCGCCACCATCGACGTCGGGACCGACTTCGACCCGAAGGCGCTCGTCGGCATCGGCGACCTCGCCGGCCTCGGCCCTGACTTCGTCGACGAGGGAGAGGAACTCCGCAAGGTCGGCCGCACCACGGGCCTCACCAAGGGCACCGTCACCGCCTTTGAACTGGACAACCTGATGGTGCAATACGACCTGGGGACGCTCCGGTTCGACAACCAGATGGAAATCGAAGGGACCGGCTCCGGCCCCTTCAGCCAGGGGGGAGACAGCGGCTCCCTGATCGTCGACGGCCGGCGGCTCGCGGTCGCCCAACTCTTCGCCGGCGGCGACATCGGCGGCCACAACGGCCAGGGACTCACCTACGTCACACCGCTCCACGCCGTCCTGGACAAGCTCAAGGTGGACCTCCACATCGGCTGAGGACCGAGGTAGGAACCGCCACGATCTGCGAAACGCCGCACCAAGGGTGGCCACGGCGAGCCTACCCGCCGTATAGTAGGAATGGTGAGTGACCGAGCGCTTCGATTCGGTTCGTGATGAAACGAAACGGAGCTCCAGTCAGTCGACGCGGCGGGAGACGAAGGCGATGGCGACGGAAGCATCCGGCCTGCAAGAAGCCCGCGACGCCAAGGAACGGGCCAAGAAACTGTTCGCGAAGCAAGCGGACGTCGTCGGCGTGGGGATCACCCGGATCGGCACGAGGTACGGAGTGAAGGTGGACCTCGGCCAAACCCCCAACCCCAGCGCCGAACTCCCCGAAACGATCGACGGGGTCCCGATCCGGATCGAGGTCGTCGGACCGGTCCGCAAACGATAGGCCCCCGCGAAGTCGGACCCGCCCGAAAATCGGGCCCCTCACCGGCCTGCGGAACCCTGGTCTTCGCCGTAGTCAGGTGACGTATGTATAGTATACCCTGGCGCGAAGACCGTCAAGCGGGTCTCCGGGGGTTTTTCCCGCGCGAGGGATTGGCTGGACTCTTCCGCGGGAAGGCAAGAGCGGGGCCACCGACTTCGCGTCGACGGGTTGCACTGATTTGTGTGCATAAAGACTACATTAATTTACAACATTATAAAATTCGTGATATAAAGATATATATAAATAGCCGGTGTGATGTCGTTCCGGAATCACCCCGGCCCCATCATCGGGCCGTGTGTCCCCTGACTTCCTGTCGAACGGACCGGGCTCCTCAATCCGCACTCGCGGATTAAGCCGTCGGCCCGGGTATCAAGATCGGCTCGGGCCCGTTCCGACCCATGCAGCGCATACCCCTTGCGGAAGATCGCCAGCCAGTGAAACGGATCCCACAGGGTGAGACGCACGGGCCGGCACTCGTCGAACACCCAACGATGGGGTCGCGGTTCGTCGTCCGTTTCCCGCACCAGCCTCACTGGCGCGGCCAGGTGGGTTGGCTCGTGGATCAGAGCGGCACCGCAGTCGGCACAATTCCAGGTTTGCGAACCGCCGATCGATTCGAACGTCTCATGCACCGCGACCATGAGGTTTCCTACGGCGAGCACGATCAGAAAGACGACGAGACCCGCCGCACCTGAGACCGGCCCGACCCTCCCCATCATCCTTCTCTCCTTCCGGAAATGGCCCCTCTCGTCGAGCATAGGACCTGGACTCAAGGTGGTGAGTGCTTCGAAGTACATTGGGTGCGTCGCAAGACGCACCCTTCCCGACAGAGGGGCGTCTCTCGCGTTTTCACCTGTCTCGGGTCCTTGCGAAGAAAGGCCCGGCCCGGTTCACTGTGCGCGACGCCTCTTGAGAAGATCAGGAGCGTCGCGCTTTCCCTTCACGGCTTCGCTCCGCGATGTCCACGCCGAGCTTCGATCGACCCCGGGGACCTCCGCCATGCCTCGCCCCCTCTCCGTTTTCGCGTTGGCCTGTTCATTCGCCCTCGGCTTCTCGGCCCGGGGTCAAGACCGGGCGCCTTCGGACCAAGCCGCTCCCGCCAAGATGACGGCCCGGGAAGACCACAAGCGGATGATGGACGCCCTCAAGATCGAGAAGCTCCGTCCTGGCGCCGACCCGCGCAATCTTGAGGCCCCCAACGCGGTCAATTACGACGAATCCAAGGTGTGCGGCGACTTGAAGCTCCCCGACCCGCTTCAGATGAAAGACGGCACCCCCGTGACCACTCCGGAACTGTGGTGGACGCGCCGACGCCCCGAGATCGTCGAGGACTTCGACCGGGAGATTTACGGCCGGGTCCCCAAGGAAACGCCGAAAGTCGAATGGGAGGTCCTTTCCAAGTCCGAGGAGAAGGTCGGCGAGTTCCCGGTCATCACGAAGCGTCTGACGGGTCATGTGGACAATTCAACATGTCCGTCGATCAAGGTGGAGATTCAACTGACGCTCACGACGCCGGCCGACGCCAAGGGTGCCGTGCCGGTGATGATGGAGTTCGGCTTCGCGTTCGGTCCGCGACCGGCCGGCGCGCCCGCCTCGCCCAAGGCGAAGTTCGCGGGGCCGGGGCCTGCCGGGCCATCGTGGCGAGAGCAGGTGCTCGCGACGGGCTGGGGGTTCGCGGTCCTCGTGCCCAACAGCATCCAGGCCGACAACGGCGCCGGGCTAAACGAAGGGATCATCGGCCTCTGCAACAAGGGTCAACCGCGCCGACCCGACGACTGGGGAGCGCTGCGGGCCTGGGCCTGGGGGGCGAGCCGCGCGCTCGACTACTTCGAGACCGACAAGGTCGTGGACGCGAAGAAGGTGGGCATTGAGGGCCTGTCGCGATACGGCAAGGCCGCGCTGGTGGCGATGGCCTACGACCAGCGCTTCGCGATCGGTTTCATCGGCTCATCGGGGGCGGGAGGCGCGAAGCTCCTGCGGCGCCACTTCGGCGAGCTCGTGGAGAACCTGGCGGGGAGCGGCGAATACCACTGGATGGCCGGGAACTTCCTGAAATACGCGGGCCCGTTGACGCCGGACGACCTGCCCGTGGACGCGCACGAATTGATCGCGCTCTGCGCCCCGAGGCCGACGTTCATCAGTTACGGGGCCTCGGAAGGGCCCGGCGCGGAAGGTCAATGGGTGGACCAGCGAGGGAGTTTCCAGGCGGCGGTGGCGGCGGGACCGGTCTTCCGTCTGCTGGGCAAGAAGGACCTGGGGACGACCGAGTTCCCGCCGGTGGAAACAGGCCTGATGGAAGGCGACCTGACCTTCCGCCAACACAAGGGAGGTCACACCACCGGCCCGAACTGGCCGACGTTCCTCAAGTTCGCCGAACGCCACTTTACGACCTCGTCCGGTCAGGAGGAGGCGAGAGATTGAGCGGCCCCTTCCGAATGGAGGGGAACATGTTCTATGGATGCTTAATCCCCGCTTTCTTGTCGGCCGCGATGACGGAGGGCAACTGCTTGTGCCTTCGCCCAAGCGCATGACAGAGATGGTGGAAGTCCCCGTCCACATGCACGAGACACCATGAGCTCGGTTGCTCTAAGGCGATGATCACATCGCCGATCCGGGCGCACTCACGGCATGTGATCCACTTGCCGGCTTTCTTGAACTCGGAGAGTTTCGCGATCGATTTCAGCGTCGCGCACTTCGGGTCCGCCAGGAGCTTGGACGAGTCGGAGCGGTCCCTCTCAAGGCGGAGGAAGGCGTTGACCTCACAATCCATGATCGGTTTATAAAATTCTATATAGAAATTCTGCAGATTATCCAATAATGTGTTATAATATAGATGGACATTTCTCCCTTAAATCCGGCACTTGCAAGCGTTGCCGATCCTGGCCTCGAAGACCCTGTCGAACTTGCGCAACCAGTGCGTCGCGGTCCTGGCGATCTCCTCGGCGGCCGCTCGCGTATTCTCAACGCTTCCATGTTGGTTGAGGTGCTCGGACAACGCCGCCAGGTAGGTTTTCACGGTCCTGGGGCGGAAGTCCTGTTCCAAATGGACCAGGGCCTCCTTGACGCTGCCGCATTGGTCCACGACGAGGGCGGCGCGGATCGTGTCGCACACCCAACGGCGCATGAATTCCATCCTGATGTAAACGGAGGAAAAAAGCGTTCCGTCGCCGCTTAGCTTCGCGAAGGCTTCTTGATGGGCCCGCGTGGACGAGCCGATCGCGGCCCGCACTGCGGAGGTCTCAACCAGATACTTCGTCTTCCGCGCTCTCTCTGTCTTCATCACCGACCTCATTCTCGTCGTCGAAGGTCAGGAGAGGAAGTGCGACGGTATGCAGGCCCGCTTCGTCAAGTTCGCCCGAAATCCGACCGACGTCGGTTGGGGAGACGACCTCGGCCTCGCCGAGGTATCTGAGGACGGTCTCGGCCAACGACCGGACTTGCTTCCGGCGATAGTCGTCCCACCCACCGTTCATGAGGCTGTCCCTGAGCCGTCGCAACAACTCCCGAGTGTTTCCTTCAAGGCCGATCATTGTTTCACAATGCCGAGTGAGAGCAAGAGTGACCTGACCTGA
>CALLYK010000299.1 GCA_937858365.1 uncultured Isosphaeraceae bacterium | reverse complement strand
GCCGCCCTGGAAGAGGCCCTGCGCTCGGCGCCCCCCTCCCCCTATCCCTATCCCGAACCGGTCCTCACCCACGACGAACTCTCCGACCTGCACTCCTCGCGCGAACTCATCCAGCTCCTTCGGACCAAAAATGTCGATGTCGGCAAGATCAAGAATGCTATTAGCTATGAATATGAATTGGAGTCATTGCAAGTCGAGCTGGTGAAGGTACAGCGCTGGGTGCAGGAGACCGGCAAGCGTTTGGCCATCATCTTCGAAGGGCGCGACGCGGCCGGCAAGGGAGGCACGATCCGCCGGTTCATCGAGCACCTCAACCCCAGGGCCATGCGCGTCGTCGCGCTCCCCAAGCCGACCGAGGAGGAAGGGGGCCAATGGTACTTCCAGCGCTACATGCGACAACTCCCCAACAAGGGAGAAATCGTCTTCTTCGATCGAAGCTGGTACAACCGCGCGGTCGTCGAACCCGTGAACGGGTTCTGCACTCAGCTTGATTATGAAAGGTTCATGCGTCAAGTACCGGAATTTGAACACATGCTCGTTGAAGACGGCATTCAACTGGTGAAGTTCTGGTTCTCCATCTCCAAGGAAGTGCAAGCGGCGCGGTTCGATTCGCGGTCGCGAAACCCGCTCAAGCAATGGAAGCTCAGCCCGCTCGACGGTCTGGCCCAGCGTCTCTGGGACGACTACACGCGTTACAAGGAAGTGATGTTCAGCCGGACGCACACGAGCTTCAGCCCCTGGATCATCGTCAAGGCCAACAACAAACGCAGGGCGCGGTTGGAGAGCATCCGGCACGTCCTGTCGATCCTCGAATACGAAGGGAAAGACAAGGCCCGCGTATCGGTGATCCCCGACCCCAACATCGTCACGCGCTTTCATCGCTCGGTGATCAAGATCGACTGATTCGATCGCATCATTTTTTGGGAAGTGTGAAGGCGAGGACCAGGCAGGACACGTAAACGACCACGCCCCCGCCGATCACGCCGGCCGAGACCCACCATTCCCACGGTCCCTCCGGCGGGAACGTGTCGCGTTCGCCCTCGCCCAGGACCTGATGGAGCAGCAGCGGCCCCAAGATCGTGAAGGCCGTCATCAGGAAGAGAAAGGGCCAGCCCATTCGCTCCATCGAAATGCGCATGGTGGGCGTCACCTCCTCTTGGCCTGGGCCCGCTCCGTCACCCGGTCGGCGCAGCGATTTGCCAGCGCTTCTCGGGCCACTCGCCATTCGGCGACGACCTCTTCCGCCGAGCCAACGTGCTTCACCTCTTTCGACGCCCGCCACTTCATTTCGAGTTTGCCTTCTTTCAGGCCCTTTTCGCCGATGACGATGCGCAGGGGGACACCGATCAAATCGGCGTCTTTGAACTTGAAACCAGGACGCTGGTCTCGGTCGTCGATGAGGACGTCGGCGCCGGCCGCTTCAAGGGCGGCGGCCACCTCTTCGGCCTTGGCCATCACGTCGGCCTTGTTCACGGCCAGGGGCACCACGATCGCCTCGAACGGGGCCAGACCGATCGGCCAGACGATCCCGTCGGCATCGTGTCCCGACTCCACCGCCGAAGCGATGATCCGGTTGATGCCGATGCCGTAGCAGCCCATGATGATCGGGTGCGTTTGCCCCTTCTCATCCAGGTAATTCGCCCCCATCGCCTTCGAGTACTTCGTGCCCAACTTGAAGACGTGGCCGATCTCGATCCCCTGACTCTCCACCAGTGTTTGACCGCATCGCGGACACGGATCGCCGCCCGCCGCGTTGCGCAGGTCGAGCACGCGATCGAGCGGGAAGTCACGGCCCGGCACGACCCCCCTGAGATGCACGTCCAACTCATTGCCGCCGACAACGCACGAGGCCATCGCGGCCACGTCGCGATCGATCGCGACCGGCACCTTGCAGCCGACCGGACCAAGAAAGCCCATCGGGGCCCCGGTTTGCTTAACGATCGCGTCGGCGTCGGCCGCCACCAGCGACGAGGCGCTGAAGGCCCGGCGCACCTTGGCCTCGTTGGCCTCGTGGTCGCCACGAATGAGCGCGGCCACGGCCTTGCCGTCGGCCAGATAGACAAGCGTCTTGACGGTCTCGTTTGCACTAACATTTAAGAATGCGCAGATTTCATCAATCGTGCGTTGGTTGGGGGTGTCCACCTTTTGATAGGCGGGCGCGGCCGGGTCGGGCACGTTCGGGGCGACGGTCCCGCCGATCTCGGCCCGTTCGCGATTGGCCGCGTAATTGCAGGCTCGGCAGTGAATGACGACGTCTTCACCGATCGCGGCCGGCACCATGAATTCGTGCGAGGCGTCGCCGCCGATGGGGCCGCTTTCGGCCTCCACGGCCACGTAATTGAGGCCGCAGCGGTCGAAGATGCGGCAATAGGCCTCGTACATGGCGTCGTAACTGGCGTTGAGTTGGTGGATGTCGGCGTCGAAGCTGTAGGCGTCCTTCATGAGGAACTCGCGCGTGCGGACGATGCCGAAGCGCGGCCTGGGCTCATCACGGAACTTTGTCTGGATTTGATAGAGGGTGATGGGAAGTTGCTTGTAAGAACGGAGGACGTCGCGGGCCATGTCGGTGATCGGCTCCTCGTGGGTGGGGCCGAGGGTCACCTCTTTGTCGCCGCTGATCTTGAAGCGCATCAAGACGTCGCGCATCGTGGTCGATCGGCCTGTCTCGTCCCAGAGTTCGATCGGATGGATCGTGGGCATGAGCATCTCGACGGCGCCGGCGCGGTCCATCTCCTCGCGCACGACGCGCGCGGCCTTCTGCAAGACCCGCAAACCGAGGGGCATGTACGTATAGGCCCCCGCGCCGAGGGGCCTTACCATCCCGGCCCGCAAAAGCAAAACATGGCTGGGGGCAACGGCGTCGGAGGGGCTTTCCTTGAGGGTGGGGATGAGCATCTGCGACCAGCGCACGGCAAGACCTCCGGATGGGCGGCTGTCCGCGCGGGCGACCATCGCGGCGGCCCGAGCGGAAAAAGAAAACGCCAATCTACCAGAACGACCCACGCAGACCGAGGGACGTTCGCGAGACGAACCAATCTCGGTCGCGCGACACGATTTGCATCGCTCGAGAGACCCTCGTTGGACTTCACTTTGGGGCCCGTGCCTTCTGAGCTTCCCCATCGCTCGGCGTCCGGTGGAGACCGAGGTCCGCAGGCACGCAGAGGATCCGGCCGGGAACGAGGCTGAGCAATCTCGAGCGATTTTCTCTCATGTAGCGCCGAGGGGGCCCCCGGTCCCACCCCAACCTGAGCGTGGGGGGCGGCAAGGCCCGGGGTCGTCAGGCCCAGGAGGGCCGACGGCCCCGGAACATGCGGGACACCCAGGAAGGAAACCCAATCGCTCGAATCCAGGGGTTCGCCGCGCTCAACTCTGGCGACAGACGGTCGCCCCTTCGGGGGTCGGGGAGAATGAGGCGGTTCGCGTGGTCCAGGGGCTTACG
>CALLYK010000298.1 GCA_937858365.1 uncultured Isosphaeraceae bacterium | reverse complement strand
CACCACCGCGCTCGCCATCGCCTCCTGCGCCGGCGACACGCCGCCCTTCGTGGCGACGCTCGAGCTCTTCGGCACGCTCGACTCGAACACCTGCGGCGTCGGCGGCTTCGACGCGGACGAGAGCTTCGACGAGACCGCGAACCTCTACGGTTACGCCGGCGACGACGCGGCGTTCCGCTGGACCGACGCCTCGGATCTCCTGGACGGCAGCTCGACGGAGAAGGGCGTCTACTCGTTCACCACGACCGCCACGACGGTCGCGATCACGGACGCGACGGGCGCGACGATCTGCAGCATCGAACGCCGAACGAAGCTCACGCTCACCGTGACGCCCGCGCCGAGCGCGCCGGTGGACGCAGGCACGGGAGACGCGGGCGTCACCGAGGCGACCGTCTACGAAGTCGAGGGCACGCTCACCGAGGACCTCTACTCGTCGAGCGGATCGAACTGCTCCGCGCTCCGCGGCGAGAACGGCGGCGCGTTCGACACGTTCCCCTGCCGCGTCTCGTACGACGTCGTCGGAACCTCCGAATGAACCAGGTGATCTTCGCTGGAAGGCGGAAGGTTCGAGTCGCGTTCAAATGTTGAAGACTCGAATAATCAAACGCGAATGACAAAGGATAACTTCATGAACAAACCGATTTTCCTCGGCGTCGAATATCTCGCGATCGCGGCCTTTTCGATCGAGTATCTGATGCGGATCTGGTGTGCGCCCGAGCACGCGCTCTACGACACTTCACACGACGGCGCACAGCGTCCGGCGATTGCCATGCGCGGGCATCAACTCGGCTATCGCAACCGGGCGAACTCGTGGGACGCCTGGGACGTGAAGCAGTTCGACCAGTACGTCCGCGAACTCGCGCTCTTCGGCTCGAATTGCGTGGAGAACATCCCGTTTCAAGACACCAGCCCGGGGCCGCTCATGCGAGTACCTCGTTCTGAAATGAATGTGCGGATGAGTGAAATTTGTCAGCGCTACGCTCAAGACTACTGGCTCTGGACACCCGCTGACTTTGATCTGAACGACCGGGAGAAACGGGAGGAGGCCCTTCGAGAACACGACGGACTGTATCGCGCCTGCCCGCGTCTCGACGCCGTCTTCGTCCCTGGCGGCGACCCCGGCGACAATCCTCCCGAACTGGTCTTGTCCTTCTTGGAGGACCTCGCCCGGCGACTCCTCGCGCATCATCCCCGGGCCAAGGTCTGGCTCTCTTTGCAGGGCTTTCGCGGCGAACGGGCCGAAGTGGTCTATCGTTACCTTGACGAGAAGCGGCCCGATTGGTTCGGCGGCATCGTCTGCGGACCGAGCAGCCCCTCGATTGAAGCGACGCGGCGTCGCCTCTCACCGAAGTACCCGATCCGCCATTATCCCGACATCACCCACAACGTCCGGGCGCAGTTCCCGGTACCCTGGTGGGACCCGGCGCTTGCCTTCACGCTTGGTCGCGAAGCAATCAATCCGCGGCCCGTGCAGTTCGCCGAAATCCACAACGCCCTGGCCCCTCTCACGGCCGGTTTCCTCTCGTACTCCGACGGCGTCCACGACGACGTGAACAAGGTCGTTTGGAACGCGCTGGCGTGGGACTCGCGGACACCGGTTCGAGACATACTTATCGAATACGCCCGCTTCTTCTTCGGCGCGGAAGTCGCCGACGAAGCGGCCGACGGCATTTTGGCCCTGGAACGAAACTGGCACGGTTCGCTGAGTGACAATGGCGGAGTGGACGCCACGTTGGCCCTTTGGGGAGGTCTTGAGAAGAAATCGCCTCGTCTCGCGGGCAACTGGCGTTGGCAGATGTGTCAGCTTCGCGCCGTTTATGACGCCTTCATTCGCCATCGATTGATTTCCGAGACCGCCCTGGAAGTCGAAGCGAACGCGGCCCTGAAGGCGGCCCCCGAACGGGGTGCTGATGCCGCTATCGACACAGCGCTGGCGATCTTGGCACGGGCCGTCTCCGACCCGCCTCGGCCTGATTTGCGCGGACGAGTCGAGTCCCTTTGCGAGGACCTCTTTCGATCGATCGGCCTACAAACGAGTCGGCAACGCCATCAGGCCAGCGGCGCCGAGCGGGGTTGCGTTCTTGATTTCGTGGACCATCCGCTCAACAACCGGTGGTGGCTCGAAGACCAATTCGCCGCCATTCGCATGCTCGGCACAGAGGCCGAGAAGCTCGAACGAGTCGAACAATTGCGGACTTGGGAAGACCCTGGGCCCGGCAGCTTCTACGACAAGGTTGGCGACGTCGCGCGCTCGCCCCATGTCGTTCGAGGCGACATCAGCACGCTCGGTCTTCTGATGGAACGCACGCCAAGTCCCGAGGTCCTCTGGTGGGAGGAGGGAAGGAGTCGGCAGCGTCCGGCCTGGATGGAAGTGATGAACTGGCCGATCGCCATGAAGTACACGGGCCTCGACCCCAACTCCGACTACAACATCCGCACGACCGGCAACGGGACCTGCTTGCTCTCGGTCAACGGCGAGCGGGTCCCGCCGACACTCGACAACAAGGGGATCGGCGAGTTCAAGGTATTTCCGGTCCCCAAACGCCTCTTGAAGGACGGGACACTGCTGCTCACATTCGAGCGGCCCGTCGAGACGGTCAACTGGAGGTATCAGTCGCGACTGTCGGAACTCTGGTTGCTGAAGGGGCCTACGCGATGAACAGCGCGGCCGCCATTCACGTTCGGAGCACGAACACCATGATCTCACTGGCAACGAGCGTCTTATTTCTGTCTCTATCGCTGACCGCCGCGGGCGATCAAGACCGCGACTTCGTGGCCGGCCCACTCATCCAACTCAATGACAACGGCGCCTGGTCTTGGTTCATGGACGAGCGCGCCATCATCGACCGAGGCAAGCTCATCGTTGGCTCGGTCCGGGCCGTTGGCACGTTTCAGAGTGGCAAGGACGACCCGCGCTGGGGGAACGTCGAGGTCTCCGTGCTCGACCTCGCATCGGGGGGCGTCAAGAGCGTCGTGCTGCACGCGCATTTCGAGCAGGACGACCATGATGGCCCCGCGCTTTTCGTGCGACCGGACGGCCGCTATCTGGCCGTTTACAGCAAGCACGCGGTCGAACGCAAGTTCCACGCGCGAGTCTCCGAACCTGGCGACCCGCTCACCTGGGGCCCGGCCTCCGAGTTCCTCTCCCCGGGTGGCCAACGCGGCTACGGCGGCGACAATGTCACTTATTCCAATCTCTTCCCATTGAAGACGGGTCAACTGTTCAACTTCTATAGGGGACCGGGACACGAACCCAACTACGCGACCTCCGACGACTGGGGCAAGACCTGGACTTACGGCGGACACCTCCTCAAAGGGAAGGGGGGCTACAGCCCCTACTTGAAATACGCGTTCGACGGCCGTGACACATTGCACTTCGTCGCCACCGAGGACCATCCTCGGAATTACGATAACAGCATCTATCACGGATTCATCAGTAACGATTTCATTCACCTGTCCGACGGGACCCCCAAGGTCCCTCTGAGCAAGTCGATCGAGCCTTCCCTGCCGGCCTGGGACCTGACCAAGGTCTTCGCGGGCGACCCAGACAATGTCGGTTGGGTGATTGACCTCGAACTCGACAAGGAGAAGCGGCCCTATCTGGGGTTCTCCGTGCAGAAGGACGGCCGCGGCTTGCCGCGCGGCAAGGGCGGTATGGACCACCGCTTCTTCCAGGGGCGATGGGACGGCGCCTCGTGGCGCGTTCATGAGGTGGCCTTCGCGGGCACGCGGCTGTATCCCGGCGAAGATGACTACACGGGCCTGCTTGCGCTCGACCCGAACTCACCCGACATCGTCTACATCTCCACCGACGCCGAGCCCAAGACGGGCGTCCCATTGATCAGCAAGGCCGACGGCAAGCGACATCGAGAGCTCTTTCGAGGAACGACCGCCGACGCGGGCCGTTCGTGGACCTGGGAGGCGATCACCGCGAATTCGACGATGGACAACCTCCGTCCCCTCGTCCCGCGCTGGGAGGACCCGCGTACGGCGCTCGTTTGGATGCGCGGTGATTACAAGAACAACCACGGTGAATGGACGACTGCCGTTGTCGCGACCATCCTCGACCCGAGGAGCGGCCGGTGAGTCCGGCGAGGACCGAACGCGGGACGACGCCTTCGTCGGCGCGGCCTCCAGGTCGACACCGCTCAAACCTCTATTTAGCGGCCCTGGGCCTTCTCGCCTTCGGCATCACGTACACAGTCACGAAGTCCGTCGCCCCGGGGCCCAAGCCGCAAATGGCCCCGGAAGGCCCACCCGGGATGGTCTGGGTCCCGGCCGGTGAGTTCACCATGGGAGATGACACGCCCGGAGGAAGACCCGAGGAGCGGCCCGCCCATCGCGTCTCCGTGGCGGGATTCTGGATGGACCGTCACGAGGTCACGAACGCCGACTTCCGCCGTTTCGTCGCGGAGACCGGGCACGTCACCACGGCCGAACGACCGCCCGACCTCACTGAGATCATGCGTCAATCGCCGCCGGGCACTCCCGTTCCGCCTCCCGAGAAACTCGCTCCCGGCTCGCTCGTGTTCACGCCCCCCAAGTCGCCCGTGCCTCTGGATGATCTGACCGCCTGGTGGTCGTGGGTCCCAGGTGCCGATTGGCGACATCCGGAAGGGCCCGGGAGCACGATTGAGGGAAGGGAAGACCATCCGGTCGTCCACGTCTCCTGGGACGATGCCGTCGCCTACGCCCGTTGGGCGGGTAAACGCTTACCGACCGAGGCCGAATGGGAACGCGCGGCCCGAGGCGGCCTCGAAGGAAGACGCTACACCTGGGGCGACGAACCACCTTCCGACGAAAAACCGCGCGCCAACGTCTGGCAGGGGCATTTCCCCGATCAAAACACGTGCAACGATGGCCACGAGCGCACCGCCCCGGTCGGTTCCTTCGCTCCCAATGGCTTTGGGCTCTTCGACATGGCGGGGAATGTCTGGGAGTGGTGCGCCGACATTTATGAGCGCGATCACTACAAGGAGAGTGCTCCCAGCGAGACGGCCCGCAATCCGCTGGGGCCCATCTCCGCCCGCACCTTCCCAATGCGTCGGGCGCAACGCGGCGGGTCGTTCCTCTGCAATGACGCCTACTGTTCGCGCTATCGACCAAGCGCTCGTCAGGGTTCGCCGCCCGACACGGGGATGTCTCACGTCGGGTTTCGGTGCGTGGTCTCCCCTTGAGACTTGCAATCCGTTTGGCGACCCTCTACAACCTACCCGCCCGGCGATCGAGACGGGCGCCGCTCTCGGTCCCGTTCGCATCTCACCTTCTCCCTCAGAGACATGTCGTGAAGATCATGAACTTGCGCACTTTGTTCGTCCTGAGTCTGGGGTCCATCCTCGGCTACGGAGTTGGGAGCGGCCGATTGGCGCCGACGCCCCTGGCGTTCGCGGACGGGGGGTCGAGGCCGGAGAAGGTCGAAGCGACGCGCGGCGACCGAGGCGACTGTGGCTCGGGGGCGCTGTCGAGGAACGCGGCGCTCGCCCTCGCGACCACGGCGACCGTCGCGCCGCCCGCACCGTCCCAAGGAACCAAGAAACCGAACATCGTGGTCATCTGGGGCGACGACATCGGCCTCTCAAACGTCAGCGCGTACACGATGGGACTGATGGGATACCGCACGCCCAACATCGACCGGATCGCTCGCGAGGGGATGATCTTCACGGACTACTACGGCGAACAAAGTTGCACGGCCGGTCGGTCCTCGTTCATCACGGGCCAACACGGTCTGCGCACAGGGCTCACCAAGGTCGGCCTTCCGGGCGCTCGCTCGGGACTGCAGAAGGAAGACCCCACGATCGCGCAGGCGCTCAAGTCGTTGGGTTACGCGACGGGTCAGTTTGGCAAAAACCATCTGGGGGACCGCAACGAGTTCCTGCCGACCCTGCATGGATTCGACGAGTTCTATGGCAACCTCTACCATCTCAACGCCGAGGAGGAACCCGAGAACGTCGACTATCCCAAGGCCCCCGAGTTTCGCAAGAAATACGGGCCGCGTGGGGTCCTCGATTGTCGGGCCTCGGACCAGGACGACCCCACAGAAGACCCACGCTTCGGCCGCGTGGGCAAGCAGACGATCAAAGACACGGGGCCACTCGATCGCAAGCGCATGGAGACGATCGACGACGACATCGCGGCGCGTTCGGTCGAGTTCATCGAGCGTCAGGCCAAGGCCGGCAAGCCCTTCTTCGCCTGGGTGAACTTCACGCACATGCACTTCCGGACCCACCCCAAACCGGGGAGCCGCGGACAAGCCGGGCGCTGGCTGGGAGATTACGCCGACGTGATGGTCGACCACGACAAGAACGTGGGGACCGTGATCGACGCGCTCGACCGCCTGGGACTCGCCGACGACACGATCGTCTTTTACAGCACCGACAACGGCCCGCATATGAACAGTTGGCCCGATGCCGCGATGACCCCGTTTCGGAACGAGAAGAACTCGAACTGGGAAGGTGCCTATCGGGTGCCCGCGATGGTGCGTTGGCCCGGCAAGATCAAACCAGGCTCGGTCTCGAACCAGATCGTCTCCCACCTCGATTGGATGCCCACACTTTGCGCCGCGGCCGGCGAGCCCGCGATCAAGGAAAAACTCATTCGGGGGCATGAACTCGGCGGGTCTCGCTTCAAGGTCCATCTCGACGGCGAGAACTTGCTCCCCCACCTGACGGGCCTCGCCGAAAAGGGACCGCGAAACTCCTTTCTCTATTGCAATGACGACCAGCAGCTCACGGGACTTCGCTACGACAACTGGAAGCTCGTTTTCCTGGAACAACGTATGGAGGGGACCTTGCGCGTTTGGGCTGAGCCGTTCGTGACCCTGCGCGTGCCCAAGATCTTCAACCTGCGCACCGACCCCTTCGAACGGGCGGACATCACCTCCAACACCTACTACGACTGGGTCCTTGATCGGGCCTTCCTCATCACGCCCGGACAGGAATTCGTAGGCCAGTTCCTGGCGACCTTCGCCGAGTTCCCGCCGCGTCAGAAGGCCGCCAGTTTCAACCTCAGCGACGTGATGCGCAAGCTCCAAGACGAGCCGCCAACGGGCGAGCGTTGATCGGGGCCCTCACCCATTGTCCGCACTCGACTTCTTCGTCTCGTCCTTGACGATCGTGTAGTCGGCAAGGGCGAGAACGTACGGCACCCGGCGCACGAAAGTGCGGTTGTATTCCCGGTCCGAGTCATCCGTCAGCTTGGAGTAATCCACGAGGAGCGGATTGGTCTTCTTTTCGACGTCTCTGACTGGCCCGTATGTCCAACCAGCTCGCTCTCGCTCCTCCTTCCAGAGCGTGTGTTCTCGGGCCGCGAGGAACTCAACCTCGTCCGGCGTGAACGTGAACAGAAAGGTCTCACCGGGTCGCGTGGCGGTGAATGCATCCGGGCGAAACTCCCACCGGTAACGCTCCTTCTTGAGCTTACCGTCCGTCGAGGCCAGGTGAGCGGCGTAGCGCTTGGCCAGCTCGCGGTTCGATTCGCGAAACGTCTCGGCCAGCCGTTCCCAGGGGCGATTCGCCGGTTGGTTCAGGTCTTTCTGTTGGCCCCGATAGTCTTGGTGGATCGTCCTGGCCCGAAGCTCCAGTTCAGGCTTGGTGGCGGTGTCCGGGTCGAAGAGGGCGTCTTCCAGTCCCACCGCGTGGATGTTCTCGCCCCAGCCCGACCCCTCTTCCTGGAGGAGTCCCCCGAAGCCCGTTTGACTATGGACCACCCGGACCATGATGGGTTGACCCGCCCTCAAGACCTCGCGACGCAGCATGACCGCCTGCGCGGTGGCGTGCCCTTCATCGGCGATGCAGATGAACGCGGCGTCGAAGTCGGTGTCGAATTCACCGGCCCCGACTTTCCTGGCCCAGCAGGGATGGGCCTCAAGTTGGCATGCGCGGTCGAGGAACGCGTGGCGACCACGCACCGACTTGACCCATGCCTCGGCGTCATCGTCGAAGATGTGGATATCGAGCCTCTGGGTCACCTCCCCGTTGTTCTTGATCATGTGGTCTTTCGCGAAGCGGAGGACCACCATCTCGCCCAGGCGGTGATGGGTACCCAACCCCAGGACCATCACCTTGCGCACCGCGTCGGGGCGTCGCAACGCCTCGGCCTCGCGCACCATCGTGGTCGCCGCGATCTCGTGGGCGTTGAGGACTTCGAGCTGGATTCTGTCCGCCGGGTCGGTCTTGATCCTGTGCTTGCGGATGACATCGAGCAGGCCCGGCTCGGTCAAGCGCAAGACGCAACGGACCACCGGTCGCTTGATCGTTTTTTTCTGGCCGCGCAACATGCTGAAGGCCGTCGTGACGATCCGGAGCGACTCACGCTCCTCCGAAAAGAGGGCGAGCAGCGCGAAGGCGCGATCCAACCCAGCGATCCTGAGCGTGCCTGGATCGGTAGGCTCGCCGGTCAAGACGATTGCGCCGCAGTCCCGGCAGTTCTCCAAGGCTGGATGGTCACGGTCCGGCTCCACGACCACAACGGTAAGGCCTCGGCGGCGCAGCGCTTGGACCAGATTGCTCCCATGATGGCCCAATCCGGCCAGGATGACGTGGTCTCGTGCCAAGACCATCACGAGCACTCGTTGGACCGACTCGCGAAAGAGCCGGATCGCGAACGTGAGCAAAGCCGAGGCGAAGAAGAACATGCCCAGCCAACGGGCGATCTCCAGGACCAAATTACCCGAAGTGGGTATCGACCCGGTTTGGATCGCCAGCAGCGAGGCGGCCTTGTAGATCGCGTCGAGGAGCGTGTGGTCTTTGCCCGAGTCGAACTTCTCGGAGAGGAAGCCGACCGTGCCCAGGCCGATCGTCAAGACGATCAAGACCAGGCCCGCGACCCACCCGCGCGACACGAAGAAGCGACCGGCACGGTGAAGATGCACTAACATGATGACCTCGGAGGACACTTCGGACCCGGTCGGTGTTTCATCGGCCCCGATCAAAGAGCGACGCTGAGCACTTCGCGCACTCTCTACATACTCCGATTGGCGTCGTTCATTCCAGAAAAAGGTGAGGGACGCTCACGATTGGGCCGATCTTGGATGTGGGAGGCCCCGTGCCGGCCCTTACGTGCTCGGGGCTCGCCTTGACGGCGTCTCGCCCGGCGGTATAGTCGTCGTCTGCCTTTCCCACTCGCAACTCCCTCGGCGTCGCGCCGGCATTGCAACCTTCGGACACCACACCTGATCCGGTCCACTGCTCCGTCCTTCTCGACGAGGTCGTGAACTGGTTGGCGCCCCGCTCGGGGTCTTCGCTGGTGGATGGTACGGCCGGCGCCGGCGGTCACACGGCTGCGCTCGCCAGACTTGTCGGGCCTTCCGGACGCGTCCTGGGACTGGATCGCGACCCCGCCATGCTCGCCTTGGCCAACGAGACCACAAGGGGCCTTCCCGTCACGTTGGTCCAGGCGTCGTACAACGATCTTGGGGACCATCTCGCGCGACTCGGCTGGGGGAACGTCGATGGCGTCTTGCTCGACCTTGGCCTCTCGTCCGACCAGCTCGCCTGGACCGAGCGTGGCTTCAGCTTCGCGCGCGACGGCCCCCTCGACATGCGCTTCGATCCCGACGAACCGTCGACCGCGGCCGACCTCGTCAATCGCCTCGGCGCGGAAGACCTCGCGAACCTCATCTATGAGTTCGGCGAAGAACGACACAGCCGGCGCGTCGCCCGCAGGATCGTGGAGGCCCGACGCGTGGCCCCCATCGAAACGACCGGCCAACTCGCCGCGATCGTCCGAAGCGCCATTCCCGGCAAGTGGGGACCCATCGACCCCGCGACTCGGGTCTTTCAGGCCCTCCGCATCGCCGTCAACGGCGAACTCGAACGACTCGACGAGGCCCTTCAGCGCCTTCCCGACCTTCTCGCGCCGGGAGGACGCCTGGCGATCATCAGTTTCCATTCCTTGGAAGATCGTCGGGTCAAATATGCCTTCCGAGACGACGAACGCCTTGAGGTCCTCACCAAGAAACCAATCACGGCGTCCGACGACGAAGTCCGATCCAATCCCCGCGCCCGAAGCGCCAAACTGAGGGTGGCCGAGCGATGGCTGAATTCGAAACCACCACCGCCGGGACCGACCGATTCGTGGCGAACCCGCCGCGAACGCCGGAAGTCCTCTTGAACCAAGGCCCCTCGTTCGTGCCCCTCGAGGCGCCGACTCCTCCGTCTCCGCTCGAGGTCGCGGCGGAAACCGACGAATCGGCAGTCGCGGACACGCCAGGCGACCGCCCTTCCTTCCGCCAACTCGCCACGGCGGCGCTCGCGCGCCTGCGGCGCAAGCCCAAGCCCGACGATGAAGAAGACGACGAGACCGAAGACAAAGAGGAGCGGGAGACGCCCCCGAAACGACCGCGTTTCCGCGTGCCGGGGGGGCGACGGACCCGCGTCGCCATGGCCGTCGGCCTTTCCCTGGCCCTGCTCGGGACGGCCCTGGTCGCCCCTTCGCTCCGCGCCAAGAAGACACCTGACGAATTGGCAAAGAACGACGAGCCCGCTGAAGCACCGACCTCCGAAGCGCCGGCGATTTCGGAGCCGCCGGAACGGCCAAGGCCCCAGCCCGTCGCCGCGATCCCACCCCGACGCACGCAGGCCGAACCGACCAGTACGAGTCCGCCCGAGCCGGACGAGGTCCTCTCGTTGCCTGAAGACACTGGGTCTCAAAGCGTCGCCCAATCCGCACGGGATGATGGGCCCGAGCTTCCTGAAGACGTGAACACGCGCCGACGTGAACGGAGTCAGCCAATTCAATTGGCGAGCAACCGAGAGGCCGACACCGCGCCACCGGAGCTTCCCGACCTCACAGCCTCCACGCCCAAACCCGCCGCATCGTCCGACGAACCACCCCCGCTCACGGAACCCGTCCCCCTGGTCGATCCGGCACCCGAACCTCCACCCGTCCCCGCACCCGAACCACGCCGTGACCCCCCGCTTCGACAGGACCCGGCCCCCGACCTTCCCAAGAACAGCGGTTCAACCGCGCCTCGGGTCGCGAACATTCCGGAACTGGCGACGCCCCCGGCCCCTGCGGCCGCGACCACGCCCCCGACCTTCGGTGACGATCCCAACCTCGTGGCGGTCCCGAACGCGCGTAAGCGACGCGTTGCGGCCCCCGCGACACTCGCGATGGCATCGTCCGCGGATGCGCCCGCACGGGCGAGCCTGACGGCGGCCGACCCCGCCGAACCCATCTTGCACACGGTCCGCTCCGGCGAAAACTTCTACACGATCGCCGAGTATTACTATGGCTCGGGCCGCTACTGGAAGGCCCTCTGGTCGGCGAACAGCCAAGTCGTGCCGACCCCCGAGCAATTGACTGTGGGCATGACGATCAAGGTCCCCATGCCCGACACGCTGGACCCAACACTCGTCGGCGTATCGCGCTCCCGAGACCTCGACGGCTCGGTTGACACGTCGCGCACCACCAGGCGTCCCAGTCCGAGCGAGACCACGACATCAGCCGAAGAACGTCCCGTCATCCGCTCGACTCCCCGATCGGGAGGCGCCGGCGGGACCAATCCAAGGACCCCGATCACACCTTCACGGTTTGACAATGAGTCGACGACCGCCAGGCGTGTGGGTCTGCCCGTCCACACGGTTGAACGGAACAACGAGACCTTGCGGAGCATCGCCCGCGACCGTCTGGGCGACCCGAGCCGCGCTCGCGAAGTCCACGACCTCAACTATGACCGATTGGGCGACGACCCGGTCCTACGGCCGGGAATGGCCATTCGGCTGCCCGAGGACGCACGCGATCGACGCTGACGTTTCGTCTCGCGTTATGTCATGCCGTACTTGCGCAATTTGCTGAAGAAGGTGCTGCGCGGCATCCCGAGCAATCGAGCCGCCTCGCTCTTGTTGCCGCGCGACTCCTCCAGCGCGTCCACAAGGCGGCGTTTCTCGTATCCGAGGAACTCGCCGTCGTCTTCCTCCCAGCCGCCCAGGCCCGGATCGGCTTCCTTGGCAACGGCCCCGGCCGGCACGGTCATGGAGGTACGCCGAGCGCGTCTCTTCGCTGGTCGGCGGAACTCGGCGGGAAGCTCGGTCAGCGTGAGGGCGGGACCATCGGCCAGGACGACCGCGCGCTCGATCACGTTCTCCAACTCGCGGACGTTCCCGGGCCATTCGTGGCCCACAAGGGCCTCGACGCAATCGTCCTCCAAGTAGGAGACCCCTTTCCCCATCCGCTTCGCGTGGACGCCCAGGAAGTGGACCGCCAGTTCGAAGATGTCCTCCTTGCGGTCGCGCAGGGGTGGGGCCGTGATGGGAATCACGTTCAAGCGATAGAAGAGGTCTTCACGGAACTTGCCCGCGCGGATGAGGCCCTCCAGGTCTTGGTGGGTCGCGGCCAGGACCCGCACGTCCACCGAGACGGGCTGCGAACTGCCCACACGCTCGAACGTCATCGCTTGCAGGACGCGCAAGAGCTTGGTCTGGACTTCCAGGTTGATGTCGCCGATTTCGTCGAGAAAGAGGGTGCCGCCGTCGGCCTGCTCGAAGCGGCCGACGCGGTCGCGGTCGGCCCCGGTGAAGGCCCCCTTCACATGGCCGAAGAGCTCGCTCTCCAGCAGGGTTTGGGAAAGGGCCGCGCAGTGGACCTTGACGAATGGCTTGCCCGCGCGCGGACTCACCCGATGGATCGCCTCGGCGAGCAGTTCCTTTCCGGTGCCGCTCTCACCTCGAATCAAGACGGCCGACGGACTCGGGCCGACCTTGCGCGCCAGGTCGAGCAAGCGCTTCACGGCGGGCCCCGACCCCTTGATCCGATCGAACGCTTCGGGACGCGCGGGTGGGGCGGTCGCCTTCTCATCGCCCGGGCCGGCCTCGGCCTCGCGCGCGGTCTTGTCGCGCCCGGCGAGCTGGTCTTGCAAGACGAGGATGCGGCGCTGCTGTTCGGCAATCTTCTCGACCTTGTCGCGGAGCTCGCGGTTGAGGACCTCGAGCGTCTGCTGGATGCCCGCGGAGCGCAAGGCCAGGATGGCCATCGAAGCCAGGGCCCGCAGGAACCCGACCTCTTCGTCCTCGTAGCCCATGCCGCTGCGTTTCGGGCCCAGAATAAGTAGGCCCGCCAAGGTGCCGTCAACATCGAGACCAACCGCCATCTCACCCCCTAGGGCGAACATGGCGTCGATCGCCGGGTCGCGCGCGACCTCGTCCCCGGACGGCCGGATCGCCGGCACTTCACGGAGTCGCTTGACCAGCGGATTGTCCGCCGCGAGTTCTTGTTCCTCGGGTTCGGGGCCGTGTCCAGCCACGAGGACCATCACGCCGTCGGTCTCGCGGGCCAGGTAGATCGCCCCCCAATCCAGGCGCAAGACCTCCGCGGCTGAACCGAGGAGTCGTCGCGCCAGGGTCTTTCGGTCCACCAGACTCCCCACGGCGCGGCTCATCTGCTGCATCGCCAGGTCGAACCGGTGTTTGTCTCGGTAGAATCGGCGGTCGATGGCGCGCTGCGACCATTGTCGGGCCCCTTCCGAGAGCGCCAGGATGATGATGGTTGTGATCCCCACCAAGATCGCCTCGCGCCCCCGATCACCGTCGCCGGCCTTCAGGCCGTAACCGATCAGGAGGGCCCCGGCGAACAAGGCACCGGAGTAAACCAGGCCGGCCGTGACGCTCACGCCCAAGTAAATCGCGCTTCGGTTGAGGACCTCGCCCGCCTGAAGCAACTTGTACCGCGTGATACTCACGGCGTACGCCAGCGAATACAAGAGCGAGACCACGAACATCGGCCAGGCCGCTTGATCGCGACCAAGATGCCCCACGTCGTGCGAGGCTTCCCATAAAAGGAATCCGATGGGCACGCAGGCCAAGAGCGACGCCAGAAGGATCCACTGGACCTGGTTCCGTTCGACCTTCGTCTGGGCGGCCCGATAACTTCCTAGAAGACACGCGATCGACAACCCGAAAACGACCACCGAAAGACCCACATATCCCAAAGCGACTGTTTGCACCCAGTCCAAGATCGGCTGGGCGAGCGCGGGTTGCCCCGCCTGGACCAGGGACCGGACTTGGAACATGCCGGCCCAGATGACCACCAGCGCCAAGGTCGGCATGGCGTAAAGGACGGTGAGCACAGGGCGTCGATGGGCCACGAACCAGGGTTGCGGACGCGGGAAGACCATGTAAAAGTGCAAGGTGACGATCGGCACGAAGACGGCGAAAAGGACGAAAAGCATGATGAGCGGGAAAAAGACGACGATCTCAGACCAGTGGTAACCCCCCATGAACGCCCCGACGGTCACGGCGCAGAGCCAGAAGAACAAGCGGGCGGCTTCGTTTCTGGGCCGGTGCCAGTAGATGAGGGCCCCCACGGCGAAGATCACGATTTCTTGAAGAAGCCAGACCAGCGCGAGGTAAGTCCGAGTCGGACGCCGCGCGACAATCACTTCACCCACGTAACGGACGCCATCGTCCGTTTGCCAACGCACTTCAATCGGTTCACCCACGCGGTCTTCGATCGCCGCCAGGGCTCGGATGTAATCCGGATACAGGACGATCGGTTGGCCGCCAATGGACAAGAGGGTCGCCCCCTTGATCGGCGGTCCCGGACTCCAAAAGTAACGAACCGTCTCCCCGTGCTCCTTCCGCACATCAACCCAGCGCTCGCCACCATCGGCCGAGACCGTTTGACCCTGGCCCAATTTGGGCAAGCGCGACCACTGTAACTCCGGCGAAACGTCGTCCTTGAGCTTAACACCGAAGACGCACCGCAAGCCCGCGTCTCCGGAGGTCGCCACTTTCCAAACGACCGCGCAGGAATAACCCAGAACGGCGGCCGTGACCACAAAGACGAGCACCCGATTCAACCAAGAGGATGGTCCCGAGAGCGTCGCCTCGGCGCGCGCCTCTGGGATACGGACCTCGCCGGCACCCTTGTCTCCAGACGGAATTGCAAGATGGCGATGCATGAGTGCGTGGTGTCTAGTCGGCGCCGAACGGAGGAAGAAGAAGGCTGTCGAACAGGGACCAGCATACGGTTTCGGCGCCGAACAACAAGGGTTTCGTCAACGAAATCGGGGAAGTGCGGGGCGCCGATCGCTAAGAGGATACATGGTTATCCAATTCGCCTTATTTCGTCAATCCTCGCTCTTGCGATCGGAGCGGATTGAATAGAGAGAAAATGCGTAGAGATTGACGGCACGCTGCTTTCCAGGCCCTCCCAATTGCACATTCTCTTCCGATCTTCGGCGCCGAGTTTTCGCTAGCGGACAGGAGAATATCACATCTGGTTTTTGGCCTGTCCTAGGGGAGACAAGAAAAGCCTTTGAGTGGGTACACGAAGTGCAGTGAAATGACAGTTGCCTCCCCACGGTGGCGACTGAACTATCGACGAACACCAGGAAGGTCGGGAGTAGGTCTCATGCGATTAGCGGCCAAGTGGCGGCGAGCGGTGGAGCGCGATTACCTCAAGGTGGCGGGTTGGGACGTCGAGCCGCTCATTCTGGGTGGCGACCATCCCGAGGCCATCCGTCTGGGGGATGGGGAACCAATCGTCATCGTGCCGGGGATGGCGGGCGGGTGGCGCCTTGTGGCGCCGCTGGCGGCGCGGCTCGCCGATTGTGGGTTCGAGGCCATCATCTGCGGGCTTCGAGGCGATGGCTCGGCGCTCGTACCGGCGAACCGGATTCAGAGTGTGGCCGACCTGGCCGCCGACTTGGGTCGTTTGATCGAGACCATGCGACTGGAGCGGCCGACCGTCTTGGGCATTTCGTTCGGGGGCGCGGTGGCCCTGGAATGGGCCGTGGCGCGACCACACCGACTGGGCGGCTTGGTCCTTCACGGGGTCGATTCGCGCTTCGAGCCCAATGTCGGTTCGATGGTGACCCGGCACGTCTTGGAGCGGTTTCCCTTGCCCAGCAACAACCTCTTCCTCAACCAGTTCTTCAACATCTTGCACGGGTGCAAACCGGAACCGGGCCCGTTGGTCGATTTCGTGATCGAGCGATGCTGGGAGACCGACCAGAGCGTCGTGGCCCAACGTCTTCGGGCCTTGGAAGAGTTTGACGTGACCGAACGGCTTGAGCGGATAGATGCGCCGACGCTTGTGTTGGGCGGCTCGCGCGATGTCGTCGTGCCGACCAAACGTCAGCAAGTCTTGGCTCGATCGATTCCTGGCGCCCGCTTCATCGGCCTGGAGGGGGCGGGCCACATCGGTTTCCTCACCCATGCCGAGGAGACCGTGAGGCACGTCACTCGCCACGTCCGTGCTGGGTCCTTGGCCCTGCACGGCTGATTTCGCAGGCCCCGTTTTCCGGCCGAACTTGCCGTCGCCCGACGGGGACCTCTGTCGGTAAACTGAGAGGCCCCAACGACGTTCGGACGATCGAGCTCGGTCTGGAAACTCCGCGGCCCGTGGGGTCGTGAGATCGACGATCGCGGGGCCGGGGACATTCATGCGCGACCCTGACTGGGAGGCCGACCTCTCCCGCTATCCGGCCAGGCCCTGGCTCAAGGAGCAGTCGATCTGGGCCATCGCCGTTTACCGTTTTGGAAGGCGGGTGGACCGTCGCCCGCTGGGTTGGTCCCAAAGATGGCTCGTCCGCGTCTATTGGCTGCTCTTTCGACTCACCGAGACGATCACGGGGATCAGCATCCCCAAATCGGTCCAGGTCGGCCCGGGACTGCGCATCCATCATTTCGGCAATGTCATTGTCCATGCCGATGTCCGAATCGGGGCGAACTGTACGCTCCGTCATGGCGTGACTTTGGGCAATCGCCATGAAGGGGGCCCCGTACCCGTTCTTGAAGACGATGTCGATTTGGGGGCCTACGCTCAGGTCTTCGGGGGCGTGCGCATCGGCCGAGGCGCCAAGGTCGGCGCCATGAGCGTCGTGCTCCAAGACGTCCCACCAGGGGCGACGGCCGTCGGCGCGCCCGCCCGGATCGTCGAGCGGGCCCCCGTCGAAGGAGGTCCCTCGTGAGCCTGCGCGCGGCCGTGATTGGTGCCGGACACATCGCGCGGCAGCACCTCGCTTGCCTGCGCGAACGACCGGACGTCGCGATCGTCGGGGTTTGCGACCTCTCGCGCGTCGTGGCCGAGGCGGCGGCCGACCGTTACCAAGTCCCGCTCTGGTTCACCGACGCGGGGACGATGCTGGATGCGGTCCGTCCCGACGTGGTCCACATCACGACCCCGCCCGGCTCCCACCACCGTCTGGCCATGATGGCCCTGGAAGCGGGCTGCCACGTCATCGTCGAGAAACCGGCGACCACCACGTTCGCCGAACTCGACGAACTGGCGCGCCGCGCCGCGGAACGCGGCCTGCTCCTCGTCGAAAACTATAATTATGTGTATAATCAAGCGACACAAAAGGTCTTGGCGAAGATCGCGTCGGGAGAGTTCGGCGCCGTGACGCATGTGGAAGTGCTCATTTGCCTGGATATTTTGGGCGAAGGGGGCGTCTTCGTGGACGCCAATGGGCGGCACCCGGCCCTGGCGTTGCCCGGTGGGGCGATCGCTGATTTCGTGACCCATCTGGCCTCGCTGGCGCATGCCTTCGTGGGGCCGCGTCGGGCCTGTCGGACGGTCTGGGCCAAGCGATCGGCGTCGGTCTTGCCGGTCGACGAGTTCCGGGCGCTCGTGGAAGCCGAGCGCGGCACCGCGTTCGTCGGGTTCAGCGCCCACAGTCAGCCCGACGCCTTCTGGTTGCGCGTGTACGGCGAGAAGATGCAGGCGGCGACCAACCTGTTCGAAACGCGACTTACGTTCGACCGGGTCCGGGGCGGCGCCAAGCCTTTGAGACCGTTTTGGAACGCGCTGGAGGAGTCCCGAGCGGTGCGATTTTCCGCGTTCAGCGGTCTCGCCCGCAAACTGAGCGGCGGCCCAGGCGCGTACGAGGGCCTCTGGGAACTCCTGGGCCGGACTTACGATTCGCTCACGAGGAAGACCGCGCCGCCGATCACGATCGAGGACGTCCTGGCCGTGAATCGCCTGGTGGCGGACTTCCAGTCGGAAGCGAGCCGGTTCGACACGTCGGGGTGTCCCCTTCGAGCGCCGTCCTTTTCCTGAAGGGCCCCGCCGACGGCGCGGGGCGCCCTGGTGGTCCCGCTTCTTTGTCATAGGATGAAGGGGCCCCCGTTGGCGGGGCCACTTTCTCTCCTTGACGGTCCGGATGTGTGACCGATGCCTTAGGATCTGTTCATGAGTTACGCGCATGGACAACGAAGGTCGCCGACCGAAAGGAGCATGGGTCGTCCGGGCCGGCCCCCTTCGCGCGCACCCTGAGCGTTGGTTTCCTCCACTCGTCCTCATCTTTCACCGAATTGCCAAAGAGCGCGTATTCGGACGAATCATCCGAAACACTCAATTCCGCGCGGCCGGACCATCGCGGGGC
>CALLYK010000297.1 GCA_937858365.1 uncultured Isosphaeraceae bacterium | reverse complement strand
TTCCTTGATGGCCCGTCTCAACAGGGCGGCCACAAGTGTTGGACAAGCCAGCGACATGACCTAATGAGTAGATTGTCACGAGCGAGAATCGGGCCTTGATCGTGGTCAAGGCGGTCCCAGCCAGCCCCTGTATGTCTGGGACCAGGGCCCCTCTTCCCCCCAAAGCGCGTCGGGCCACGCACCCGAGCGACATGAGAGGTGCGTCATGAGCGTCATCAAGTCTCACATCCACAAGTTCCTCGACCAGGAGGACGGCCCGACGGCGGTCGAATACGCGGTCTTGGTCGCCCTGATCGTGGTCGCTTGCATTGGCGTGGTCACGACCATGGGCACCAAGATGAGTTCCAGGTTCTCAACGGTCAGCTCGGCGCTCTGAGCTGCTCGAACTACGGATCTTCCCGGCGAAGAAGCCCAACGGGAAAAGGCCACCCTCGGCGACTTGGATGCCCGGCAGGCGGGTCCCGCTTAGGTCACTCGATCCTGGGGGAACATTGTCCACCAAGTTCCCCCAGACCACGCAGACGTTCCACGTGGAACATTTCCTCGCCACGTCGCCTGCGCCTTTGTGTCGCATTCGACGACGTGGGGGTCGACGAAGACGCGTTCGCCATAAACGATTTGACTTTAGTGAGTTTTGACGTGAAAACGGGTCTGTTCTTCGTTTTTCGGGGGGACCGTGGCGCGAAGCGCATCGTTCTGGGGAGCTGGAAAAAACAACACGGCACGATATCAAGAACGATGGGTTTCGTGACCCACCCGATACCCTCGCCCCGTGCCGACCCCTCCCCAAACGGATCGTCTTCAAGAGTGATCGCATGGGCATACTAAGTAGTGTGTTGCGACGCCGATGGCGTGGCTTTTTCACCGACTCGGTCGTATCGGACCACCTGGGCCGGCATCAAGATGTCGGAAGGGACTTAGACCAACCGATCGCGCTTTCTTTGGGGGCCCCAATGGGATCTTCCCATCCTTCTCCCGACGACCGCGCCGACGAACGATTAGGTCCCGTCTCCCACGGGATCGGCGGCCTCAAGGTCGGCGACCCCGACGCATTCCCCGCTCTTTGGGCGCGCGACTTCGCCCAGCTCGCGCGCTTGGTTCGCACCCGAATGCGCGCGTCCCCCGGGCGAACAACGGTGTACGACGAGGGCGTCGCCCCAGGGAATCGGAGTCAGGGCCCCAGGTATCGGGTTTGTCGTTTACGGATTGGCGGCTTGCAAATGTTCCCAGGGCTTGGCCCTGGTCTGGTGGAAGCGCCCTTTCAGGTCGTCAGAGGGCCAACAACCGGCTGGCGGTAGGGTGACGCCAGGAGGTCCAAGGTGGAGGGTGTTGGAGAGAGGATTGGCGACCTGCAAGGTCGCTTCTGTCAGCCCGGGGCATCGCCCCGGGAATCCTCGCCCCGGGAATCGGACCGTGTCTCGGGGTCGTGGGACCAACCGATGTCACAATCTCTGGCGAAGGTCTATCTTCACGCGGTGACGTCGACCAAGAATCGCGAACCGATCCTGGCCGAGCATTGGCGGGAGGAGCTGTTTCACGTCTTGGGCGGGTCGGTGAACAACCTCGGTTGCCAATCCTTGGTCGTGGGCGGTGTCGCGGACGATCGCCGTCGCCGAGGCGATGAGCAATACCAAATCGACGTCCTCGTTGTGGATCAACCAAACGCGCGGGCTGCGGGCCCCGTTTCACTGGCAAGCCGGATACGCGGTGTTTTCGGTGAGCCAATCAAACGTCGAGGCGGTGCGGGAGTATGTTCGACGGCAACCGGAACACCACGCGAAACAGTCGTTTCAAGACGAGCTGCGCGCGTGGTTGCGGCGGTATGAGATCGAGTGGGACGAACGGTACGTGTGGGATTGAGCGTCTCGGGGGGGCCCTGGTCGTGATTTCCGGTCCCACCTGAGGATCGTGATGCAACACCTCGCCCACGGCCGGCCGGTCGAAGAGATGTGTCGGCAACATCGAACACGGGCGATGCCCAGGACGATCACGCCCGTGCCCCGTTGCGTCGTCTTGCGTCTCATCAACACGAATGGCCCACAACGGGCCTCAATCGGGCACCGGCGTGAGGGGGATCGACCTGGGCGATGGTCCGGTGCTCACAGGGGGCAACAGGGGCGGTACGTCATCGGTTGGGTCGGCGGCCGGCTCGGGCGCGGAGGGGAGGTTCGGGGAGACCGGCGGACCGAGCGTCGGCAGCGAGACGCTCGGGCCCGGGGTCGTCGGTGGGACCACCCCTCCGGGAGCCGCGGTGCCCCCGGATGGTGCCGCGGCGCCCCCGCCGGCCAGCTTCAAGACAATCGCCTCGGCGGCCTGGTGCATCCGGCCCACCGACGGGTCACACCCCTGCGGGTTGCTCGTGTAGCTGAACGTGTTGGCCTTCAGGGCCCGACCCGAACGCTCGAACGTCGTCACGTGGTATTGCTCGACGTAGTCCGTGGAAGGGGCCCCACAATGGCCCCGACGGCGCAGGAGGTCCCCATCGTGGATCGCGCGCGAAAGGTTGCGCACGAGGTCGGCCGGTACCCGATGGACCCCCTCCGCGTCCACCACGGTCCCATCCGCGTATACCTGGAGAAATAGGGCGAACTGGGCACCGTTGTCGGACCGGGCCATGCCCACGCGCGTCATGAGCGGGTCGGCCTCGATGGCGGGTCGCGTGGTCCTGGGCTGAGGTACCAGGCGCGGCGCCGGCCCACCCGTGTTCAGTCGGGGCGTCTCGACGGCCGCCGACCCATTCGGTCCGGGACGTGTCACGGTGCCGGGCGTGGTCCCCGGAGGAAGAGGACGATCCGCACCCGCCAGGCCGTTCTGCGCGGGGCGCGGACCCAGTCCGAAGATGCGACCGAGACGCGACGGGAAATCGCGAGGGTCGTCGGCGAGGGTCGGCACGGTCAGGGAACCGATGGCCAGGCCGACCAGGGCGGTCCGCAAGCCCGACGACGGACGCGACATGACCCGACCTCCTCCCGGTGATGAGGCCGCGCGGGCAACCGACCCGCGGCGTTGCACCTAGGCCCAATATCGGCTGATTGGGACGTCCATTCCCCAGAAAAAAAGCCACGACCGAGAGGGCCCCTTCCGACCCGCCCCAGAAAGGGCGATGGGTCCGATGGGTCATCCGCTCCCGGCCGCTGGTCGCGGTCCTTCGGCTATCGGGTGATCATCACGCGATGATCACCAGCCGCGGAACTCGTCGCAGAGGCGATCGAGGGCCGCGTCCCACTTCTCCGGCGTCTCATACACGCCGTCGGCGATCTGGCGGCGGATTTCCTCGACCCGTTCGTGACGGACCTCGGGTAGCCGGCCGATGCCTTCAAGCATGCGCCCCAGCGGCGAGATTTCGACCTGGTCGCGCACGGCCCCAGTCTGGACGGCGGACCCGGACTCCACGCTAAAGGCGGCTAGTCGGGGATAGATGGGTTGGGGGCCAGTGGGCCCACCCGTGCCTTGGATTTCCATTGTGAGTCTCCCAGTCAGATGCACGCAACCAGGTCCCGGCGTCACTCACGCCGGTTCGGGACCGTCCAGGCGAAGGGACCGCCCAGAGTTACCCGGAGAGGCCGAGCCGACACACGGCGGTCGGAGTCACCCCTAGGCGGCGCCTGGGGCTCGGGTCTCGAAACCTCTTCTGGATTGTTGATCGGCTCTTTACCCCATCGTTCTTCTCATAAAGCGTGAAAATTTTGGAGTCCGCCGCAAAGTTTGCCAGGTTTAACATTTTGGGCCGACTTGGGACAGGCCAAATCGGCTGGGTGACTGGTCGGAAGATCATCGCATCGCCGGGCCCGTCTTCCCTAGAATGAATGAGACCGTGACAAGGACTCCGCCGAGCACCCCATGAGCGGCCTTCAGGCACCCGGGCGGCTGAAAGAACGCCTCGAACGCGAGACCCGGGCCGAAGTTCGATTCGAACGCGGCCAACGCCTGCTCTACGCCACCGACGCCAGCCTCTATCAGATTCGGCCGGTCGGTGTGGTCATCCCGCGCACTCGAGACGACGTGGTCCAGGCCGTGCGCATCGCCGCCGAGGAAGGGGTGCCGATCTTGCCCCGAGGCGCCGCCACCAGCCTCTCGGGCCAGACCGTCGGCGACGCTTTGGTCATCGACTTTTCCAAATATCTGAATCGGATCGGAATTGTCGATCGCGACCGGATGTGCGTGAACGTTGAGCCGGGGGTCGTGCTTGATCGTCTGAATGCGCATCTCAAGCCGTTGGGTCTGATGTTCGGGCCCGACGTGTCCACCAGTGATCGCGCGACGATCGGCGGCATGTTGGGGAACAATTCGGCCGGTGCGCGGTCGTTGCGTTATGGCAAGACGGTGGACCATGTCCGGGCCGTCGACGTCGTCTTGGCCGATGGCACGCCTTGGCGGTTCGGTCCCGTTTCGCCCGAGGAACTCGCCTCGCTCCGGCGACGCGACGACACCGTCGGTCGGATTTATCGAACGGCCGCCGATACCGTCGAAACACACCGCGAGGCGATCGTCGCCCGGTTCCCCCACATCTTGCGTCGCGTGAGCGGTTACAACCTGGACGAACTCGTACCAGGTCTGCCGGTCCGTCCGCCCGGCTGGAAGGACGAGGCCCCTTGGTCGTTCAACCTGGCCAAACTGATTGTCGGGTCTGAGGGCACGCTCGCGGTCGTGACTTCGGCCGAACTTCGGGTCGAGCCCATCCCGGCCGCTCAGGGCCTCGTGGTCCTCTCGTTCGCCTCCATCGCGGCGGCCCTGGAACGGCTGGGCGAAATCCTGGAAACAGGTCCCGCGGCCGTCGAGATGGTCGATCGCATGGTGCTCGAATTCGCGGCGAAGAACCCCGAGTACGCGCGGTCGGTCACGTTCGCGGAGGGCCTTCCAGAAGCGGTCCTGGCCGCTCAGTATTTCGCCGATTCCCAAGACGAGTTGGAAGGCCGAGCCGAGGACCTGGCCCAACGCTTCGCGGGAAGGCCCGGCGTTTTGGGCGTGAGGAAGAGCCTCACGGCCGCCGCCAAGGACGATTTCTGGAAGGTCCGCAAGGCGGGCGTGTCGTTGCTCATGGGCATGGTCGGCGACGCCAAACCGATCGCGTTCGTGGAGGACACGGCGGTCAGTCCCGAGAAGCTGCCCGCTTTTTACGAGCGCTTCAACCGGATCATCGAACGACACGGCACCGTGGGCGCCTGCTACGGTCATGCCGATGTCGGCTGCCTGCACATTCGGCCCGTCATCAACGTGAAGACCGCCGCCGGCCTCGACCAAATGCGCGCGATCGCGACCGACGTTTCGGACCTTGTGGGCGAGTTCGGCGGCGCGATGAGCGGCGAACATGGCGACGGCCTGGCCCGTAGCGCCTGGAACCGCAAGCTCTTCGGTGAAGATGTGTACGTCGCGTTCGAGGCGATCAAACGCGCTTTCGACCCGGAGGGACGGCTCAATCCGGGGAAAGTGGTCGCGGGGCCCGACTTGACGGCCGACTTGAGGATTGGGCCTGACTCTCACGCCCACGAACCGACCACCGCGTTGGACTTCTCGGCGCAGGGGGGCCTCGCTCGGGCGATCGAGATGTGTTCGGGCGTCGGCGCCTGCCGGAAGACGGCCGGCGGGACGATGTGCCCGAGCTACATGGTCACGATGGAGGAATCGCAATCCACCCGCGGCCGAGCCAACGCGCTCCGCCTCTTGATTTCCGGACAGCTTCAAGCCGACGGCTTCGATGACCCGACCGTGGCCGAAGCGATGGACCTTTGCTTGCAGTGCAAGGCATGCAAGACGGAGTGTCCGTCGAACGTGGACATGGCCAAACTCAAGGCCGAATGGCTCCATCAGGTCCATCGTTCCCAGCCGGCCCCGATCGGCTCGCTGCTGATGGCCAACATCCACCGCCTCAACCCGATTGGTGCGGCGACCGCCCCGCTCGCCAACTGGACGCTTCGTCAAGGTGCCTTCAAGGTCTTGCTGGAGCGTTTCGCGAAGATCGACCGCCGTCGGACCTTGCCCACGTTTGATCCCGATCACTTGCGCCGCTGGTTTCGCCGACGGCGGTCGAACTCTCAAGCGGGCGCGCGGAGTGAGGTCGTGCTGCTGGACGATTGCTTCACGACTTACAACCAGCCCCATGTGGGTCGCGCCGCGGTGGATCTTCTGGAGGCGGCCGGCTACTCCGTGCGCCTCGCCGGACTCGCTTGTTGCGGTCGGCCCGCGATCTCCAAGGGCCTGCTCACGCAGGGCAAGCAGCTTGCGCGTGAGAACGTCGCCCGCCTTGTCGTTGACGCCAAGCGCGGCGTGCCGATCGTCGGCTGCGAGCCGAGTTGTCTGCTCACGCTCATGGACGAATACCGCGACTTCCGGATCGGTCCGGACGCTGAAGTCGTGGCGTCGGCCTGTCGCCTCATCGACGACTTCCTCAGCGAGAGCGCCCCCGAACTGACCTTCCAAACCACCAAGCGGCGCGTGCTCGTTCACGGGCATTGTCAGCAGAAGGCCCTCGTCGGCACGGCCGGCACGCTCAAGGCCCTGAGGCGGATACCGGGCCTCGACGTTCGTGAACTCGACTCCGGCTGCTGCGGTATGGCAGGTTCGTTCGGCTACGAGAAAGGGCATTACGACGTGAGCAAGGCCCTGGCCGAGCGCGTCTTGCTGCCGGCGGCACGCGCTGGGCCTGACGCGACATTGGTCGCGCCGGGGTTCTCCTGTCGGAGTCAGGTCCAGGGGCTCGGGGCGATCACCGCGAAGCACACCGTGGAATTGCTCGCCGAAGCGCTCAGGGGTCGCGACGAATAGTCAGACACGTGCCCGGTCGCGGCTAAGAGAGATAACTATCTTTGCAACAATCGCAACGGTTTCCACAAAACGAACGCAGTCGACGGATGAAGGGGACCACGACGTTCCGGTCTCGGAACGTCGTGGCCGAGGACTTGGGTCATTCACCCTTATGGGTATCATGGCAGGACTTGCAATTCGCCGCCTTTTTCAGGCTTGCGGTCCCCTCGGGTTTGCCATCCACCACCTCTTTCGCGGCGGTAACCAAGGCCCCGGTCTTCTCCTTCCAACTCGCGTCATCGCCCTTGGGGGGCTTGGCCTTGCTCAGCGTCTCGAAAAGGGAAAGCAGTTGCTTCTTGTCTTCGGCCGAACCTTCACCCGAGGCCACCTTCTTGCAAAGGCCTCCCTTCATCGCGTCTTTCATGACCGCCTTGACGGCGGCGTCGGGTGAACCGGAGCCGGCCAAGCCCAAGGTCGCGCTGATCGCGAAGCAGCCCAGGAGCATCCCCGCAACGACAAGCCACTTCTGCATGATGAAACCTCCCGATGGGTAAAAGAGGAGACCCCAGCCGTACCGAATTGTCGTCTGGTTGACTCGGAGGGAGAAATTACCCGATGGGTCGATCTTTCGCCAGGACCCAGACCGGCCAAACGAGGCCGCGTATGGCGAAATCACTTCTCAGGGGCCGGCGGGGGTTGCGCGATGCCAATGATGCCGACGGCCAATCGGCCCCCCGCGTCCCCGGTGGGCTGTGTCGTCAGGTCGTCGGCCTTCTCGTGGACGACGAGCCCGCGGCCGAGAATGGAACGCTCGCCTGAGAAACCGAGCATGGGGTCCATCAGGTCGATGGTTGCCATTCCGTCGGCGTTGGCTTCGATGTTTCCCAGGTCGCCGACGTGACGCATGGGACCACTCGGCCCGCCGTGCTTTTCCTTGGACGGATTGAAATGTCCGCCCGCTGATTTTCCGTCGGCCGACCGTTGGTCGCCGAATTCATGGATGTGGAACCCGTGCTTTCCAGGAGTCAGACCGGTGATCTTGCCTTGGACGCGGACCCCCGCGCCCTCTTTCACAAACGTCACCACGCCTACCACCTTGCTCCCCTTGGTGGGAACCAAAACGGCGACCGCCCTTTGCGTCGCTTCGTCGCCATGTTGCGGTGAGGTCCCGGCGAACAGGCCGGCGGCCGTCATGGTCAATACGGTGCTGAGCCCCAACGTGAACATTGTGCGAACGCCGGTCATGCTTGCACTCCTTGTCAACGGTCGTCAATGCCAGCGAAACGAGCGAAATGCCGACCTGGCTTGGTCCCGCCATTCGGCCTGGCGACGAGTCTAATGGCGATGGGGACCAAACGCCACCAGCCGCTCATTCATGGCTGGGTTTTTCCAGACTTTTCGCTCATGCTGAGTTCTGTGGCGAGAGAGCGGGATCCGCGATGGGACCCGCGCTTGAATTCAACTGAAATCTGTCGATTTTTCACAAGACGTCAAATGAAGGGCCGATCCAGGTTGCCGTGGTCGAGGGGCCGCGGTAAGTCGGAACCGCCCATCAGGTCGCGGTCAATGGTGTGGGCGACGTGCCGCCCCTCGGCGATCGCCCAGACGATCAGGCTTTGACCGCGGGCCATGTCGCCCGCCGAATAGAGCTTGGTCTTGCCGACGACCCGCCGATCACCGTCGGTGAGCACGTTCCCGAGCCTGTCGTAGGAGACGCCCAGCCGGTCCAAGAGGTCGCGTCGCTCGGGCCCGAGGAAGCCCATCGCCAGCAGGACGAGGTCGGCTGGAAAGGTCCGCTCGCTCCGCGGGACGGGCACGAAGCGGGGTCGGCCCTCCGGGTCTTTCTCTTGCCTCACGTCCACCGTTTCGAGGGCCGTGACGCGGCCGTTCTCTCCGAGGAAGCGCGTCGTGCTGATCGAGTATTCGCGCTGGCCCCCTTCTTCGTGGGCCGACGAGACTTTCAGGGTGTTCCACCATTGGGGCCACGGGTTCGACGCGTCGCGTTGGTCGGGCGGTCGTGTGACGATCTCGAACTGGTGGACGCCAAGGCAGCCTTGACGATGGACCGTCCCCAAGCAGTCGGCCCCGGTGTCGCCGCCGCCGATGATGACGACGTGCTTTCCCTCGGCGGAAATGGCCGACCGCTCATCGATGGGCCGTTCGGCGACCCGGCGGTTTTGCTGGGGGAGGAACTCCATCGCCAGGTGGATGCCCCGGAGCTCGCGCCCTGGGATCGGCAGGTCACGCGCCTGGGTGGCCCCGCCGCAGAGGCAGACCGCGTCGAAGTCCGCCAGCAGCAGTTCCGCGGAGAGGTCCACACCGACGTTCACGCCCGCCTTGAAGACGACCCCTTCCGCGACCATTTGCTGGAGACGCTGGTCGAGCCGCTCCTTCCGCATCTTGAAGTCGGGGATGCCATGACGAAGCAGGCCCCCGATTGCGTCGTCACGCTCGAAGACGACCACGACATGACCGGCGCGGCGAAGCTGCTGAGCAGCGGCCAGGCCGGCCGGACCCGAACCGACGATCGCCACCTTCTTACCGGTCAGGTCGCGGGGCGGCTCCGGGACGACCCACCCTTCCCGCCAGGCCCGATCGATGATCGCCAACTCGACCGACTTGATCGTCACCGGCTCGTCGTTGATCCCCAAAACGCAGGATGCCTCGCAAGGCGCTGGGCAGAGCGTGCCTGTGAATTCGGGAAAGTTGTTGGTGGCGTGAAGGCGCTCCAGGGCCGCCTTCCATTGGTCGCGAAAAACGAGGTCGTTCCAGTCCGGGATGAGGTTGCCGAGGGGGCACCCCTGATGGCAGAAGGGGATGCCGCAGTCCATACAGCGCGCGCCTTGCTCCTTGAGAGTGGCCAGGGGGAGCTCGCGGTAAACTTCCTGATAGTCGCGAATGCGTTCTTCAACCGGCCGGGCCTTGCCTTTGGCGCGGTGGAAGTCCAAGAACCCGGTCGGCTTACCCACGCGAGACCTCCCGCGGACGCTCGAACCCTGCGGGGCTGGTCGTCATGCGACCGCACCCGCGGGCTCGACCGCCTGTCGCTTTTGTTCCAGCAAGACCCGTTTGTAATCTATCGGCATGATTTTCTTGAATCGGTGAAGCGCGTTGTCCCAATCGTCGAGCAAGCGTGCGGCGACGGTGCTGTCGGTCAAGCGCGCGTGTTCTTCGATCAGGTCGCGCACCAGGTCGATGTCGTCCGGGTCGGTGAACTCCTCGATATCGACCATCTCGAGGTTGGTCCGGTCGCGTAGGTCGTCGGTCTCGTCGAGCAGGAAGGCCATGCCGCCCGACATGCCGGCCGCGACGTTTCGCCCGGTCCGGCCGAGAATCACCACGACACCGCCCGTCATGTACTCGCAAGCGTGGTCGCCCGTCCCTTCCACGACCGCGTGCGCGCCGCTATTCCGCACGCAAAATCGCTCTCCGGCGCGACCTCGAATGAAGGCACGCCCGCTCGTCGCGCCGTAGAGCGCGACATTGCCGATCAGGATGTTCTTCTCGGCGACGAACGTCGATTGATGGTGCGGGAAGACGACGATCTTGCCGCCTGAAAGGCCCTTGCCCACGTAATCGTTGGCGTCCCCTTCCAGTGTGAGCGAAATCCCGCGCGGCACGAAGGCGCCGAAGCTCTGGCCGGCCGAGCCCGTGAAGTCGAGTTGGATCGTGTCGTCGGGCAGGCCGCGACCGCCGTATCGTCGGGTCACTTCCGAGCCCAGGATCGTGCCCGCGGTCCGATGGATGTTGCGGATCGGGAAGGCGCCGTTGACGCTCTCGCCACGCTCCAACGCAGGCGAACAGAACGGCACCAAGACTTCCACGTCGAGCGTCTTCTCGAGGCCGTGATCTTGGGGGACGGTCCTGCGGACGGCGACTTCGGGGCCCACGTCGGGCCGGTGGAAGATCCTGGTGTAGTCGAGCCCTTTGGCTTTGTAGTGTTCGATGGCCTGGCGCTGCTCGAGGAACTCCGAGTGGCCGATCATCTCGTCGATCGAGCGGAAGCCGAGCTTGGCCATGAGTTCGCGGACCTCCTCGGCAATGAAGCGGAAGAAGTTCTCGACATGCTCGGCCTGGCCGGCGAACTTCGCGCGGAGCCTCGGGTCCTGCGTGGCGATGCCCACGGGACAGGTGTCGAGATGGCAAACGCGCATCATCACGCAGCCCATCACGACGAGCGGCGCCGTGGCGAAGCCGAACTCTTCGGCCCCCAGAAGGGCCGCGATGACGACGTCGCGTCCGGTCTTCATCTGGCCGTCGACCTGGACGACGATCCGGTCGCGAAGCTGGTTCAGGACGAGGGTCTGCTGGGTCTCGGCCAAGCCGAGTTCCCAGGGGACGCCGGCGTGCTTGAGCGACGTGAGCGGACTGGCGCCCGTGCCGCCGTCGTGGCCGGCGATGAGGACGACGTCGGAGTGGGCCTTGGCCACGCCCGCGGCGACCGTGCCGACGCCGACTTCCGCCACCAGCTTCACGCTGATCCGGGCCCGCGGGTTGGCGTTCTTGAGGTCGTGGATGAGCTGGGCGAGGTCTTCGATCGAGTAGATGTCGTGGTGGGGGGGCGGACTGATGAGGCCCACGCCGGGCGTGCTGAAGCGGACCTTGGCGATCCAGGGCCAAACCTTGTGGCCGGGCAGTTGGCCCCCTTCACCGGGCTTGGCCCCTTGGGCCATTTTGATCTGCAACTCGTCGGCGTTCACGAGATACTCGCTCGTCACGCCGAAGCGGCCCGAGGCCACTTGCTTGATGGACGAACGCTTGCTGTCGCCGTTGGGCAGCGGGACGAACCGGGCCGGGTCTTCGCCGCCTTCCCCCGTGTTTGAGCGGCCCCCCAGGCGGTTCATCGCGATCGCCAGGGTCTCGTGGGCCTCGGCCGAGATCGACCCGTAACTCATCGCCCCCGTGGCGAACCGCTTGACGATCATTTCAACCGGCTCGACTTCGTCGATGGGCACTTCGGGGCGTTCGCCGAACTTGAATTCGAAGAGGCCTCGGAGCGTGCAGAGCCTCTTGTTCTGCTCGTCCACACGCTTCGTGTAGGTCTTGAAGATGTCGTAACGGCCTTGGCGCGTGGCGTGCTGAAGGCGGAACACGGTCTCGGGGTTGAAGAGGTGGAACTCGCCGTCCCGCCGCCACTGATACTGACCGCCATTGTCGAGCAACTCCGGGCCGACCTCGCGATCGTGATAGGCCCGATGGTGCATCTGAAGCACTTCCTGGCAGACCTCCGCCAGGCCGATGCCGCCCACCCGGCTGGGGGTCTTGTCGAAGTACTTCCGAATGAACGGCTCGCTCAGGCCGATCGCCTCGAAGATCTGGGCCCCCCGATAACTCTGGATCGTGGAGATGCCCATCTTGGACATGACCTTGACCACCCCCTTGCGGATCGCCTTACGGTAGCGCTTCACCGCCTCCGCGTGGTCGACCTCGGGGGGGAGCATCTTCTGCTGAATCATGTCGTCGAGCGAGTCGAACGCGATGAACGGGTTGATCGTCCCGGCGCCATAGCCGAGGAGCAAGGCGAAGTGGTGGACCTCGCGGGCGTCGCCGCACTCGACGATCAGGCCAACGCGCGTGCGCATGCCGACGCGGACGAGATGATGGTGGAGTCCCGAGCAGGCGAGCAACGAAGGGATCGGCGCCCAGTCACGTCCGACGCCGCGATGAGTGAGGATGAGCAGGGTCGAGCCGGAAGCGATCGCCATCATCGCTTGATGGAAGAGACCCTCCAATGCCCGCTCCATCCCTTCCAGTCCGTCGGCGGCCGGGAAGAGCATCGGCAGCATGGCCGACTTGAACCCATGCCAGCCGTTCAATCTCTTGAGGCGGGCCATCTCGTCGTTGTCGAGGATGGGGGAATCAATGGCGATCTGCGCGCAGCTTTCAGGTTGGGGCATCAGCAAGTTGCGTTCGCGGCCGATTCCGGTGAAGACCGACGTGACGAGTTCCTCGCGGATCGCGTCCAATGGCGGGTTCGTCACTTGCGCGAAGAGTTGTTTGAAGTAGTTGTAGATCGGCTGCGGACGGCCGGAAAGCACCGCGATCGGCGTGTCGCTGCCCATCGATCCGATTGCTTCCATCCCGTCGGCGGCCATCGGCGCCATGAGAATCTTCAGGTCTTCCAGCGTGTAGCCGAAGGCCCGTTGTTGCTCGCGAAGCGCGTCGTGCGATTGACCATTCGTGCCGGGTGCGTGGCCGTTCTTGCCGTATTCTTTGAGCTTCGGCAGGTCGTCGAGCTTGA
>CALLYK010000296.1 GCA_937858365.1 uncultured Isosphaeraceae bacterium | reverse complement strand
CGCGACCGTCAAGAGCGGCGACCTCAGACCCGCCAAGTAGACGCGTTTGCCATCCAGTCCGTAGATGGTGTTGTGCGCCCCCGACTTGGGTTCGATCCGCGCGAGCACCGCACCGTCGGCTGCCGAGACGACGTGCCAGTGGTCCTTCTCAAATGAGGGCAGGTAGATGGTCTTGCCGTCGGGAGCGATCGCCATCCGATCACAGCCCCCTTCGTATTCCCTCTCCCAGAGCACTTCTCCCGTTTTCAAATCGACGCACGTCAAGGACCGAATTGTGCTGATATGGAGCAGCTCGGTGGCGGCGCTCGCGCAAACGCCTTTCACGTTGTCGGGTTTCCCGTCGGGACCGAGCCCGGCCGTCGCGATCCGCTTGACGAACCGATGCTCCGAATCGCGGTCGAAGACGAGGAGGCCATGCCCCCCATACTCCATGTAGTTGCGGATGCCCGGCACCGCCACGTAGAGGAAGTGGCGTTCTTCTTCACCGGCCTGGGCTTGGGGCCATGGGCCCGTGAGGAAGACGAGCAAGGCGACGATCCGGAGAGCGTCCCATCGTGCGTGAGTCATGGGAGGGTCCTCGACCAGGAGTGGGGCCTCAAACGCCGCATAAGTTATAGCAAGGACCGAGGCCCCACAATGATCGACCGAGATGAGAGGCCGCTTGGGGCGCCCAGCCCTCCCTCGTCGTAAAACGATGATGACCCGGAGCGCTGTCGATCGCGACTGTCTTGGCCTGGACAAAAACCGGCCGGGCTTATTCTCCGCAAGTTCATTCCATATCGGATTTTGTTCCACTCGGGGCCGTGGGAAACCGGGTCCTTCGCCGAGTTGGGGTGAAGGTCAAGGCGTTGAAGGTGGAGACCCGCAACCATGCCGGCGCGCATACGTCCCGTTCGACCCTCGACAGAGCTTATGGGAGTTGAAGTGGGGCCTCCCCTCTCTCCCAATGCGAGTCCTGGAAAGCGCTGGCGGTTTCGACGCAATCTGGTGATTTTCGTGGCCCATCGTCAGGGTCTCTCGCAACGACTGCTCGCCGAAGTCTTCGACCTACCGCGTTCGCGGATCGCCGAGATCATCGCCGAGTTCCGACAGTTTGATCGCGAAGGCCCGGAGAAGGTCCGCGAAGCGCCGCCTCGAGACTGAGGCGTCAAGTTTGGGTCTAGGAACGGGCCCCCCGCCCTCGGGGGCGGCCCGCGTTGGGGAAAGCTGGCCACGAATCGGAGTCGATCGATGACACAGCGTCCTCATCGCCGAGCCATGCATGAGAATCCAGTCAAGGAGAGTACTGAAAAAGGCGGCCGTCGCTGAAACCCTTGATGAATCGGCCGGCATGCCGGTCAAGAAGGACGGACTTGCCGGGGAAGTGAGCGATCTGGGAATACAAATCACCCGGAAGGCCGTTTGCCCTCACCACCAAAGTCCTTGGGACTTCTTTCGCACATACCACCAGGAGCGGCCCTCGATGGCCCTTCTTGTTGGGCCGCGCGGCGGTGGGAAGTCGTTTCTTTCTGCCTTGGACACGCACCTCATCAGCAGGAGAGAACCAGGGCACGGCACTCGGATCCTGGGAGCGAGCAAGGGCCAGGCGGAACAGATCTATCGGGCCTTGCGACGAATCACGAACAACACGGCCTCGGAGGGCGATTTCGCGGAGATCCTAAGCGAGCGAGCCGTCTATCGCAATGGCTCCGATGTGGAGGTCCTGGCCGCTTCGTCAAGGAGCGTGCGCGGGCCCCACGTCCCGAGCTTGAAACTCGATGAAGTGGAGGAAATGGACCCGGAGGTCCGCGAGGCCGCGCTGGGTATGTGCATGAACATGGGCCGTCACAAGGCGTCGGTCCTCATGACCTCGACCTGGCACCGTCTCGGCGGACCAATCGAGGACCTGATGGGTCGGTCTCGCGAACTGGGCTCGCCGCTGTTCACGTACTGCATCTTCGACGTGTTGGAACGTTGTCCGGATGAAATCAGTGGACCGAATCTCGAGAACTGTCCCACTTGCCCCCTGATGCGCTGGTGCCACGCCGATCGGGACGCGTTGCCGGGGTCTTTGCCCAAGGCCAAGCTCGCGGGGGGCCATTACTCCGTGGCGTCCCTGCTGCAAAAGTCCCGAGCGATCAGCCTTCGGACTTTCGAGGCCGATTACCTTTGCTCGGGCCCCAAGGCCGACGGGATTTGGTTCCCCGGGTTCTCAACGCAGACCCACGTTTCGCCCACGGCCGAATACGACCCTGCCTGGCAGGTCCATTTGGCGGTGGATTCCGGTGTCTTCACGGGCGCCGTTTTTTTCCAGATCATCCCTTCCCGTGGACCGGCGGACGCGGAGGAGATCCATGTCTTCGCGGATTACCTCCGCGAAAATGTGCCCGCCGAGCAAGTTGGCCGCGAGTTGGTCGGCGTGTCTGAACGCCTCTGCCAGGGCCGACTCGACATCCAACGGACCGACCCTTGCGGCGCCTCCCGCAATGCCATTGGGCCAACCGTCCTGGCTGAGTACCAACGGGGCGGGCTTCGCCGAATCACGGGCTGGCCCGTCGGCGGTGTCATCGACGGCTTGGCCCTCGTGGATTCGTTCCTCCAGCCCGCGGATGGGACGAATCGGCTGTTCATCCACCCTCGCTGCGAAGACCTCATCGCGGCCCTTCAGAGCTATCGCCGGGCCCGACGCGGCGGGCAGTGGCTCGACCATCCCGAAGACCCTCAGCACCCCTGGGAGGACCTGGTCGACGCCCTGCGGGGCGGACTGAGGAGTGCCTTCCCCGAGGGTCGCCAAGTCCGACCAGCCCACACGAGGCGCGTGCTCGCCCGACAGGCTTTCTGAAATGGAATTCCAGGGTCGCCGTCTCCGTTCGACGCCTGGTCGCGATCCGGCTGTCGGGAGAAACGAGCTCCCTTCTTTTCAAAATCACGCTTCGATTGTTTTCGCGTCTTGAGGTGACATGATGCGTCCCAACGCCGAGGCCGTCGCCCTGATTCGCCGTCGTCATCCGGAATGGCGGGAGCACCAACTCCGCTGGCGATGGCTCCTCGACTCGCTCGAAGGGGGCGAGCGCTATCGACAAGCCATCTATGGTTCCGACTCGCGCGGTTTGCCGATTCGCAACCTGGTCCGACATAAGCGCGAGTATCCTGATCCCCGCGACCGAACCTTGTTCGAGGGGGGCCCGTTGTCCCCCGGTTTCGGGCAGGACACGCTAGGGGCCGCCACGGATGACGACTACGAGCTGAGGCGGGCCCGAACACCAGTGCCGACGTTCGTCGCGGAGGCGGTGAACACGCACATCTCACGCATCTACGCGCGTGAGGTCAAACGCGTCGGGCCCGACTCGCTCGCGACTTGGTGGTCGGACGTGGATGGTCGCGGCACCCCGATCGACCAGTGGATGGCCGAGACGGTCGCGCCCTTGCTGTTGACTCTCGGTCAACTCGACCTTGTCATGGACCACCCAGCGGCCCCGCCCAGCGCGGAGATCGCGACCCAGGCCGACGTCCAACGGCACGGCCTCGATCGATGCCGTGCGAGCTTTATCCTCCCTGAGGACATGCTCTGGTGGCGATTGGACAGCACTGGACATCGCTACGAGGAGTGTCTGGTCCGTGAATGGACGCGGACCGAGAGCGGGCCGGTCCCCCGTTATCGCCATTGGGACGACAGTCGTTCCGTCTTGTACGACGCCGACGCCAATGTTCTCGAAGTGGCGGAGCACGCTTTCGGTCAAGTGCCGATCGCCCGTCTTTTCGATGGCCGCAAGTTCCGTTGTGAAAACGTGGGACAGTCGCGATACGAGGGTGTCGCCGAACGCCAGCGCGAGTATTACAACCGCGACAGCGAGTTGATCCTCTCCGACACGACGCAAGCTCACCCGTTGCTCCAAGGACCCGAGGACTTCGTCCAAGAAGATGGCACGATCCCGATCGGGCCGAGTTGGTTGCTGCCCAAGAAGAAGAACGCGACCGGTAGCTCGGTCAGCTACGAGGGATTCGACGTTGTCGAGTTTCCTAAGGACGGCGCGGAGTCGATACGACGTAACAAGGCGGACTTGCGCGAGGACGTTGATCGTGATTCGGCGCTGGTGCGACCGACAGGACGAGACGCCGTGGCCCAGTCCGGGCTCTCGAAGGCGATGGACCACGCCGATGGCAACAACCGTCTGGCCAAGGTCGCCAAGATGCTCGCGAGGGCTGAGCAAGAGGCGGCCGAACTGGCCCTGACGGTGCTCTTTGACGGCCAACCGCCGCGGACGGCCCTGGCCGCGATTGAGATTGTCTATCCGACCGAGTTCGACCTATTCACGGCGAGCGACGTCGCCGGCGCGGTCGCGGATTTTCAAGCCGTGGCGGCGAAGGCGGGTGCATTGCCTCGAGTGGAAGGTCTGATGCTCAGTCGGTTGCTGCGCCTCTGCCTGCCCGGATTGAGCGACGCCCTGTACGCACTCTGCGATCAGGAGATCGAGGAGTTCCTATCCCGGCAAGATCGCATCCAGCGCTCACTGCCGCCGGTGGATACGGAGCCTCGGGCCCAGTGGGTCTTCACGGACAAGAACGTGCTCTGATCGGGACCACCTCGGCCGGTGCGTGTGTTTCGCCACCTGGGGTATCCGTCAACTCTCAATTCGATTGGGGCCTGAGCTTGGGCACCCAAAACCGGCCACCGAAGGGACGACGCAGATCTTACCGGCGAAACCGCTTCGGCCCGCGCGTCAAGGGCCCAGCCCAACCCACGTAAGGCACTTTTTCGAGGTCCCCATGAGATGGAAAACAGGGTCCGCTGATGGGCCGATTCACGAGGACCCGGCCCCCAGGTCCCGGAGGGATTGATGTCCGCCGAGTCCGTGGAGGCCCTCTTCCACCTGGTCGGGGTCATCCTGTTGGCCGCCTTCATGATGCGGACGATTTTGCTGCCGCTCGTTCGCGGCCTCAAGCCGCGCCGTCGTTGATCAAGCCCAAGCCCCAAGGACATGCATGGATACAAACGATATGACAAGCGACCACGAAGTGACCGGGGAGCAGGTGGGGGCCGAGGCCTCGGCAGACTTCGTGACGATCCCGCGGGCCGAGATTCAGGCCCTGCGGGAGTCCGCCACGAGGGAGGTGGAGTGGCGGGAACAGGCGTCGCGCGACTCGGCCAAGGTCGCCGAGCTGGAGCGACAGGCCGGGGATTGGCGAAGCGCTTACAGGGCGGCCGTGCGCGACCGTGAACTTGCCACCGCCCTGGTGGGGCGTCCCCTCGTCCCTGGTGCCGCCGCACAGTTGTTGAAACTCTGGCGCGATGAGTTCGACGTCGTGGAGGAGGATGGGCGTGCCCGCGTCGTCAGTCGCGACGGCCTTCCGGTCGATCGCGCCGTGACGGAGTGGCTGGGCAGTCCCGATTTCGCCCATTTTCGGCCGCCTTCGTCTCGTGGTGGGACGGCCTCGCATGGTGAGTCTCGGACCACCGCGCCCGCCGTCGCCCCACCTCGAACCCTGGGCGAATCCGTGCTGCAAGAGTGGCGCGCGAGCGCCCGCGGGGCCTCCGAATCGTCGGCCCCGATCGGTCTGGGGCGTCGCCGCTGATTCTGGCAGTGATGTCCTTGACCACGAGTTCCCAACCCGTCCCTAACCTCGTTCGACGCGAACGTTCCGGGGCTCGCGAACCGGATTGTTCGGTCTTTCTCGCCGTTAAGCGTGGAGTCCTTGGTTCATGCCTAGTTCCTACCTGCAAGGTATTCAAGGCGCGTTCGACAATCAGGCCATGGTCCGCAACGACATCAGCGTCGTAGCGATCAACTGGTTTGTCAATCGCTGCCCCCTCGTCACGCGCGTGCCGCGAGTTCCCGTGGCCTCTCAGACTTTCTCGATGATCGGTCGGAGCTTCCGGGGCCGCTCCTGCGTGCTGGCGAACGCCATCACCGCGTCGGACACCCAGTTCACCCTGGCAGACGCCGGAATGCTCATGAACGGCGACGTTCTGGAACTCCCCAGTGGCGAGCATGTGGAATTGGTCGCCGACCCGAACCCGGCGAACGGTCAAATCACCGTCCGTCGCGGCGCGGAAAGCACCACGCCCGTTGCGACCGCCGCGAACGCGACGATCCTGCTCATCGGCAATAGCCGTACGGGCTCGGAAGTCGATCAAAGTGCCGTCGCGTTCAAGCCGGTCGGCATCCTGCTCGTCTGCGCCATCTTCGCCTTCGTGGGCTTCGAGCTCCAGGCCACGAGTTTCAGCGGACGCATCCGCCCGGAGGGGCTGTCCCTTCAATCGATGAGCATGAATCGAGGGTCGCTCCGCGCGACGATTGGCGACGGCAGCGCCGTGGTCGTAGCGCAGACCTTCAGCGGCGACGTGGTGATCAGCCGGAAGTAGCCCGACGGGCCACCGGCCGTTCGCGCTATTTTGCCAGACTCAGGTGGAGCAGGTACTGGGTG
>CALLYK010000295.1 GCA_937858365.1 uncultured Isosphaeraceae bacterium | reverse complement strand
TGCAGCAGCAGATTGAGAAGGTAGCGCCGGACGCCGGTCCGCCAGGCCCGACACCTGGACCGCCGCGGACAGCGCGACGACGTAGCGGTAGGCGATCGGCAGCGCCTGATCGACCGTGACCAGCCCGAATTCCGCGCCGTTGCTCTGGCGGGCGACCTCATTGGTCACGTTGTCCGTGAGCTCCGGCCCAGGGCCGATCAGGCACGAGCCCGTTTCGAGCTCGATCTGCCGTCCGCCGGGGACCCGCGCTGCGAGCCTGTGGAGAACCGCAGGTCGCGCGACCAGATCAGGCGTTCTTCGTGTTGACGGCCGGAGAAGAGGCGCACAGGACTCCTGGCACGAACGCCCAAGGCGACAGGATGTTGCTCACGCCGGGCAGACGCGCACGCACATGGTGGTGCCGTTCGTCCCCTCAGCCGACTCACCGGGAGTCCCACCCGGCGCCGCCATTCGTCCTGCCGGGTCCTGCCGTGAGGCTCGGTTCAGGCGATCCGTTCGCCGGCGCGGACCTCGAACCGGACGCGTTGGAAGATTGGGTCGCCCGAGTATTGTCGGCCGAGGTCGGTTGCCGAAACCAGGATCATGGGGCCAAGCCCGAAACGGGAAAAGGTCCTCTCAACGGTCCCAGGATACAGGACGCTTCCTGGGCCGACGAGGCCAGTCGAGACGGCTCAGGTAACGGCCACCCGATTGCGGGCGTTGCGCGTGGCCTTTTTGCGGTCCTCGACGCCTAGCTGCCGTTTTCGGAGGCGAATCTGGGTCGGCGTGATCTCGACGAGTTCATCGTCCTCGATGTACTCCAGGGCGATCTCCAGCGTGAGCAATCGCGGCGGCTTCAAGAGGATGTTCTTGTCGGAACCCGAGGCCCGCATGTTGGTGAGTTTCTTTTCCTTGCATGGGTTGACGTCCATGTCGTCGCCGCGGGCGTTTTCGGCGATGATCATCCCTTCATAAACGGCGTCCCCCGGCTGGACGAACATCGTGCCGCGTTGTTGCAAATTGTCGAGAGCGAAGGCCACGGCTTGGCCTCGCGCCATGCTGATCATCACCCCATTGAGGCGACGGGGCACGTCCCCCTTCTCGGGCTGATAGCCGTGGAAATTGTGGTGCATGATCGCTTCGCCCTGGGTCGCGCTCAGGAGCCGATTGCGCAAGCCCAGAAGGCCCCGGGCCGGGATCATGAATTCGAGGTGGGCGTAGACCCCCTTAACGTCCATCTTGAGCAATTCTCCGCGACGTGTGCCGACATGCTCCATGACGGGGCCCATTTGGGCCTGGGGCACGTCGATCACGAGATACTCATAGGGCTCGTGAGGCACCCCGTCGATGTCCTTGATGATGACTTGGGGTTTACCCACCGCCAACTCGAACCCTTCGCGACGCATCGTCTCGATGAGGACCGAGAGGTGCAGCAGACCACGGCCGGAGACTTCGAACGAATCGCGGTCCTCGGTCGGGGCCACGCGAAGCGCCACGTTGGACTGAAGCTCACGATCCAGGCGGTCTTTGATGTGTCGCGACGTGAGGTATTGGCCCTCTCCCGAGAGAGGCGAGTCATTCACGGTGAAGAACATGCTCAAGGTCGGCTCATCGACCTCGATGCGCGGCAGCGCGATGGGCCGCTCGGCGTCGGCGATGGTGTCGCCGATGTCCACGCCGGTCATACCCACGAGCGCGACGATGTCGCCCGCCTCGGCCATGTCGACGTCGGTCCGACCGAGCTTGTCAAACACCATCACGTTCGTGATCGTACCTTGGACCATCGTGTTGCCGGCCTTGATGAGCGCCGCGCGCTGGCCGCGTCGGATGCGGCCCGAACTCACTCGACCGATGGCGATCCGGCCGACGTACTCGGAGAAATCGAGGGTCGTGCAGAGCATCTGAAAGGGGCCGTCGCGGTCGATCTCGGGACCTGGGACCTTGGCGATGATGAGGTCGAGCAGGGGCTTGATGTCCCCTTCACGGGCACTCGGGTCGTGGGAGGCGAAGCCCGCTTTCCCCGAAGCGAAGATGAACGGGAAGTCCAACTGCTCGTCACTGGCCCCGAGTTCCACGAACGTGTCGAAGACCTCGTTCAGGACTTCCTCGGGGCGGGAGTCGGGCCTGTCCACCTTGTTCACGACGACGATTGGCCGCAGGTGGTTGGCGAACGCCTTGCGGAGCACGAACTTCGTTTGGGGCATGGGACCTTCAAAGGCGTCCACCAAAACGAGGGCGCCATCCGCCATTTGGAGCGTGCGCTCGACCTCGCCGCCGAAGTCCGCGTGGCCGGGCGTGTCGATGATGTTGATTTTGGTCGTGCCGTAGCTGATGGCGATGTTCTTGGCCAGGATCGTGATCCCGCGCTCGCGTTCCAGGTCATTCGAGTCGAGGATGCACTCTCCCACGAGCTGACTCGCGCGAAAGAGGCCCGACTGGCGCAGCATCGCGTCCACGAGCGTGGTCTTGCCGTGATCGACGTGGGCGATGATCGCCACGTTGCGGATGTCATTGCGTCGCATGGAGAAGCGGTCCGTCGGAAGGAGGGCGGGCCGGAGGGTGGGCTCGTATCATTAGGGCCCTTCGGACCTCGAGGTGGTATTCTAGCGTGGTCGTCTCGAACGGCAAGTCGAACGAAGGGCCCGACTCATCGATCCCCTCTTCATCGAAGAGCTTACATCATTTGTAAACGGGCAAGGTCCGCGCATGAGGCCTGGGACCGTCCGACGAAATGAACATATCGTGAATTGCAAGTTCGAGTCCGGTCGATGGGGGGCCCAACGTGACCGGCGTTCCCAATATCATGAGTGGGTCGCTGTCGATTGTGAGATCGCGATGGGGCCACACGAGCGCCGGCCGACCTCGACGAATCAACCGATCATTTTCTTGAGCAAAGGCTTGCGACCAACGACCGGGCCTTCCGTGTCGACCTCCCGCTCGATTTGGGCGATCTCCTCGTCGGTGGGGAGGTAACTCACTTTTCGGCGAAGTTCGGTCATTTCGGGCCCCTCGTCGAGATGGCCGAACTCGCGGAGCCAAAGGGCCCGTTCCGCTTCGCCGTCGTTCTTGGTTTCCGTGCTTCCACGTGGACGACCGGTCATGTGATGAAGCCTGGGGCGATCGAGTTGGTCGAGGAACTCATCCGAGGTCAGAGGCAGGGCGCCGCGCCGTCGAGCGGCATCGCGAATCCGGTGGTCGGATGAAACGACCGTCAACGACCGAGGGTGAGAATGGAGTTTGATCAGGTGTTCGATTTGACTATCGGCATCATCGTACTCGACGGCATAGAGGACCGTCATCCCTTTGTGCGAATCCGTCGGCGCGACGTGTTCGGGATGATGCCGAGCGTCAAAAACGATGGTGGCTTCAAGCGCCTGGTTTGGACCCATGCGTGAAGCCAGGTCGTTGAGGAAGCGGTGGCGGACCTTCCGGAAACCGTCGGGGCCGAACCGGCGTTCCATCACGCCCGCCGCGTACATCAGGTTATAGCCGTCGATTAGCGTCCTCATGATACCACTCCATCCTGGAAAGTCCCGCTTTCCGGCCGAAACCCGGTCCTTCTTGATTATACGGCGAATCGACCTCGCTGGGCGGGACCCGGATCCCGGCGACGACCTCTAATTGGCCTCACTGAGCATGACCGATGTCGTCTGGATGGTGATCGGATTACGCATCACCAACGGAATCATGGGCTGGTACGTGCCCGTGATCCGCACTGCGATTCCTTGGCCGAACCGGGCGTCGGTCCAACTGCCCAGGTTGTTGCCGGTAACGGGGTCGGCCTTGAAGACCGAGATCGTCATTCCGGAGAGGGCGGAGCTTTGACCGGCCATCATGTTGGTTGCCACCGCCTGGACCTGCGCGGTGGTTTGGTCGTTGGTGCGAACGACCGCGAAACGGGCCGCTTCGCGACTCGCGTTCTCGGCCAGGTTTCGCACGAACAGAAAGCGACCATATTCCACGGCCCCCATGAGGAAAAGCAGAAGCGGCATCATCACGACGGCGCACTCCAACGCGGCGGCGCCTCGACGATCACGAGCGATCTTGGCATGAGTGGATCGACGCATGGGTGTTGGGCCTCCTGATTTATTTGTCGGGGATCCCTGGCGGCAGGGTGATGGGGCTGTCGCGCATCGAGCACCACGTCGCGCTCGCTTGCAGAGTGTTCGCGCCTCGGAGGCCGCTCAGGATGACCAGCCGGACATTGTTGCTGGGCAAGGTGATGACCACCTTCAACTGGTCCATGCGGTTGGCCGCGGATGGGTCGGTGATCCCTGGACTTGTCACGTTTGACACCTGGACCGTGAGACCCGTGGCATTTATGCCGCCGCGTGCCAAGTAGTTGCTCACGGCCTGCTGCACTTGGGCGGGCGTGCATTGGCCGGTTGACGCCTGACGGGCACCTTCGCGCGCCGCGTTCGTCATCAACTGCTCGGCGTCGATGAGGCGACCGAAGTCCCAAACTCCAAGCAAGATAGACATCAGCAAGGGCAGGGCCACGCCGAACTCGACTGAGGCCGTCCCTCGCTCCCTGGCCCCTCGTTGGCGACACATCGCAACGCACCTCGAGACCGACGAACAAAGGCGTCCCCGCGCCTTGTCCGCGCCACTGGAAGAATGGCCCGTCCGTCGTCGGGCCCCATGTCGGAATTCTCTTTCTTGCGAGGGCAGGCGCGGTCCATGTGCTGCCTGGAACACACGGCCGTCTCCAGAACGCGACGGCAGTTGCTCAAGATCACCGCGACGTTCTTTCGATCAGGAAGCCGTGTCCCTCAGCGCCGAAGCGGGCGTATGGCGGGCGAGGTCATCCATCATGGTCAAGACGGCTTGTCGTACGGCGTCTTGCCAGGAACGGCCTTGGTGCTCGGGGCGCTGGTGGGCGTAGATCAAACCACGCGAGTTATTCACAATGGCCCCAAGTCCCTGGAGATCGAAGGCCGCGGCGATGTCGCCCGCGGTGCCGCCCTGGGCCCCATAGCCCGGCACCAACAACCACACATGGGGCATGAGACGACGAAGTTCGGCGAGTTGTCGAGGGTAAGTGGCACCCACGACGGCGCCGACGGCGCTATAACCGCATTCGCCCAAAAGGGGTTGGGCCCAAGAGGCCAATCGCGCGGCCACATGCTCATACACGGGCCTTC
>CALLYK010000294.1 GCA_937858365.1 uncultured Isosphaeraceae bacterium | reverse complement strand
CGGTGGTGGCCCTGGCGGGCCCAAGCGACCTGAACACACTCTCGGCCACGAGTCGCCAAGGAGCGGGCCTGGCGGTGGCCCAGATGCTGGGAAGCCGGCGCGGAGGCGCGTCCAACCTTGGTAGGTTGGCCTCGCCGATCACGTATGTCAGTGCAACCAGCGCTCCGATGTTGCTCATTCATGGACAAAGCGACCTCCTTGTGCCGCCGGACCAGTCGATCACGATGGCGCTGGCCCTTCAGCGGGTTGGAGTGCGCTCGCAGGTTGTGATGGTGAACGCGGGGCACGTCCTCGATTTCAAGGTCGGCGGAAGGGACCTCGTCCCCGTCGTGACCGATTTCCTGGCGCGTTCGTGGAAGTAGCGGGGCCGAGGCCGAGTTCGGTTGCTCCCTCGACTCGCCCAAATGTGAAGGACCTTCTCGGGTCGCTTGCCAGGGTGCCGGCCGCGTGGTGATAATCTCCCGCTTGGCTTGGTCCAACCCTCGGACACGATCGCGCGACACTTGATGCCCGAACCATCCCCTGTCACTATCGTCACGTCGCCTTCGCAACTCGTCGCGCTCTGTGACCACCTGCGCGCCTCGGGCCGATTCGCGTTCGACACGGAGTTCGTCTCCGAACACACTTTCGAGCCGGTCCTTTGTCTGGCGCAGGTCGCCACCACGGAACGTCTCGCCGTCATCGACCCGCTGGCCGTTCGCGACCTCGACCCCTTCTGGGACGTTCTCCTCGACCCCCATGTCGAAGTCGTCATGCATGCGGCCGGCGAAGACCTGCGGATCACGCGCCAACGCGCGGGTGATGTCCCCGCACGCGTCTTCGATGTTCAAGTCGTCGCCGGACTCGTGGGGCTGGGGCATTCCCTTTCCCTGAACAACCTCATCGCGTCGTTGCTCCACGTCTCCCTATCGAGCGGCGAGACCCGGACCGATTGGCGACGCAGGCCCCTCACCCCCGCTCAATTGCGCTACGCGGCCGACGACGTGCGCCACCTTCTCACCGCGGCGGACGAATTGAAACGCCGCCTCGAACGCCTGGGGCGCACCGCTTGGGCCGAGTTCGAGCTGGAAGAGGCGCTCGCGCTCGTGCGCGATCGTCAGGAGGAAGACCGCTGGCTTCGCCTGCCGGGACTTCAACAGCTCAGTCGGCGCGGGCTCGAAGCGGCCCGACTCCTATGGGAGTGGCGGGCCGACGTCGCCCGAGAGCAGGACCGCCCCTTGCGGTCGATGATGCGCGACGACCTGTTGGTCGCGATCGCCAGGCGATTTCCCGCCCAGAAACGTGACCTTGAGGCCCTACGCGACTTCCATCGACCCGCCTTGACCCAACGGGCCGGAGAGATCCTCGACGTGATCGCGCGGGCCCGAGCCGTGCCCGAAGACCGATTGCCCGAGGAACTGGAACGCATCGACGAACCCCCGGGCGTCGCCATGATCACGGGCCTCCTCTCGGCCTCCCTTCATCAATGTTGCAACCAGGCCCAAGTGGCCGTGGGCTTGACCGGCACCTCCAGCGACCTCAAGGAACTCATCCGCTGGTATCTTCAGGGACAAGACGAAGCCCGACCGCCCCGCTTGCTCCGAGGCTGGCGGCGAGAGGTCTGCGGCGTGACCCTTCTCGACGTCCTTGCCGGCCGTCGGTCGCTCCGCGTCTTCGACCCGTCGGCCGAAGTGCCGGTCGCCCTCGCCCCCATCGCGGAAGACCAATGACGATGGCCCACCTCATCAGTTGTTACACGAATTGCTACGGGCCCGCGGGCGTTCGCGAGGCGGTCGCGCGCGTCCGCGACGCGGGCATTCATCACCTGGAACTGGCCATGCGCGGCCACGATTTCGGGGGCCTCGTGATTCCCGAAGAGGTCGTGGTCACCGAGAAGGCCGACGACGCGACGGCCGCCGAATTCGTCGCCTGGCTGCACCGCCATGACGTCCAAGTGAGCGGCTGCAACGTGGGCGGCGCCGACATCCGCACGGCTGAGGGCGTCTCCCTGACCGAGCGGCGCATTCGCTTCGCGAAGCGCTGGTTTCAAGTGAAGGTCGTGGTTTCCGGGGCGGGACAACCCACCGACGAGGCGGAGCGCAAGGTCGTCTTGGACCATCTCGGCCGCCTGGGGGACTTGGCCGCGGAACTCGGCCTGACGATCGCGCTGGAGACCCACAAGGGCCCCACGCAGAACGCGCGCGCGATGCTTGACCTGATGGGGGACCTGAAACATCCGGCGGTACGCATCAACTTCGACACGGGCAACATCGCCTACTACAACGAAGGGGCCGACCCGGTCCGCGAGTTGGAAAAAGTGGCCCCCTTCGTGGCCAACGTCCACGTGAAGGACAACCGCGGCCGTTTCGAGGACTGGTTTTTCCCCGCCTTGGGCGAAGGGGGCGCGGTGGACTTCCGCGCCGTGCGGGAGACGCTCGAAGCGGTCGGCTATTCCGGGGCCTACACGATCGAAATCGAAGGGATCGGCGGCGAGCCCGAGCCTGGGACCGACGCCCGGCACGAGCGCATCCGGCGCAGCGTGGCCCATTTGTCGGCCCAAGGATATTGATCGGCCGAATTGTTGTCCTATAGGTCTTTCGGGCCCGCCTGGACCCAGGAACCGGAATTCCACCAAGTCGGCTTTTGGAAACAGGCCGGACCATTCGCGCGTTTTTTTCCTTTTATGTAAGGATGACCGGACGTTAATATCGTCGGCTTGCCGTCCAACCTGCCGTGGACGCTCTCGACGATGTCCGTTGTTTTGGTCAAAACGTCGATCCCCCTCGCGTTTTTTTTCGAGGCCGACACGATGAACCAATCACGCCGGCAACGGTCGGGCTTCACGCTGATTGAGCTGCTCGTCGTCATCGCGATCATCGGGGTCCTGATCGGACTGCTCTTGCCCTCCGTGCAACAAGCCCGGGAGGCGGCGAGGCGCATTCAGTGCGCCAACAACCTCAAGCAAATCGGCCTGGCGATGCACGCCTACGCAACGATCCACGAGACCTTTCCGTGTACCCAGGGCAAGATGGGCTCGTTTCTCTATCCCAAGCCCACCAACGGTCTTTATCCCTGGGACCCCGGTTACGACGGGCTGGGTCAGGAATGGGCGACCTTCAGCGCGCTCGCCATGTTGCTCCCCCAGGTCGAACAGCAGGCCGCGTTCGACGCGATCAACTTCAACTTCGGGGGCAACTGGTTCACGCCCAAGCCGGCCGTTCACGACCCCTGCCAACTCACCGCGATCAACTTCACGATCGCCTCGTTTCTTTGCCCCAGTGACACTGCCGGAATGGGACGCAACAACTACCACGCCTCCAACGGGACCAACTTCGACTGGCACACCCGCCCCGCGGCGGCCGGGCCCCTGGTCCGGGGCTCGGAGGGCGGTTCGGCGAGCCTCGGTGCCGTCACCGACGGCCTCTCCAATACGGTCGCGTTCTCGGAACGGTTGCGGGGCGACGGCGTCGTGGGCGTTTACTCCAAGGGGGACGTGTTTCAACCCGTGAGAATGGACCGCATTTTGAAATTCGCGCCCGACGAATTCGTGATGCAATCGCCCTCGATGCAATCCCTCTTGCCCTCCGCGATCAACCTGTGCGTCGAATACTCCAAGCACAACCCCACCGCGACTTGGGACTGGGGCGGGTTCTACTGGGCGTCCGGCAATTACAACCAATCGGTCTTCAACTTCGTGCTCACGCCCAATAGCAAGGTGCCCGATTGCTCGCCCTGGAGCACCTTCGCGGTGGGGTGGGGTTTCTTCACGCCCCGAAGCAACCACCCCGGCGGCGTGAATGTCGCCCTGGCCGACGGCTCGATCCGGTTCCTCAAGGACTCGATCAACCTCCAAACCTGGTACGCCCTTGGGACCAGGGCCGGCGGCGAAGTGATCGGCAACGATCCTTGAAAAAAGGACCGCCCCGTCGCTTTCCTCCCGTCCGCGCCAACTATCCTCCCGCCCGCCGCCGCGTTACCATGACCACGCGACGCGGTCGGGAGGATTCGATTCATGACGGTCGTTCCGGAAGAGGGCCCCACAGCGCGGGCGAGGCTCCGAGGCACGCTCGGTTGGCTCTGGATGGCCGTGGGACCATTCCTTGGCCTCCTTCTCATCTCGGCCCTCTTCGCATGGCTGACCCGCGACCTTGGGACCTTTTTGACGGTCCTGAACTGGCGGACGATCGCCGTCCAGACCGTGATCGTGGGCACGGCCGCGCTGGGGATGACGGTCATCATGATCGCCGGGGGCATTGACCTCTCGGTCGGCTCGACCGTCGCGCTCGTGACCGTCGTGACCGCCCGTTTCGCCAACGGCTTCAGCTTGTTGGGCGTGTCGGTGCCCGGTTCGTTGCCGTTGGGGCTGATCGCGGGCCTGCTCGTCGGCGGCGCCTGCGGCCTTCTGAACGGCGCGCTCATCACGCGACTCGGCGTCGTGCCGTTCATCATCACGCTGGGCGGGCTGAAGATGTATCGCGGCCTGGCCAAATGGCTCTCCGACAGCACGCTCGTCTATGTCGCGGAACGCCCCTGGTGGCTGGAACGGGTGCTCCTGGCCGAGCCCAAACCATCCTGGCTGCAAGTCGCGCCGGGGGTTTGGATGCTCCTGGGACTGAGTCTCTTCGTCGCGCTCGTCCTGCGTCATGGACTCCTGGGCCGCTACATGTATGCCGTCGGCTCGAACGAGGCGACCGCGCGACTTTGCGGGATTGACGTGGGTCGGGTCAAGTTGGCGGTTTACGGTCTCGCGGGGTTGGCGTTTGGGACCGCCGGCTTGATGCAGTTCGCCTACCTGAACGGCACGGGGGACCCAACCACCGCCGACGGCCTGGAATTGCAGGTGATCGCGGCGGTCGTGATCGGCGGGGGGAGCCTCAATGGCGGTGAAGGGACCATCCTCGGGACCTTGATCGGCTGCTTGATCATGTCGGTGCTGGCCAACGGCTGCGTCTTGGCGGGCGTGCCCAACGCGACCCAGGACGTGATCATCGGCGCGATCATCGTGGGGGCGGTCGCCTTGGATCGATTACGCCGACTTGGAAAATGACGAATAGCAAGCCGTTTTGGGGAGACTAAGGGAACTGGGCGAAGCCGTGTCTCGTGTTCAGGGGCCAATTTCGAGGCGAATGGCTTCGCTCGGGGAGTCGGCTCAAGGTGGGGTGACCTTGCGACCGACGTTCGGATTGACGGAGGAGCGACCTCCGCGCTACCATGCGGCCGATCAGGTCGGCCCCGAGGAGACCCTCGGTCGGATCGCGGGCATGGAGGCGGCTTTGACGAGGCGTCGGACTCGCCTCGGTCCACAGGGAAGTGCGATCGCGCATGACGATCACGCAGGCACCGTCTCGGTCCCGGACGATGGAGCGCCGGGTCTCCCGGCCTTCCGGTCCAGGGCCCGCTGCGCCTCGACCCGACGGCGCCCCTCGGCGGATGGCCTCGAACTTCGTCGCCCTGAGCGCGGCGGAGGTCGCTTGCCGGGCCATCTCCGTCGGCGTGACGATGTATCTGGCCAAGAAGCTCGGCACGGCCGGCTTTGGGCGGGTCGAGTTCGCCTTCAACGTGGTCTTCTGGCTCGTGCTCCTGGTCCGCGAGGGGATCGACATCATCGCCTCGCGCGAGATCGCGCGGCACCCGCGGATCGTGCGGCCCCTGGTCAACCACATCCTGGCGATCCGGGGGACCCTCGCGGCGGTCTTGCTGACGGCCCTTCTCGCCATCGGCGGCCTGACCCTCTCGGACCCGCTCGACCGCTCGGTGCTCGGCCTGTATGGCCTGATGCTCCTGACGACCGCGATGGGGCTCGACTTCGTCTATCGCGGTCTCGAGCGGATGTGGCTGGTGGCCTTCTCGCTCGCCGTGCGCACGGCCGTGTACGCGCTCGGCGTGGCCTTGCTCGTGTACGACCCGACTCGCTTGGCGCTCGTCCCTGTCTGTTTGGTCAGCGGCGAGGCGATCGGCATCGCCTTGATCTGGTGGCGCTACGTCCGTCAGTTCGGTTGGCCCCGACCGACCGTGCGCGGGAGCCGTCGGTTGGAGGTCTTCCTGCATCGGGTCCGGCCGGTTTACTTCGTCCGGGTCTCGCTGGCGATCATCGGCGCGTCCGACTTGCTCGTCGTGGGCCTGATGAGTTCCTGGTCCGACGTCGGGCGCTACGGCGCGCCGCACCGGATGGTCACGGCCGTGCTCACGTTCGGCTTGATCTTCCAGCAAGTCGTCTTCCCCTCGTTGGCGAGGTCGTGGCGCGACGACGCGGCGACGGGACGACAGGCCCTCGACGCCCTGGTTCGTGTGCTCGTCTTGGGGCTGGCCCCGGTGACGATCGGCGTGATCGTGCTGGCGGGGCCTCTTGTCCGATCGCTCTTGCCGGGCGAGTACACCGACGCCGGTCTGCTCTTGGCGTTGGGGATCTGGCGGGCCCCTTTGCTCACGTTGGCCTACTTGTACCAGACCTCGCTGATCGCGATGAACCGGGCGAGTTCGGGCGTGCGCCTGCTGATGGTGGGGGCGCTGGGTTCGGGGCCCTTGGTGGCCTTGTTGCAGTGGTCGTTCGGCTTGCCGGGAGCGGCGGTGGCGATGATCTTGACGGGGCTGGCCCTGGTGGTCGCCGGGCATCGCCTCCTCGCCCGCGACGGCCGGCAACCGGCCTGGCACCATCACCTGGCGACGCCCGCGCTGGCATGTGTTCCCATGGCGGCCATCTGCTTGGCCTTGCGGGGCGCCCCGGTCCCGTGGGCCGTGGCGGGCGGGGCCTTGGCTTACGGCACCACCTTGACACTCTTGGGCGGCCTTCGTCGGTCCGACCTGATGAGCGTTTTGGGAGGGGGCTGAACCCTCACGGATTCGACCAAAGACCCGGAACGGCCGCGACGAGGGCAACCATCGTGAAGTTCTGCATGATCACGACCTTCTTCGGGCCCAAGAGCTTCGGCGGCGACGCCGCTTACGTCGATCGGCTGGCGCGGGCCCTCTTGAGACGCGGCCACGAGGTCCACGTCATCCACTGCGCCGACGCCTTCCATCTTCTCCGCGGCGGTCAGCCGGAACGTCCCTACAAGGCCCCTGAAGGACTGGTCGTCCACGAGTTGCGCAGTCCGTTTCGGGGCCTCTCCCCCTTGGCGACGCAGATCACGGGTCAGCCCTGGTTCAAGGCCCGCGAACTCGCCGCGATCCTCGACTCGGTTCGCGCCGACGTCGTCCACTTCCACAACATCTCGCTCATCGGTGGGCCGGGCGTCTTGCACCTGGGCGGGCCGGCGACTCGGATCATGACGGCCCACGAGTACTGGCTCTTCTGTCCCAATCACTTGCTTTGGAAGTACGGGGCGAAGGCGTGCGACGGCCCCGAGTGCGTTCGATGCGCCCTGGCGGCGGCCCGACCGCCCCAGCTTTGGCGCCACACGGGGTTGATCGACCGGGCCCTTCAGCGCCTCGACGCTCTGACCTTTCCCAGCCGCTTCGCGCTGGAAGAGCATCGCGTTCGAGGCATCGGCGCGCCGCTCGTCCATCTGCCCTTGTTCCTTCCGGACGACTGGTCCGAAGGCATCGAGGAGGATGAACCCGAGCCGACCGCGCGTCCGTACCTCGCCGCGGCGGGCCGTCTGGTCAAGATGAAGGGGTTCCAGCGCGTCATTCCGCTGATGCGCTTGCTCCCTGAAGTGGACCTGCGGATTGCCGGAGCGGGCCCCTACGAACCCACCCTTCGGCGTCTGGCCCGCGACCTGCCCAATGTGCGTTTCGAGGGCCTCCTGGGTGGCGCCGGATTACGACGGCTCTTCCACGGAGCGCGGGGCGTGGTGGTGCCGTCGCTCTTTCCGGAGACGTTTGGTTACGTCGTCCTGGAAGCGTTCGCCACCAGGACGCCCGTGATTGTGCATCGCGGCGGAGGGGCCTTGGTGGAAACGGGGGTCGAGACGGGCGGGGGCCTCCCCTTCGAGACCGACGCGGAATTGCTGATGGCCATGCGTCGGATCGTCCACGACGAAGACATGCGTGAAGACCTGGCGCATCGCGGCTACACGGCCCGACGGAACGGGCTTTCGGAAACGGCCCATATGGACCGCTACATGGACTTGGTCAACGGTCTGCGCAGCGCGCGACCGATCGGCACTCCTCACACGCGCGGAGCGCGTTCGACGGCGGTCCGCCCGTGACCAGACCGTGGCTGGTCCCTCATGGGGCCTTCGGGGGCGCGAGCGCGACGACCATCGACGCCATCGCGCCAACTCCCGTGGCGATCGTCGGCGCCGGGTCGGGGTAGTATTGCGCCGAGTGCAACGACGCTAGCGGTGGTCCTTTGGTTTTGGACGCCTCGATCGTTGCCGCCGGCACGGAACCCAGGTTGAACATGAACGTCGGGCAGCCGTCGCGTCCGAAGATGCCGAAGTCTTCGGCCCCCATCGTGCGCTCGACCTCGCGCACGCGATCCTTGCCCAACTGCTTGATCAAGGTCGGCAGCACGCGCGCGACCAGTTCCGGCGTGTTGATCGTGGGAGGTGTGCTCTCGCCCAATGTCACGACGGGCATCGGCGCCCGGTGGGCCCTGGCGAGCGCCTCGGCCCGGCGCTTCACGCCTTCGATCAAGAGTTCGCCCACTTCGGCCTTGAAGGCCCGGAGGGTCAGTTGGAGGCGGACCTCGTCGGGGATGATGTTGTGCTTCGTCCCGCCGTGGATCGAGCCGACCGTGACGACCGCCGGGTCGATCGGCGAGACCTCACGGCTCACGATCGTTTGCAAGTCCAGGACCAAGAGCGAGGCCAAGACGATCGGGTCGAGCGTGTTGTGGGGTCCGGCGCCATGGCCCCCCTTCCCCTTCACGACCACGTCGAGCGCCGTGGAACCGGCCATCGCGGGGCCAATCCGATAGCCAATCGCCCCCGTCTCGATGTCGTTGGTCACGTGCATCGCCAGGGCGAAATCGGGCCGGCCAAACCGTTCGTAAAGACCGTCGTCCAACATCGCCCTCGCGCCGGAAACGAGTTCCTCGGCCGGCTGGCCCACGAAGAGCACCTTGCCCGACCAGCGGTCCTTGTGCTCGGCCAACCAACGCGCGACCCCCACGAAGCAAGTCATGTGGATGTCATGTCCACAGGCATGCATCGCGCCGACGGTCTTGCCGGTGGCGTCGGTGATCGTGACCTTGCTGGCGTAGGGCAGTCCGGTCGCCTCGATGACGGGCAGGGCGTCGAGGTCGGTCCTCACCAAGACCGTTGGGCCCGCGCCATTGGCGAGGACGCCGACGACCCCGGTCTTGCCGATGCCCTGCGTGACCTGTAACCCGGCCGCCTTGAGCGCCTCGCCGACGCGCTTGGCCGTTTCGACCTCTTGGAACGAGAGCTCCGGATGGGCGTGAAGGTCCTTGTAGAAGTCGACGAGGGCCGGCAAGCGTTCCTTGATCCAGGGGCCATCGTCGGCCTGGGCCGAACGCGGGAACGCGAGCGCGACAAGAGGCAAGAGCAAGACGAAAGCGACGTGCCGCATGTGGGGGGACCTGGTTGGTGGGGGCCCTGCGAGTTGGATCATCCCAAGCCGTGTTGAATGGAGAAGGCCTTGGCCTTGGCGTCTTCGGCCTCGCGAATGCGTCCGCAGCGTTGATAGATGACCGAGAGGGCCGTGTAGCTGAACGTGTCTTTGGGTTCGAGTTCGACGACTTTCAAGGCGTGGGCGATCGCCTGGTCGGCGTGGGCGAGGTCGGCGTGGAGCTTGGCCAACATGCCGTGCCCGAGGGCGAAGGCCGGGTCGAGGGTCACGGCCTCTTCGAGCCGGGCGATCGCGTCATCTTTGCGTCCCTGGTCCCGAAGGTCGATCGCTTCGTCGTAAAGCTGGTCGGTCGTGGGCATGGCGAGAGACCCATCCTCAAAGGGAGAAAGTGCGGGAAGTTGTCTGGCACGACTGAGGGGCGGAGTGCGACCATTGTAGCGAGTCCGGCCAGCCACCGGACGCTCGTCGAGGAAGGAAATGACTCGACCTGTGCCGAGGGACCGGAAATGCCGCGACCCAGGTTCGTCCGTCTCAGCGTCCGAACGTGCATGTGGCTCGTCGCCTGTGTGGCCGTGCTGATTTGGGGCGGGATGATGGGCGTGCGATCCTTCGGTTTCCGGCGAATGGCCAGTCACGCGACAGAGCAGGCGCGGGCATGGCGCGACATCGCGACGCGTCGGCCCAGGCCGGACAGATTCTACGAGGAATGCGTGGAATGGAATGAAGGACTGGCCGCGAAATACGGCCGGGCGATGTGGCACCCCTGGGAGCGCCTTGGCCCCGACCCTCCCGCTCCCGGTTGGGTGGAGATGCAGGCCCAAAAGGCATCAGGGCGTCAAGTGGTTCCAATGGATTGATGACTGCGGCGCGTTGACCCCGGTTGGGACCCGCTCAACAATCGGCCGGAAGGCCCCGTCGGCGCGACCTGCGGGCCACAATGGTCCCGCACGGGTCCTTTCGGGGGGACCGCGAAGGGCCGGCATCCCGGTTGACGCCGCGTGCGGCCTCATCGACAATCAACCATCCGACGAGGCCCGCCTCCATGTCGCTTCCCGCCCTACGTCTCGCCCTTTTCGTCCCGCCGGTCGAGGCCCCATGCATGGTCCGCTCCGCCTTCTGTTGCGTGGCCGTGTTCCTGCTCGGGTCCCAACTCCAGATTACGCGCGCGGCCGACGATGCGGATGGCGTCGCCTTTTTTGAAGCGAGGGTGCGACCGGTCTTGGTCCGCGAGTGTTATTCCTGTCATGCGGCCGAAGCGAAGTCGATCAAGGGGGGCTTGCGGCTCGATACCCGAGCGGCCGTCCGCGCCGGAGGTGAGACTGGGCCGATCCTCGTCCCGGGCAAGCCGGAAGAAAGCACGCTCATGGAGGCCCTTCGCCATGAGGGCTTGGCGATGCCGCCCAAGGGAAAGCTGCCCGACTCGGTGATCGCCGACTTCGAGCGTTGGATCAAACTCGGCGCGCCCGACCCGCGCGAAGGCGAGTCGAAGGCCCCTTACGCGTCGCGCCTGATCGATATTGAGGCGGGCCGGCAATTCTGGTCCTACCAACCGCCGCGCGCGACTCGTCCGCCCGATGTCCGTGACGTCTCCTGGCCTTCCAACGCGATCGACCGCTTCGTTTTGGCCAAACTCGAAGCGAAGGGCCTGCATCCAGCGGCCGACGCCGATCGCGCGACCCTCGCCCGCCGCCTCGCCTTCGACCTGATCGGCATGCCGCTGCCGCCCGAAGACGTCGCCGCGTTCGTGTCCGACCCAGCGCCCGACGCCTACGAACGCCTGGTGGACCGGCTCCTCGCCTCGCCCGCTTTCGGCGAGCGCTGGGGACGGCACTGGCTCGACGTGGCGCGCTTCGCCGAGTCGCTCACGCTCCGCGGGTTCGTCTTCCCCAACGCTTGGCGCTATCGCGATTATGTGATCGACGCATTCAAT
>CALLYK010000293.1 GCA_937858365.1 uncultured Isosphaeraceae bacterium | reverse complement strand
GAGGCCGTTGCTCCGGGCTGACGCCGGTTGTGCCACTACGGTTGACACGCTACATCTCCACGGAACGCGCTGCGATCTTCCGGCGCTTGCCGTCGCGGACCTCGAGCGGTAGTTCCCCAGCCCGCAAGAGTATTTCGGCGAACTTCTCCGGGTGCGTGTCTTCGAGCCACTCGGCCGGGGTGCGGTTTCCCTTGGCGTCGTTCTCGTCGCGGAAGCAGACGCACTTGTTGGTGTACGAGTTGTCGAGGCTGCGTGAACGTGGCAGGATGTGGTCCACCTGCACTTCCCCGCCGAAGAGTCGCTCGGGAAGGATGTAGACACCGGAATAGAGGCAGTGCTCTTTCTGGTCTTTCCAGAGCAGGTAGCGCTCTTTGTTCGGTCCGTTGGGTGGCTGGCCGTATTCCTGGACGAAGGATGCGGCCTCGGCTCGCCGGCGCTCGCGTTCGCGCATCCGCTCGATCATCTCCTTCCGGCGTTTCGCGCCCCCCTGGACCTCGCGGGCCAGTTCGAGGTGGATGGCGTCGGGCTTGCCGTACTCTCGGATGATCGCGTTGACGAGTTTGCGGACCTCGAAGAGGGCCTGTTTCACGAGCGGATTGTTGATGCGGTCTTCCTCGCGGATCGGAGGCAGGAACTCGCACTGGGCGATGGCGCGCTGGTCGGGCCGGAGATAGCCGGCGGCGTGCAGGGCCGAGTCGCTTTTGTCCCTGCCCATGTACTTCAAGCCGCGCTCGAGATGCGGCAAGAGCTTGTCGATGGCGAAACGACTGAACGCCATGTACCCCTCATCCAGCGGGGCGTCGACGAGCCGTTCGGCCAGTTCCGACGAGCACCCCCAATCGTTCACGGCCTTGTGCTTGAGGGTGTCTTCTTCGTCGTCGATAAGGGCCTGGACGATGGCGTCCTTCTCGGCCTCGGTCTTCGCGTCCCACACCTTTTTGCCGAAGTAGTTCTTGCCGGCGAGCAGGGCGTCGGTGTTCATGCCGGGGAGCGTCTTCCGCTCGCCGCGTTGGAGGTTGAAGCCCGTCTTCTCCTCAAGGCCGAGCTTCTTGCGGAGGTCCTCGAACGTGACCTCCTTCTTGCCTTCCAGCAGGCGCAGGGCCTTCGATCGCTCGTCGGCCGTGAGCGGGCGTTCCTTGCCGTCGTTGCCGGTGAGACGGAGGTTGTTCAAGTCGAGCAGGATTCGGAACCGCTGGGCGTGGCGGTCGGCCCGTTCGCAGCGTTTGAGCTTGGGCTCCAGTTCGCATCGGCCGACGATGGACTTGGGCCAATAGAGGGCCCTTTGAAAGAAAAGGATGCCGTGCAGGCCGTATTCGGCCAGCAACGTGTTTCGTTTGCGTTTCGGCAGAGGTCCGGGTTTGAGGGGATACTTGCGCTGGCCCGCGCGGCCGTACAGGAGCTCGTCCGTGAGGAGGTCGGGATGATGGGACCTCTGAAACTCCCAAACGGCCCTGAACTCTTCCTCGTACATTTCGCGGCGGGTGTGCCGGCCCCGGACGGCCCGATGGCGGTCGGCCTTGCGGACCTTGGCGAAGTGCTGCCCCAAGGTCCGTTCCCCCATCTCCGCGGCCAGCGCGCTGATGCTCTTCAGGATTTCCGAGTTCTCCTTCTTCTTGCTCCGGTCGGTCTTGCGGTTGGAGAGGAACCCGCGGCGCTGGGCCATGTGGATGAGGATGCGTCCGAGCTCATGCGGTTCGAGCTTTCGCTCCAAGGCGGCCGAGCGCAGAGCGTACGGGTCGAGGAGGTCGAGGAGGCATTGGGAGTCGGGATCGGCCGGGTAAAGCCCCGCTTCGACGACCGCCCGGCGCATCGCGGCCTTGCGGCGGGCCCGGCGGGCGATCTGACGGCGCATCCCGCGTGCGGTCCTTCGCGTCTCGTTCTTGGAGACCTCGCCCCCCTGCTTGTCCCGATCCACTCCCTCGGGAAAAACGCGCACACCCATGTCGATAAGTCGATCCTCGGCGATGAGGGCCCAGCCGATCGAGTTGGAGCCGATGTCGAGTCCCAGAATGCGCGGCATCGCGAAAACCTCCGTCGCGTGGTTGACATCAAGCCGAGGCAGAAGTTAAAGTGAGGACAGTGTAACCGATCCGAGCTCGTTGAGTCTTCTCGCAACAAGATTCAACATTCGCAAGAAGTGTCCCGCGGGACACCTAGCCGCGACCTTCCGGGGGCGCGGCTATTTTCGCGCGCCGTTAGGTTCGAGGACCTTCCAAGGGGACGTCCCTCCGTGCCGACCCAGGTTGAGGGACAGAAAGAAGAATGGCCCCGGGGACCTCGCGCGGTCGATCTTCGTTGGCCCTCCGCTCTCAGGCACGTTGGCGGAGGCGCTGCCAGAGGGTTGGCGCGGTGAGCGTTTCCTGGTCCGCGCCTTGGGGCAAGAGCATGATGAATTGACGGAACGACCGCATCGGCTGGTCGGTGGGCGGCCATGTCTTCGCCACTTCCCGCAAGACGCCGTCCCCGTTCACCCAGCCCTTGTTACCCCAATTGCATGTCGCTTCGACCTCGTCGCTTGCCCCTTTGCTCGCGAAGAGCTCGAACCAATGGACCCGCGGGAGCAAACGGCACGTCTCCAGGACGGCCGAGAGGGGCCCCCAGTAGAAACGGTCGGGACCTTCCTGGGGCGACTCCCCCTCGCCGACCCCACGCGCCGTCAGGGGCCCGCGCAGGACGGTGAATCGCCCCCCCTTCGTGACGATCTCCCCGGGCGGAGAGGTCAGGCAATCGTGCCGGCCCCGCCAGAAAAGGAAGACCGGCAGCGTGCCGCAAAGCCAGTGCGCCAGGGCCTCGCCAACCGCCGAGCGAAGGTCGACACCCACGCCCACGACCGTGACGGTGGCCCCAAACCGGCCCACTTCGAGCGAGGTCGTGATCGTGCCCATGAACATCGTCATGGGGCCCTCTTCCATGACCTGCGTCGGCCGGACCTGAACGAACAGACGCGGCCCGGACAGGTAAACCAGTCCATCCGCACGAACCTCGGCCCCCTCGTTCACGAGGACCGTCGCCAGCAGTTCCGCCGCCTGTGCTTGTGGACCCATGACACACCCGATGTCCCAGTGAATCAACGAAACCGAAAAGAGGATAGCGGCGTCCGGAGCGAATGGATAGTGCCACCTAAGGACCGCGACTCGGCAACCTCGCGTCCTTCGCGCACGCCGGGCCCGCCTGGGGCATTCGGCGACGGCGTCGATCTTCTGATGGTCGTTTCTGGTTTCGTGAACGTCATGGGAAATGGCGGCGATGGCGGATCGCGATGATCACCTGATTCATTTCCAAAGGACCATCACGATCAAGAACTCGATGTTCGTGTTTCCTGGAGCGTCGGCGGCACGCCGTTCGTGCCGGAGGTCCGTCACCATCGGCACCACCCGCACGACCCCGTTGATCGCACCTTGGACCGGGAGATTTCCTGGATTTTCTCCAAAGCCCCAAGGCCCCCCGGTCGATCTTGTCCAACAGATGTCCCGCGAAAGGGACAGTTTCCACCGTTTTCCGGATTTCAATCCCATGAGGAAGAAGAACCATGAGAGATTCCATTGCCCGCGAAGAAGTCGAGCGCCTCCGTGAGAAGTCCCGTGTCCGGGCGGCAGCCGCCTTGGACCAAAAGCAAACCAGGCGTCGTTCCCATTACCTGGACCGACTCGGCACCGCGACGGTCCCGGTCGAGCAGGAACGCGATTACAAGGAGCGGATGGCGGCTTGGGCCAACCCCGTCGCCGACTCGTCCACTCCCATTCCCAACGAACGGGAGCGGGAAACGCTTCATCGGGCGGTCAACGCCTCGTTGGAACTCGACCGCTTGCGCCTCGCCGAAGACGAGGCCGTTCGTCAGAAGACCACGGCGTCGCGGGCCGCCTTTCAGGCCGAGCGCGCCGACCGTTTTCAGAAGGCCCTGGACCTGTTCGCCCAGGACAAGGTCGCGGGCACGGCGGCCCTTTGGGGCCTGGCCGAGGGCTGTCATTTCTTGGCCTCGCGCTGGAAGGCGGTGGTGGCCTTGCTTCGGTCCGAGCATGATGGCGCGGACATTCCCGCCTTCGTGCTTGATGGGTTGAGCAGCCAGTTGCCCGAGGGCGAGGCCGCCGAAGTCCATGAGATCATCGCGAACGCTGGTCCCTGGGACGCCGCGGCCCGCGAACGTCTGTTCGACCTGTGTGAACGCCTGGCGAAAGACCATCTCGACCTGGCCGCGCACCTTTATCAGGTGGAGGAGATCGAAGCGCTCCGTCAGGCCGTGATGGTCGCGGAGACCCCCGACGCCGAGGCGAGACGCCGTCATCAGCGCGTGAAAGACCTGGAGCGGGCCCAGCGTCAGGCCTTCCAAGACCTCGACCGCGGTCACGAACGCCGCCTGCGCGAGACCCAAAGGCGCGAGGCCCGGGCCTCGAGCAAGACCTCGGAATTCCAGACGGCCTTCAACGCCCTCTTCGGGAAGAAGTCGCCGTTCGAGACGGCGATGCGCGACCTGGCCGAGGCGAGTGTCCCCCCGAAAACAAGCGAGCCGGCGAAGGCCCCAACGCCGACCGCGCCGGGGCCGGCGCCGGCCGCGGAAGCCCCGCGTTTGGCTTCGTCCGGTCGAACGGAACGAACAATTTTCGCGGCCCCGCTCGTGGGCGACCCCATGCCGTCGATCGGCTCGCCGGACTACGAACAGAAGGTCCGCGATCGAGCCACCGACAACCTATTGAAGGAACTCCGCAGGGACGCCCAGGCCCGTAAGGAACGGGACGAGCCGCCCAAGCGCAAGGGCCCCAGGCAGGGACAGAGCTTGAAGGACCGCAAACGGGCCCTTCGCATGGGCCGACCACCATGATCGGCACATATTTTCGATCAAGATGCGAAGATGCCAAGCTCATCAAGCAGCGGGGCGAGGTGGCCACGGATCGCCTCGGCGACTCGGCGGTAGTTGGCCTTGTCGGACCCGATTGGGTCGGGCACGTCGCGCCCTTCGCGGTGGAGGAGGCGGCATCGGCCCGCCGCCTCGGGCGCGATGGTGAGGAGGGCGTCGAGGTGTTCTCGCGTCATGGCGATGATCCGGTCGGCGATTTCGAGGACGTCGGGGGTGACCTTGCGGCTCGCGTGTTCGTCGAGGGAGGCGCCCCAGGCCCGGACCACTTCCGCCGCGTTCTTGGCGGCCGGCATCCCCTCAAAGGCCCCCACACCGGCGGAAAGGACCACGAACCCGCGGTCTTCGAGTTCGTCGATCGGGCAGCCCATCCGTTGGGCGAGCATCGCCTTGCAAAGGGCCTCGGCCATCGGGCTTCGGCAGGTGTTCCCGGTGCAGACAAAGAGGATGATCGTGGCGGCGAGCTTGGCCAATTCTTGAGCATCGACGGCCCCGGGGCGCACGACCACCCAGCCTTGGGCGTCGAGGCGCACCACGGTCGAAGGCATCGGCCCTTCCACCGGACCGTCGTCGAGGACCATGTCGATCTCGGGGAAATCCACCAGGGCATCGGCCGAAACGGCCGGCGGCTCGGCGTCGCGCCGGGCCCCCGTGAGGATCAAAGGGCCGGGCAGAAGGCCCGCGATCTCGCGCGTCGCCGGGTGCATCGGCGAGCGGACCCCCAGCGTATCGCCAGGGGCGACGAGCTTACGCACCGACCCGGGAAGCCGGCAGGCGAGGCCCCCCGCCACGTCGCCCGCGACGATGAACGTGACCGGGCCCGGCCAGACGCGCTGGACCAGACGCAAACGCTCGGCGGGCAAGTCGGGGACCCAGTCGCGCAGCTCCTCGGCCGACTTCAAGCCGAGTGTCATGGGCCGCCCCTCGGGTCGCTCGGTGAGCACGCGGACCTTTTCGACGGCCTCGGGGCGCAAAGCACTGACGGCCAGCGAATAGGCCGTTTCGGTGGGCACGGCCACGATCCCGCCCTTGGCCAGGCAGGCGACCGCCCGATGCACCGCGTCGCGCGGGTCGTCCACTTGCAAGAGGTCGATCCGCTCGGCCCGTCGCGTTTGGCTCATGGGTCCCCGTCGCTTGAGGAAGAGGCGAGGTGTCTCGGACACTGTACGAGGCCGGGGAAGGCCGGTCAATTGGGCGAGGGGCCCCGGCCCCGGTCTCGCGAAGTCGAGTGTCAGCCCTCATTTCGGCGGCGAGGCCGTCTCCAGGATCGCCTTGTAGGCCGGTTTCCGCTGGTTCTGGGCGTCGAAGATCAAGGGGTGTTGACCTCGACGCCACGACCGGCCGTCGCTGAGCCCCCAAAACGTGACGCGATCCAAGCGGTCTTTGTGCTTAGTGAAGATCGCGAAGAGCCGGGCGTAGGCATCGGCCTGGGCCTTGAGGTCCTCCGCCGATGGCGGCGCGACTTGGCCCTTGGTCGTTGGACCGAACTGGCCCCCCGAGGCGCCTCGGATCGTCAAGTCCAACTCGGTTACGCTCACCTTCAGGCCAAGCGCCGCGTAGTCGGCGATCGCCTGGTCCAGAGCGTCGAACGGGACCCTGGACGTGCTCCAATGTCCCTGAATGCCGACGCCGTGGATCGGCACGCCTTCTTGTACCAAGCGCTTGAGAAGGACCACCGAACTCTTATGTTTGGGACCGGCTTCGATGTTGTAGTCGTTGTAATAGAGTTCGGCGGCTGGGTCGGCCTCGTGGGCGAACTGGAACGCGAGGGCCAGGTATTCCGGGCCAAGGGCCTTCAACCAGGGCGAATTTCGCAGGTTTTCGGTCTTCGCGGTCTCGTCGTTGCCGCCGTCATTGATCGCCTCGTTGACGACGTCCCAACCGCGGAGCTTTCCCTTGTAGCGTCCCACCAGCGTGTGGATGTGGTCCTTCAGTCGTTGGGTGATGACCTCCTTGTCGCCGTCACGGAAGAACCAGTCGTTCGTTTGCGAATGCCAGACGAGTGTGTGACCGTGGACCGCGAGCTGATTCTCCTGGCACCATTTCACCAGGGCATCGGGACGCTCGAAGCGCCAGGTGTCGGTCGCCGGGTGGATCGGGCCTGGTTTCATGCAGTTTTCAGGCGTGAGGGCGTTGAATTCGGCCCGGACCAGGTCGAGTTCCTCGGCGGTGTAATTGCCCGGCAAGTCGCCGGCGGCGCCGATGAGGAAGTGCTCTTTGTGGACCTCTTTGATGGTGTCTTGCCCCATCGCCGTGGTGGTGAGGCAGGCCAAGAGGGCCCAAAGGGCGGGTGTCCGACCGCGTTCGCTCATGGTTGACGCTCCTTCGAGAGTGACTGGAGGTGGGACATCGTACCCGCGCGGATGGGCCGCCGATCGACGGCCGCCTGGTCAGCGGTCCCCGCTCAGTTTGCTACATCTTGTGGCGGCTTGCGAGCGGGTCGATAGCCGGGGCCCGAAGGTGCGGACCCGCCGTCGGCTTCGCCCCAGGCGGTGTCGGCCATCGCGTGGTAGTGGTCGGCCTCGCCCGCTTGTTTGGCCGGCGCCTGCGGGAGTCGATCGCGGCCTTGGGCGGCTGGGCCGGGATGAGGGGATCGCAGCCGGAGCCGATGAGGTCGGACCGGCCCGTCTTGAGCAGGGCCTCGCGCACCATGAAGTCGTTCTGGGGCTTGAAGGACCGCATCAGGGCCCGCTGCGTCTCGCGATCGCGGGCCCTTGGCCGCGAGGACCTCCTCACCCATAAATTCGTCTTTTTTCGACATAATGTATATGGAAAATTGTATGACTCATAGGTCGGCACTTCGCGGAAAGCCGAGTGTCCTCGTTTTTCGACCGACCAGCCCCTCAGGTGGTTGGTGCCGGCCGCGCCCCCATCCGGTATACTCGGGCTTATGGCGGATGTCACGCAACTTCTTGAGGCGGTTGAGCGAGGCGACCCGCGGGCCGCCGCGGAGTTGCTACCGCTCGTGTACGACGAGTTGCGGAAGCTCGCCGCCGCGCGGATGGCTGCCGAGAAACCCGGTCAGACGCTCCAAGCCACCGCTCTCGTTCACGAGGCCTATGTGAGGCTCGTCGCGGGTGAGCACCGGGAAGGATGGAACGGTCGCGGGCATTTCTTCGCGGCCGCGGCCGAGGCGATGCGCCGCATCCTCGTGAACCGGGCGCGGGACAAGGGCCGGGAGAAGCGGGGCGGCGGCAGGCAGCGTGTCGATCTGGATCGACTGGTTGTCGCGGACCAGGCTTTGGACGAGGAGCTGGTCGCCATCGACGACGCCCTCCAGGAACTGGCCCGCTTGAACCCGCAGTGCGCCGAGTTGGTCAAACTCCGCTTCTTTGCCGGCCTGACCGCGGACGAGGCCGCCGCCGCGTTGGGGACCTCCCTTCGCACCGCCCACCGCTACTGGGCGTTCGCCCGCGCCTGGCTCTTCGACGCGTTGCGCCCGGAGTAGCCCGGCGTCCCGTTTCGAGGGAGATTTTCGCGACGCCGGCACTTTCGGCGTCCGAACGGGGCATTGTCTCACAGAGGCCGTCCGGCCGGGGGTACTCCGATGCAAGACGCCAGCCCGGAAATGCTGTCCATCTTCGCGAGCGCGATCGAGCGGCCGTCCGTCGGGGAGCGCGACGTGTTCCTCGACGCGGCGTGCGGGGCGGACGCGGACCTTCGCCGGCGGATCGATGTCCTGCTCCGGGCGCACGACATGGCTGGTGGGTTCTTGAGGGACTGCCCCGGTCCGAACGACCTCCCGGAGACCGTCGATCACCATGTCGGCGAACGCCCCGGCGACGTGATCGGCGTTTACAAGCTGCTGGAGCCGATCGGCGAGGGCGGATTCGGGGTGGTTTTCCTCGCCGAGCAATCGACCCCCGTTCGGCGGAAAGTCGCACTCAAGATCTTGAAGCCGGGGATGGATTCGCGGGCGGTGGTGGCCCGGTTCGAGGCCGAGCGGCAGGCGCTGGCCCTCATGGACCACCCGCACATCGCGCGTGTGTTCGACGGCGGCACCACGGCCTCCGGCCGGCCCTACTTCGTGATGGAACATGTCAAGGGAGTTACCATCACGGAGTTCTGCGACCAGAACCACCTGACCCCGCGGCAGCGGCTGGGACTCTTCGTCCAAGTGTGCCAGGCGGTGCAACACGCCCACCAGAAGGGGGTCATCCACCGCGACCTCAAGCCGTCGAACGTGCTGGTGTCGCGGCACGACACCACCCCGGTGGTCAAGGTGATCGACTTCGGGGTGGCCAAGGCGGTCGGGCAGGTCCTGACGGAAAAGACGTTGTTCACAGGCGTCGCCCAGATGATCGGCACCCCGCTGTACATGTCGCCCGAACAGGCCGGGATGAGCGACCTGGACGTAGACACCCGTAGCGACGTGTACTCGCTGGGCGTGCTCCTGTACGAGTTGCTGACCGGGACCACGCCCATCGACAAGGAGCGGTTCAAGACGGTCGGGTACGACGAGATCAGGCGGATCATCCGGGAGGAGGAACCGGCCCGACCGAGCACACGGCTGAGCACGCTCGGGCTGGTCGTGAGCACGGTCTCGACCAACCGCGGCACCGAGCCGCGTCGGCTCTCGGCCGCGCTCCGCGGCGAGTTGGACTGGATCGTGATGAAAGCGCTCGAGAAGGACCGCACCCGGCGTTACGAGACGGCCAACAGTTTCGCGGCGGACGTGCGGCGCTATCTGGCGGACGAGCCGGTGCAGGCGTGCCCGCCGTCGGTGGGGTATCGGCTGCGAAAGTTCGCGCGGCGGAACCGGGCCCCTGTGCTGGCCGCCGCCGTTTCCCTGCTGGCGCTGGTCGCCGGCGTGGCCGGGACGACGGCCGGCCTGATTCGGGCGTACGCCGCCGAGGCCGAGGCCGTGGACGAGGCGAAGCAGAAGGGCGAGGCCCTCAAGGCCGAGGCCGCCGCCGTGATCGAGGCCAAGGAGCAGTTGTTCGCGGCCCTGGTCAGCCGGGCCCGGGCCGAGCGGACGAGCGGCCGGATCGGCCAGCAGTTCGAGGCCCTGAACGCGCTCCGCCGGGCAGCAGGGATCCGGGCCACTCCGGAGTTGCGGACCGAGGCGACGGCCGCCCTTGTCTTGCCCGACATCGAGCTTGCCCGCTCGTGGGACGGGTGTCCCGAGGGGACCGTCGGCATCGGCTTCGACGCCGCCTTCGAGCGGTACGTCAGGATCGACGGGCAGGGCGGGCTGACCGTCTGCAAGGTGACTGACGGGCGGGAAGAGGTGGTCGTCCGGCTCCCTGCCCACGGAGTGCCGATGTTCAGCTACCCGTTCGTCAGCCCGGACGGCAAGTTCGTGGCCTACGCCCACGGTCGGCAGGCCGGCGGTTCGTACGCCGGGGTGCGGGTCTGGAAGCTCGACGGCCCGGCACCGACCGTCCTGATCGACGACCCGGTCGCCTTCCACGAGTCCGCGATCGCCTTCCACGCCGACGGCAAGCAATTGGCCATCGGTCGCCCCGACGGGAAGCTCAGCGTGTACGACCTGGCGACCGGTCGGCGGCCCCACCTCCTGGCCCTCGCCGCCCCGCCGAACCGGATCGACTTCCACCCCACCGATCACCGGCTGGCGGTCGCCGGGGGCCCCGACGTTCAGCTCTTTGACACGGACGCTGGCCGGGAGCTGCCGAAGCTTCGCCAACCGGCAGGCGCCGGGTTGACGTTTTCGGTGGCCTGGCACCCGGACGGCCGCCGGCTGGCCGTCGGCGGCGACCGCCGGGTCCGCGTGTGGGACGCGGACGCCGCCGTCGAAGTGATGCCCCCGTGGGCGGAGCAGACAAGCTACGGCGTCCTGGTTCGGTTCAACCACGCCGGCGACCGGCTGATGAGTACCGACTGGAGCGGCCAGACGGTCCTGTGGGAGGCGGCCACCGGCCGGCCGCTCCTCACCCTGCCTGGTTACTACGGGTTTCAGCTCAGCCCGGACGACCGGCTGCTCGGGTACAGCACCAGCGGCACGACGATCCAGCTCTGGCGGCTGGCCTCCGGGCGGGAGTTCCGGACGCTCCGACGCCGCGGCGCCGGCCCGGAGGACCACGGCGTTCGCCTCGCCGTTCACCCGGACGGCCGGACTGTGGCTGTCGGTGACGATTCGGCCCTCGTCTTCTTCGACCTCACGACCGGGGAGGAGTTGGGGTCGGCCCGGCACCCCCTGCTGTGGGCACATGCACCGCTCGGGTTCGCCCCACCGTCGCCGGACCTCGACGCGGGCGGGCAACCGACCTCAACCTTACCAGCGCGGCCGGGCCGGAACAAGAGGATCGCGATCAGCAGCGCGAACGACACCAGCGGTGCCCACGAGGGCGCGGTCACCGCCATGGTCAGCGCCTCGCTGACGCCGATCACGATGCCGGCCAGCAGCGGCGCCAGCGCGCGCCCCAGCCCGCCCAGCATCACCGCGGCGAAGACGACGCCGATCCAGGCATAGATCTGCGACGGCGCCAGCGTGAAGCCCAGCGCCAGGCACACGCCGGCCACGCCGGCCAGCGCCGAGCAGGTGCCGGCCAGCAGCAGCGTATTGCGCGGCT
>CALLYK010000292.1 GCA_937858365.1 uncultured Isosphaeraceae bacterium | reverse complement strand
GGTGGGCCTGGCCCTGCTCGCCGCCGGCCTCGGCGGCCTCGGCGGCCTCGTCGCCGCGCATCACGGCTTGGGGCCGTTTTGGGGCAGCGAGCCGCAACCGTGAGCCGACGATGTCTCATACCCTTCCTGGCGCCTTTCGGGAACACGCCTGGTCCCTGACGGCAATTCACCGCTCATGCCGTGTCGACATTTCCAGTGCGAGAAGTCGCATGTTGATTCCGATTCGAGATTTGAGGGGACGGCCCTGCCCTGGATTGGGGCCCCTTGTGCGCCCCGTGGGTTTTTGGGACCATGAGTTCTTTCGGTTTTCGGCGTACCTCCGCCCACTCTTCGCCTTTGAGACACCACATGCTCATGCTCCGTCGCTCCGTGATCGCTTCCCTCGCTTTGGTCCTCTTGGGTGCCGTCGGCGCTCGGGCCCAGGCCCCCTCCGACCTGCGCTGGAAGTTCAAGGAAGGCCAAGTCCTTCGCTATGTCCTCAATCAAAACACCAGCATGGGCATCAGTGTTGGTGGTCAATCCATCGATAACTCGATCGATCAAATGTACGAGTTGACATGGAAAGTCAAGGCGGTCAAGGCCGACGGCTCCGCCGAGATGGTGCAAGTCTTCGACCGCGTCAAATACATGATGGACAGCGTGCTCGGCCAGATGTCGGTCGACACCAAGGACGAGAAAGACCCCGAAGGCCCAGCCGCCGCCATGGGGCAGGTCTTCCGCGCGCTCGTCGGGGCCGAGGCGACGATGGTCATGACCCCCTTGGGCGAAATCAAGGACTTCAAGCTCCCCGCCAAGGCCGCCGAAATGCTCAAGAACCTCCCGGGAATGCCAGGAGGGCAGCGGATGGTCAGCGAGGATACCTTTAAGGAAATGGTCGAGCAGTCCACCCTCGTCCTGCCCGGTAAGCCCCTGGCGGCCAACGCTTCTTGGAACACCAAGCGAGACGTCCCGCGCCCGCCGATCGGATCGATGCTCGTCGATTCCACCTACACGTTCAAAGGGGCCGACCCTCAGAACAAGGCCCTCGACAAGATCGACATCAAGAGCGCCGTCGAACTCAAGGTCAACCCGGATTCCCCCTTCACCGTGAAAATCAAGAAGCAGGACATCCAGGGCGGCATCGTCTTCAACCGCGACGGCGGCTTCTTGACCAACTCCAAGGTCGAGCAGAAACTCGACCTGGAAATCGAGGCGATGGGCCAGCAGATCGACCAGGAAACGAAGACCACGATTTCGATCACCCAGCGCGAGGCCGGGTCCAAGTGAGCCCGCGTCCCGCTCGACGACCGCGAATTTCCTTCACCCTGAGGCACTCATGAGATTGAAACACACGTCCCTGCTCACGGCCGTCCTGACGCTGGTCGTCGCGGCCCCCGCCTTCAGCCAGAGCGATGTCCGCTGGAAGTTCAAAGAGGGCCAGAACCTCCGCATGCTACTCAAGACCGACGTCACCACCGAGGCGAACGTCCAGGGGAACGCCATTGAAACCAAGATGGCCCAGGTCTTCACCGTGGGCTGGAAGGTCAAGGCGGTCAAGTCCGACGGCTCGGCCGAGATCGTCCAAACGTTCGACCGTGTCGAGCTGGCGATGGACTCGCCGTTTGGTGAAATGAAGTTCGACTCCGACAAGAAGGGCGAGGTCGAGGAAGGCCCCCTGGCCGGCCTGACCGGTCCGATGAAGGCCCTCGTAGGGGCCGAGATGACGATGACGATGACCCCGACCGGCGAAACGAAGGACATGAAGATACCCGCCAAGGTCACCGAGGCACTGGGCGGCGGCGGCGGGGCCGCGGGCATGATGTTCAGCCCCGACAGCATCAAGTCGATGATGCAGCAATCGGGCCCTGGTCTCCCCGACAAACCCTTGAAGGTCGACGAATCGTTCACCACCAAGCGCGACATGCCCAACCCGCTGGGCACAATGACCGTGGAAACGACCCAAACCTACAAGGGACCCGACCCCAAGGACGCCAAGATCGAGATCTTCGAGACCAAGTCCAAAATGTCCCTCAAGCCCAACGCCGACTCCCCCTTCGAGGTCTCACTGGGCGACCAAGACTCGCGTGGCGAACTTCGCTTCAACAAGGCGCTCGGCCGCATCGACTCGGCCACCACGGTCCAGCAGATGGAAATGAAGATCAAGATCATGGACATGGAAATCACTCAAAATGTGACTTCCAAGTCGGTGATGACCATCACCGAAGTCCAGTAAGTGCCCGTTGCGCGGGGTCGGGCGTTTCCCGCTCGACC
>CALLYK010000291.1 GCA_937858365.1 uncultured Isosphaeraceae bacterium | reverse complement strand
ACGGGGTGGACGAGGACGTGTGCAACGGCGACCACGCCTGCATCCGGCTGTCGGGCTGCCCCACGCTCACGCTCAAGGACAACCCCGACCCGCTGAAGGTGGACCCGGTGGCCACCGTGATCGACGGCTGCGTGGGCTGCGGCCTGTGCGGCGAAAACGCGCACGCCGCCACGCTGTGCCCGAGCTTTTATCGCGCTGAAGTCATCCAGAACCCGCGCTGGCACGAACGCCTGCTCGGCAGCCTGCGTGGCGCCATCGTCCGCACATTGCAAGCCTCATGAAATCCATTTCTCTTCTGATCTGTGCCCTGGGCGGCGAAGGCGGCGGCGTGCTCACCGAATGGCTGGTCGACACCGCGCGGCAGGCGGGGTATGCCGCCCAGAGCACGTCCATCCCCGGCGTGGCGCAACGCACGGGCGCCACCACGTACTACCTCGAAGTCTTTCCGGTGCCGCTGGCCGAACTAGCCGGCAAGAAGCCGGTGTTCAGCCTCAACCCGGTGCCCGGCGCGCTCGACGGCCTGGTGTCGTCCGAACTGCTGGAGACGGCACGCCAGGGCGCGCTGGGCATGCCCTCGCCCGAGCGCACGCTGGTCATCACCTCGTCGGCCCGGGTGCTCACCACCCAGGAGCGAATGAACCTGGGCGATGGCCGCGCGGACGTGGAACACCTGCTGGGCGTGGTGCGCGCGGTCAGCCGCGAACACCATGTGCTGGACATGGCGGGCCTGTGCCAGCAGGCTGGCACCATGGTCAGCGCCGTGATGCTGGGTGCCGTGGCCGCCAGCGGCCTGCTGCCGTTTGCGCGCGCCGCCTACGAAACGGTGATCCAGGCCGGCGGCGGTGCCTCGGCTGCGAGCCTGCGCGGCTTCGAGGCTGGCTGGAACGCGGTGGAGGCGCCCCGTCGCCAGGCCTTGCAGGTTTCAGAATTGCTATCAAAAACAGAGCTGCCGGCCTCGATTGTCCGGGGGCCCCAGGCCGATTTGATTCAAAACTTCCCGCAGCAGGCGCACGCCATGCTGCTGGCAGGCCTGGCCCGGATGACCGAGTACCAGGGTGCGGCCTACGCCCGGCTTTACCTTGATCGCATGGCCCAGGTGCTGTCCGCCGGCGTGTTCCTCAACAGGCCGCTGGACGAGCTCAAGGGCCGGCAAATCAACGCCGAGTGGCTGCTGAGCCTGTTGGCACCGAATCCGACACGAGACCTGCTGGTGTGGATGAACGCCCCCCAAGCCACCCAGAAGAACTGGGCCGGCGTACGTTGGGACGTGTTCTCGAAGCGGGCCAAGTCCGACTTCGGCTTCGACCCAGTTAGTGATGGGCCCCTGGTGGCCGCTGAGAAGCTGGCGCGGCGTGAGGGCAAGTGGGCAGCCGTGGCCGAGCTCTATCGGGACTCGTACACGAGCTTTCCGGAAGTGCTGACTCTGCTTCGTGCGGTCCAGCCGCCGGAGTTGGGGCTGTTCCCGGACATGGACCCCCATGGACCTTTGGCCGGCTACCCACAGGCCAACGAGCAAGGCGAGCCCCTGGCCCCACGCTTCCTCAAAGCGGAGATGGGGTGTGAGCTTCTCGCCGAGTTCCTCGACGGTGCGCGACGGTTCGCCCGACCATTGCGTCCATTCGTGCAGCTTGAGCAAGACCCGCGCGATCATCGCTGGTCCCCCGGACCGATGGGCGGTCGCCCCTTCACGTCTCGAATTCGTTGACGATGATTCGCCATGACGCCCCCAGGCTCAACGATGATGTCCAAAGACCCAAGCGAGCACGGTCTCGACGAAGAGGAGGACCAGGACGGCCCAAAGCAAGGGGCGGTGCGCCTCCCCTTGCTTGCTGATCGAGGCGGGGGCCTCCATAAGCTTGCTCCAGTCGTCGAAGTACCGGAAGTTCCAATTGGGCACCACCGCGGTCAGGTCCTTCTCGGTGAGCTTGTCCAGGGCGCTCTCCGCTGGGTCGAAGTTCGCCGAGAAGAGGACCTCTTGGGTCACGGGCGGGCCGACCTTCACGCGATAGGCGCCCGAGGTCTCCGTCTCATCGAAATGGAAGCGGCTCACGTCGCCGTCGGCCGTCAGTTTGCGGGCGACCGTGCGCGACGCGGGCGTGACTACCGACACCGGCGCTCCGTCGGCACTCACCGCGAACGCCTGGTCGAGGGGTTGGCCGACCGGCACGTTCCGCTCGGCCAACTTCCCCGCCGCAGCACGCATGATCATTTGTTCCATCACAGGGGGATAGCTGGGGTGGAGCGGCCAGTTTCCCCAGGCGGCGTCGGCCGAGGTGGCGACGAGGGTGACGTTGCCTCGGCCGTGAGGCATTTCCAAGACGGCAGGGTCGCCCGTCTCGAACGCGAGCGCCGTGATTGCGGATGAGTCTTTGGACGGTTCGAGCTTGTGGTACATCCAAGTCTTCACGCCGGTGAGGCCCGAGACGACGTCGGGGGCCGCCCCTTGGTAGGCCCGAATGATCGGATGGCGAAACTCGAGCGGGTCGAAGCGGAATGACCCCTGCGACGTGTCGGTCGCGTTGCCGAGGGTCGGGCCGATCCGGGCGGGAAGGGGGCCCTTGCCGTCGCGGAAGAGGACCCGGTTGTAGTTCTCTTGGACGACCCGGTCGCCGGTGAAGACGACCAGACCACCGCCCAGGTTGAGGAAGGCGTCGAGAAGGCCGGACTCTTCCGCCGTGAGTTGGGCCACATTCGCCAGCACCACGACGTCGTATGCGGACAGGTCCCGCCCTCGGAGTTGCGACTCGCTGGCCACCTCCACCTTGATTGCCGAGGGCGAAGCGCTGGAGTCTTCCACTGGGTCGAGCGCCTGGGCCAGATAATCGGTCTCGGCCTCGAACGCTTCGGGCTTGCGGTCGCCGTCGATGAGGAGGACGCGCAGGCGGTCGCGAACCGGCAGGGCTAGCCAGCGGTGGTTGTCGATCTTCAGTGGGTCGTCGTCGATCATCACTTCGATGAGATGGTCTCCCGCCGCGCTGAAGCCGGTGGCAAACGAGATGGCTCGCTCCTCGCCGGGCGCGAGGTCCGCGAACTGCTTTTCGACGAGGTTGCCATCGACGATCAATTGGACGGGCACGCCCGGCGCCTGCGAGCGTCCGAAGTTCTTCACGGTCGCTGTGACAATCGGCGGCGGCCCTCCCACCGTGACGACCGGCGCGTCGAGGGAGAGGTCGGTGATCGCGCGGTTGTTCCCGCCGAGGGCCCCCAGGTCGATGACCGACGACGTGGCGGCGCGGGCCTCCAATTTAGCGACGGCCCGTTTCAGGCCGTCCTCGCCGCCGGGCTTGACCCGCCAGCTCGCCGACTGCATGTCCGTGAGGAAGACGACCTCCTTCTGACGGACCTCCGAGGCGGCCAGGGCTCGTTCGACCGCCTCGAACGTGGCGATCAGGTCGACCGCCTCATGAGTCTGGGCGATCTCGCCGATTTCCTTGGAGACCTCGGTCGGGTTGGCTGAAGGCCCGCCCACCACGATCCGCGGCGGCGAGCCCATCAGGACGACGCTATGCGAATCGCCCGAGCGGGACTCTTTCACCAAGCGTTGGGCGAGGGCCTTGGCCTGGTCGAGACGCGATTGGTCTGCCGCCGCGTAGCCCATGCTCAAGGAGCCGTCCAAGACGATCACGCGGTGGGTCCGCTGACCGGGCAGGATCGGCCGGTACTTGTCCAGGATCGGCCGCGCCATTGCGCAGACGATGAGGACGAGGATCATCGTCCGGATCGCCAGGAGGAGGAGTTGTTCCAGGCGGATGCGCTTTTGGTTCTTGCGGATCGCGGCCATGAGAAAGCGCATCGCGGCCCACGACCGCTCGCGGAACTTCCGGCGATTGAGGAGGTGCAGGATGATCGGGATCGACGCGGCGGCCAGGCCCGCGAGCATCGCGCCATTGACGAACCCGAGCGCGTACAGGGGGCCCAACAAGGGAAGCACTTCGTTCGCGAGAATGCCCAAATCGAACGGCATGAGGTCCTCGGGATCGGGATCAGCGGACGCGGGCCGAGCGTGAGGCCAGATAGCCCGAGAGGGCCTCGTCGAGTGGTCGGTCGGTGCGCAGGGGCACGTAGTCGATGTCGATCATCTGACAGCCGCGCCGGAGTTCGTCGATGAAAGCGTCGACCTCGCCCTTATAGGCGCGGCGCAGGGCGTGGGGCTCGGTCAAGATCTCGCCGAGGCCTTCGAGGCCCTTGAAGAGGGTGGGGTCGCGGAAGGGGAAGTCGAGTTCGTCAGGGTCCATGATGTGGAAGGCGATCACCTCATGACGCCGGTGGCGCAGGTGGCGTAGGCCGGTGATGATCCGGGGGACGTCGTCGAAGAAGTCGGAGAGGATGACGACGATCCCGCGCTTCTTGAAGCGTTCGGCCAGGTCGTGGAAGACCATCCCGACGTCGCTCTTGCGCCGGCCGGGGGTGGTGTCCATGATGTGGATCAGCTCTTTGAGGTGCGACGGCTGACCCGATGGCTTGAGGTAGCGAACCACCTGTTCGTCGAACGTGGCCAGGCCGACCGAGTCTTGCTGCTGGATGACCATGTAGGCGAGCGAGGCCGCGACGAACTGGGCATATTGCAACTTGGAGACGTTGCCGTCGGCCGCGTAGGACATCGACTCACTCGTGTCCAGGAGCAAGTACGTGAGGAGGTTGGTCTCCTCCTCATACTGCTTGAGGTAGAGCTTGTCGGTCTTGGACCAGACCTTCCAATCGACGTGCTTGACATCGTCGCCGGGTACATATTCGCGGTGTTCCGCGAACTCGACGGAGAAGCCCTGATAGGGGCTCTTGTGCATCCCGGAGACGTACCCTTCGACCACCGCCCGGGCCTGGAGGTCCAGGCCCTGGAGGCTAGCCAAGGTCAGCGGATTTAAATATTTTTGGTAATCGTCCACCGTTGGCCAACTCGCTCTCGTCGACGGGAAGGACCTTGATCAGCCGCTGAATGATGTCGTCGGTCTTGAGGCCCTCGGCCTCGGCGTTGAAGTTCGTCACGATCCGGTGCCTCAGCACCGGGAGGGCGACGGTCTTGATATCGTCTGTCGTGACGTGGTAGCGTCCGTGGAGCACGGCGCGGGCCTTGGCGGCCAGCACGAGGTATTGGCTCGCGCGCGGCCCGGCGCCCCAGTTCACGTAGTCGCGGATGAACTCGGGCTCGTTGCCGCCGCCCCGGCGTGTGAGGCGCGCCAGGCGCACCGCGTAGCGGCTCACGTGGGGGCCTACAGGCACCTTTCGGACGATCTCTTGCAACTCCAGGATGTCGGGGCCGGAAAGGACCTTGCTGACTTCCAGTTTCGCGGCCGAGGTGGTCCGTTCGACGATCTCGATCTCATCGGCCTCGTCCGGGTAATCGACGAGGATGTTGAGCATGAAGCGGTCGAGTTGGGCCTCGGGCAGAGGATAGGTGCCTTCCTGCTCGATCGGGTTTTGCGTGGCCAGCACGAAGAAGGGGTCGGGCAGGCGATGGCGTTCGCCGCCCACGGTCACTTGCCGTTCCTGCATCGCTTCCAAAAGCGCCGCTTGCGTCTTGGGTGGCGTCCGGTTGATTTCGTCGGCCAGCACCATGTTGGCGAAGATCGGCCCGCGGAGGAACTTGAACTGACGGATGCCGGTGGCCTTGTCCTCTTGGATGACCTCGGTCCCGGTGATGTCCGAGGGCATGAGGTCGGGGGTGAACTGGACCCGGTTGTAGCTCAGGTTTAGGGCGTCGGAGAGGGTGTGGATCATCAACGTCTTGGCCAGGCCGGGCACGCCGATGAGCAGGCAGTGGCCCCGGGCGAAGACGGCGATCAGCAGTTCTTCCAAGACGTGTTGCTGACCGACGATCACCTTGGAGAGTTCTTGCCCGAGGCGCTGAAAGGCGTCGCGGAGCCGTTCCACGGCGGCGATGTCGTTCGCTGGGAGGTCGGGGGTGGGGTCGTCGTGGGCCATGCGGGTGCTCGCGGCGGGGACTCGGGGGTGGTTCGCGGAGACGACATGATCGGGCCGAATGCGCTAGCGGGGACGGGGGCCTTCAGGGCCTTTCGGGAAGGTGCCCAGGGACCAGAGACCCGCTTGGGTCGCGACCAAGGCCCCTGGTCCCGTGAAGCGAACGGCCAGCTCACGTACCGGAGAGGCGATCAGAAAGCGTTGGATCAGGGAGCCGCGCTCGCGGTCGAGCACGGCCAGGGGGAGCATCTCCCGGACCTCGTGATCGCCAGACTTGCGGGGGTAGGCCATCAGGCAGTTGCGACCCAGGACGAGCGACCAGCCGGACGCCGGCTCTCCGACCGAGCTTGACCAGGCGGGCGTGCCGTCGGCCAGTTCGAAAGCCCCGACGGTGAGGTCGCTGGCGTAATAAACGCGGCGCTCGTCGAGACCGAAGGCGTCGGGCCGTTCGCTCAGGTCTTCGGAACCGAGCGTCTTACCCCATACCTTACCACCCGTTTTCGCGTCGAGGCGGACGAGAAGGCGGCCATCGAAGAGGGCGAACAAGCGGCCGGCATCGCCGAAGAGGGCCGGCATGGTAACGCGCGGCAGGGGGCTGCTTTCGACCCAGCGCCATGCCTCCTCACCGCGTTGGAGGTCGAAAAGGGCGACCGTCCGCTCGTCGAGGACGAGGACGACGCGATCGTCGTCGAGGGGCAGGGGGGGCCTTGGCCAAGTGGCTGGCTCCTTCTCGGGCTGCTCGAATTCGCCGAGGCGCCGGCCGTCGGCCGTGTCCAGCACGACGACCGCGTGGGGCTTTCGCACTTGGAGGACGATGCGTTGGGGCCCCACGAGGATGTTCGGGTTGATTGTCCCCGTCGGGGCCGCGAACGACCACGCGACCAGGCCGTTTTCCCCGTCCAGGACGACCAGCTCGCGCGGACCCTGGCGGAAGACGAGACGGTCGCCCAGGACCCGGAATCCCGACAGCCCGTCGGCGGGGTCTGACTTGGAAATAGGTCCCTGGTCTCGTGCGAACGGGTCGAGTTCCTTGAGTTTCGGGTCGCGCGGCTGCTCGTAACCCCAGAGGACCTCTCCCCGTTCCAACCCCAGTGCGATGACGTTCTTCTCAGTCGCGACCAGGAGGCGATCGGCGAGATATCCCAGCCAGACCGGCTCGGCGGGCAGTTCGATCGTCCAGGCGGCATCGCCGCTGACTGGGTTGACGGACCGCAACCAACCGCCGCGGGCCAGGAAGATCGGGCCGACTTCCGGCGACGGAGGCGGGCCGTCGGCGACGAGCACGCGGTGGGGGCCGTCCAGGGCCTTGGCCCAGCGTCGGGCCATCGGCAGGGTGGGACCCGGTTCAGCCGAGGCCGGCCCCAGCTTCTCGAATACGGGTCGAGCCAGGCGTTGACTCGCGACCTGAGCGGCGGTCAAGTTCGGACCGAGGGCGGGCACCAAGACGTTTCCGTAGCGTTCCGCTGCCTGCGTGTAGGCGTCCCGCGCAGCCGACCAAAGGTGACGCTTCTCGTGGGAACGTCCCAGTTCGAGCCATGCGGTGGCGCGACCCGCGTCATCGTCGGCTTCGGCCAGCAGGCGCTTGAAGGCCCGCGCCGCGTCGACGGCCCGGCCCTCCTCCAGCCGGACGCGGCCGAGGCGCAGCAGGGCCTCGGGCAGGCAAGCGGCGATCGGATAGGTCCGGTCGATCTCTTCAAGGGCGCGTGGGTTTTGCTCGAGCTCCGCTTGCCGCAAGAGTTCGCGCGCTCGGGCATCGTAGGCCGCGTAGGCGGCGCGGCCTGATTGCTTGACGATCGTGTTGAGAAGGTCCGTGATCCGGATGTCGGCGCGAACGGTCTGCCGGTCATCGATGGGGACGGTCAGGGTCCGCACGGAGTCGTCGTCGAGCAAGCCCTGCAAGGTCGCGACGGCCTGGGCCGATCTCCCGAGCGTTTGGTGGGCGCGTGCCAGGCCGAGCTTGGCGGTCAGGCGGTCGCGACCTGGTCCGGCGGCGGCGGCGGCGGCCTCGTAGTGGACCAAGGCGGTCTCCCAGTCGCCTGCCTTCACGGACCGGGAGGCCAGCTTGAGCAGGAGGTCGAACCGGCGCGCCCGGGCGACCTCGGCGAGGGGCCGGCCATCCACCAAGTCTCCGGGACGGGCGTGATTGAGGGCCCCTTCCAAGTTCGCGAGTGCCAGCTTGTCCTCGCCCGATGCCTCGGCGACTTGCGCCAGATGGAAATAGGGCAAGGCGCGCTCGGGGGCCTTGGCGATCTCGAGTTGATACCGCTGGATGAGGCGGCTGTTCTGGCTGAAGACGACCAGCGACTCGGCGCCGGCCACCACCAGATAGCCGTCCCCTGCGACGAGGTTGCCCCCATTCTGCTGGAACTTCTGGGAGAGTTGGATGGGTGGCCGGTTCGTGGCGCGCATCCCGGTCGTGATGTCGAGGACCTGGACCTCGCCCCGCGTCGGCCAGTAGATGTGTTCAGCCGTGATGAGGCCGCGACCTGCGCTGTCGAGACCGTTAAGGTTATCGGGCCAGGTGGAAAGGACCTTGCCGTCGCGCGTGTTGATCATCCAGACGTGGTCGCCCGTGACGATCAGCCGGCCATGCGCGACACCGAGCAAGTGTTCCGCCTTGGGCATGTCGTCCCGTTTCCAGACGAGCCGGCCCGTGCCCATCTCGAAGGCGCAAACGACCGCAGAGTCGTTGGGCGCGATGAAGACGAGGCCGTCGTGGGCGATCGCCGGACTGAGGTCGCGATCGATGCTCAACGAGGCTGGGCGATCGACCCGAGGATAGGTGGCGACCCAACGGACCTGCCCCGACTCGCCATCGAGGCAGGCCAAGGCCCCGAGGTTGGTCTGATAGAAGACCAGGCCGCCCTGCAATGTCAGCATGCGCTGGCCGGCGTCGGGCGGGGGCGGCACGGCGACGCCCATGTTGAGCATCCCGCCCTGACCCATCGCGTTGTCAACACCTGGCGGGGCCTCGCAGACGAACCGGGCCCAGCGCGTCTTGCCGCTCTCCGCGTTCAGGCAAACCACCCACGTGCTGATGCGCGGGCCCGACTCGGAGATGGCCACGTAGACGTTGCGCGAGTCGGCGACCGGCGTCCCTTCAAAACCGATCGAGGACCTGCCCGCGGCGTTGTTCCCGCGTCGGGGCAACTCGACCTCGCCCGCTTTGGTCTTCCAGAGCAAAGTGCCTTCACGGCTTCGCTGAAGCGCGACGATGGCGCTGTTGCTTTGCCCGTTCGCCGACCCGGTGGGACCGAGCCGGGCAAAGATCCGGTCGCCGGCCGCACTCAGGCTGAAGCGGGCCGACCGGGTGGGAACGCGCGCTTGGGGCACCGTTTGGAGGGGGCCCTGGGGGGGATGTTGCCAGACCACGTCGTCGGCGTTCTTGGGGCGTTCGTCGAGGTCGTAGGCCCGCACGGCGTTCTCGTCGGCCACGACCACTTGATTGCCCAGCACGATCGGGTGATAGGCCGTGATCGGTTCGACCGCGGTGGGGGCCGGGTTGCTGAACCGGTTGCCGAACGAGGCGCTGCCGCGACTGGAATTCACCCGTTCCAGCCGGACCGTCCACTGGGGCGAGCCGACATCGACCTCTTCCGCGAGGACCCGATTGCGCGACATTGACCCGCCAAGGGTGGGCCAACGCAGGTCGAGCGGCTCGGGGAAGGCGATTCGGTCCTCGTTCAGGGCGCGGAGCAAGACATCAACCCAGTTTCCGGTTCGGCCCGCCACGGTGCCTTGGGCATCGGGGTATTCCTTGCGGAAGGCGTCGAGTTCGGCCGGGGTTGGGGTGGGCGCGCCCAAGGCCGCCCTCACGAGCCAGGTCTTGACCTGAAGGCGAGCGCGATCGACGCTCGGGTCGGGATGCGGTAGGCCGGCGCGGATCGCCTCGGGCCCTGCCGAGAGGCGTTCGTAGGCGGCCAGGGCCTCCTGGGGCCGTCCATCTTGGAAAGCGATGTCTCCGAGCGCCTCCAGGGCCTCGTCTCCCCAGCCGCTGCAAAAGGCCTCTTCAACCACGCGCCGCAAGAGGGCCCGATCGCGGTTCGTCAGGCCGTCGCGATACCAGCGCTCGGCCGTCGCGTCGACGCGGGCCCGATAGACGGCTCGGGCCTCCGGGGGCAACGCGGCGAGGCGACGCTGGACATACGAGCGGACATCGACGTAGAGCTTGGTCTCACCGCCCAGGGGGGCGTTGGCGTCGTCGGCCGGGACCGGGGTGACGGTGTCTCCGTATTGTTGAATGGCCCGGAGGTAGAGGTCGACTGCCTCGTTCCACTGCTTGGCTTGGGCCTGTCCGGCGGCGGCGCGGAGCAACTGGTCGGCCGCGTTGCTGAAATCGGGGTAAACGGTGGCCCCTGGGCGGCGCACCGCCTGGGCCCGAACGGTCGCGGTCCCCCAGAGAGACGCCGCGGCCAGGACCCACACCAAGAGCCGACTTCGCGGAGAATTCACGATGCCACCCGTCCCCAATCGGGTCCCACGCGACACTTCTCGCTCGCCTCGATCCATGGCCTGGCACCTCGCGGACCGGGACGAGTTGAGGGCGGGCGGAGTGAAACGAAGGCCAAGGCCGATGTGTGGCCGCTTTTCGGGAGAAGCGTCAGGTCCGCCACCCTGGTCCCTCGGGCGGTCGAGATGGGGGACCTTGCCGGATCGTCCCGTCCTTCGTCGTCCTCACAATTGTTTCCGAATTCCCAGGCGTTGGCAATGCGTTGAAGCACACCGGGCGGAAACGACCCAGAGGCAAATGGAATGCCGAGGGCCCAGGCCGCTCAACTCTCCCTCCTATTCTGAGGTACGAAAAAACCCGCTTCCTGCCGCACTTGCTCCAAAAAAAGGCGTGGCTGCCATTTTTTAACGCGTTCTTCGATGAACTTCGAACCGGGTTGGGTGCGGAGCGGCCTCGCCGCGATTTGGTGCGACGTCCCTCCCGCGGGTGAGTGCCCGTTCCTTGGGAGGGACTGCCCGAACGCGGCCGACGACTGGCTCACTTCTTGAGCTTGACCTTCCCCGGGTCGAGTTTGATGACGCCGACATCGACCACTTTGCCTGCTTCCACTGTCACTTCTTTGCCCTTCGACCCTTCCTCGTTGGCGTAGCCGACGGACTCCTGCCAGAGCATCAAGGTCTGTTTGCCGGCCGGGACACCGCTGATCTCGAACGAGCCGTCTTCTTGTGTCACCGCGAAGAAGGGATGGTCCAGGGGCAGGACCCAGCCCGACATCCACGGATGGATATCGCATCGGAGCTCGAAGGGGAGCCGTTCGGGCTTGAGCGTCTCCGCGAGTTCGCCGTTAGGGGCCAAGACCACATTGCGGCTCGGGTTGGCGAACCCATTGAACCTGACGTTGTGGCTCACCGGGTCGCTCGACTTGAAGATGGCCTTTTGGCCGGTGTACAGGACCGTCATGTAGGGGAGGAACTCGCAGTTCTTCTGGTCGATGATCACCTCGGCCGCCTTGGCGACGATCGCCTTCTCAGCTTCGGGGTTCTTGCCGGCCAGGCTCGACTTGCCTCCGGAAAGCGTCCCTTTCAGCAAGGCGATGCCGTAGCGGACACCCTTGGTCTTGGCGTCGACGACCAACTCGTTGGAGACGACGTCGTTGACCGAGCAGACGGCGCCGTCCTGCACGGTGGTGTCCCCTTTCTTGACGAGGACCTTCCGCGCGGGCGTCTCGGCCCCGCCCCAAACTAAGCGCCCTTTGATCGTGCCGAAACCGTCGGCCGGCGAAGCCGGTTCGGACACGGCGGCCGACCTGGGTTCGGGTCCGGAAAAGCCGGGGGCCAGGCCGCAGAGGGCCAACGTCGGGGCGGCGAGCAGGGCACAAGTCGTCCGGAGCAGACGCGATCTCATCGGGTGGTGTCCTCGTCGGCGGGAAGTACGAAAAGAAGGAGGGGTCGGCGGGCAATTGTCGGGTCGGCCGTCAAGTCAAGAACGGCGATTCTAGCGGGTGTCTTGTCGTTTTGGGAGTCGCCCCCGGCTCGAATCAAGGGCCGGGTTTGGGCGGCATCTCGGCGGGCGCTGGGGAAGGCACTTCGACCGCGCCATCAGGCGTGTTCGCGGTCTTCACCAGGTTTTTCGCGTCGGGTGGGGTGACGACTGTCGCGTCGTCGGAACCGCCTTGTCCGCCGCAGCCGATCGCCAGCGCGGCCAGAAGACCGACTCTCCAAGATGCGGCGGGTCGGGGCGTGGTCATGCTTCCGCTTCCAAGGTCCATCAGGGTAGGGCGTGAGGCACGAATTGAGACGCCAGAAGGGCCAGAGCGCACGTCATGACGAACGCCCCCATCGCGACCGACACCCCCAAGGCCAACCAAGAGGGGGGCGGCGGGGTCGAAGCGGGCTCGGTTCCCTCTTTCGACCGTACGGCCGGGGCCTTATCTTGGACGCTTCGCGTGGGCGGCTTCGGCGCCGGCGTCGAGGACGTGTTTGGGCTGGGCTGTCGGGCCCTGACAGCGGCGAGGACGTCGTGTGTGGTGGGTCGTCCGGCCGTGTTCGTCCCAGGGATGGGTCGGGCCGCTTCGTCTTTTTCTGTCTCGACTCTGTGCGGGACCGCCTTGAGCGGGGTGGGCACTTCGCCGGTCGGTTTCCGCCCTCGGACGGCGGCGAGGATCTCGTGCGTGGTTGGTCGTTCCGACATGGTGGGACATCCACTCAACCGAAGTCAAAGACCTCGATGTCGCTGGAGACTTCGTGAAGACGGCTGGTCAGATAACCGCGAATTTCCTCGTTGGTCTTGAGCTGCAAGACCTGATGGGCGAACCGTTCGGCCTGCGCGGTCGTCACCGAGGCGAGGAGCTCTTTCACGGTCGGGACGAAGGCGGGGCTCATGCTGAAGCGCCTGAGCCCCATGCCGAAGAGGGCCAGCACGGAGCGCGGTTGCCCGGCCATCTCGCCGCAGACGGTCACGGGGGTCCCGGTGCGCCGGCAGGCGTCGAAGACCAATTGGAGGATGCGGAAGATCGCCGGACTCAGAGGCTCGCACAAGTGGGCCACCTTGGGGTTGTCGCGGTCGGCGGCCACCAGATACTGAATCAGGTCGTTGGAGCCGATCGAGATGAAATCGGTCTCGCGCAAGATGGCGTCGATGCAAAGGGCCGCCGCGGGCACCTCGATCATCACGCCGGTCTTGACGTTTTCGCCGAACGGGACGTTCTCGCGGCGGAGTTTGGCGCGGGTGTCGTGGACGAGCTTGTTGACGTGGCGTAGCTCCTCCAACGTCGTGATCATCGGGAAGAGCATCGCGACGTGCCGGCCGTGCCGACCGGCGCGGAGGATCGCCCGGATCTGGCGTTCGAACATCATCGGGTGCTCGAAGGAGAGGCGGATCGACCGCCAGCCCATGAACGGGTTCGCCTCGTGGCGCCGGCCCAAATAGGGGACCGTCTTGTCTCCCCCCAGGTCGAGCGTCCGGATCACGACCGTCTGGTTGGGGGATGCCTCGATCACTTGCTTGTAATGCTGGTACTGCTCTTCCTCGTCGGGCACATCTTGATGCGTGAGGAAGAGGTACTCGGTACGGAAGAGGCCCACGCCGGAGGCCCCCACCGCCATGGCCGTTTCGGCGTCGGCCAGGTTGTTGATGTTGGCCAAGAGCTCGACCTGGGCACCATCGGCGCTCACGGCCGCTTTTTCCCGATTGCGGACCAGGCGCGTCCGGATGTTCAGGAAATCGCGCTGCATCTTGCGGTATGTGACTAGCGTTTCCGTGTCCGGGCGCACGACCACGAGACCGTCGCGGCCATCGACGACGATGACGTCGCCCGTTTCGACGTGGGCCGTGATGTCCAGGACCCCCGAGACCGCCGGCACTCCCCGACTGCGTGCCAGGATCGCCGCGTGACTCGTCCCTCCGCCGACCTCGGTGACGATGCCGGCGATCAGCAGGTTTTCCAGGTTGATCGCCTGGCTGGGAAGGAGTTCGTGAGTCACCAAGACCAAGGGTTCGCCATCGGTCGCGCGCGGCGTCGGGGCGATGCTCGGGTCGAGCGTGAGGTGCGAACCGATCTTGGAGACGACGTCGCGAATGTCGGTGAGGCGCTCGCGGAACATGTCGTTCTCGATCGCCGCGAACCGCGCCGCGTATTCTTGGAGCACCGTTTGCAAGGCCGAAAGGGCCGTCAGCTGCTTCTTCGCGATCAGGTCGCGGACCCTCGCGAGCAGGCCCTGATCGCGGATGATCCCCAGGTGTCCCTGGAAGATCGCGGCCTCGGCGGCTCCCACTTGCTGACCGACGCGGATGACGATCGCCTCCAACTCGGCGGCCGAAGCGGCGACCGCCTTGTCGAAGCGCTCGATTTCCTCGGGCACCTGGGCGGCCCCCGCCAACTCCTGGGGCTCACTCGACCCGAAGACGGGATCGACCCGATACGCGACCCCGACGACGACGCCGGGGCTCACCGCCAGTCCTTTATACATATCGACTCACTCTAGCGACCCTGAGGATGAGAAGCAACCGGCCGCGAAGGCGTCGCGACCGCGTGGTGGCCCGTGTTCGTATGCGAACCTCGTGCCAAAAGGGCCCGGCATCGGGGGCCTTTCGTCAGTGGAAGCTCTCCCCGTCGTTGGGAAAGCGGGCCTCACGCACGTCCTCGACGTAACTGGCCGCCGCCTGCCGGACCGCCTGGCCAAGTTCCGCGTACCGCCGCGCGAACCGGGGCCGATGCCCCTCGTAGAGGCCAAGCATGTCGTGCATCACGAGCACCTGACCGTCGCAGGCCGCCCCCGCGCCGATGCCGATCGTCGGGATCGGCAACTCGCGCGTGATCGTCTCCGCCAGGTCCGCCGGAATGCACTCGAGCACGACCGCGAAGGCCCCCGCGTCGGCCACCGCCCGCGCGTCGGCCCGGATCGCCTCGACGTCGCGCTGGACCTTGAACCCGCCGAACCGCTTCACCGATTGAGGCGTCATGCCGACATGTCCCATGATCGGGACCTCCGCGTCCACGATCGCGCGGATCGTCTCGGACATTCGGCGGCCCCCTTCCAGCTTCACGGCCCCGCAGCCCGTTTCCTTGATAAACCGGCAGGCCGACCGGACCGCCTGGCGGGGCGAAAGATGGTACGAGCCGAATGGCATATCTCCCACCACGAGGGCCCGTTGCGTTCCTCGAACGACCATCGCCGTGTGATAGAGCATCTGACCCAGGGTCACTGGCAGGGTCGTGGTCTGACCCTGGACGACCATCCCCAGCGAGTCCCCCACGAGCAGGCAATCGACGCCCGCCGCGTCGAGGAGTGCGGCCATCGCGTGGTCGTAGGCGGTCAACATCGTGATCCGCCGCGCTTCCGTCTTCCAGCGACCGAAATGGCTGGGAGTGATCGGGCCCGTCTTCTGCTCACCGGCCATGCCATTTCCCTTCGTCTTGGTCAGTTCGCTCGTCGCCCTGAATCATACGCGGAGGACCAAACGGAACGGGACCCGTTCGCGAGCAGACCAAGTGGGCGGTCCCTGGGATCGAAAACCGCCTCGCTCGCATCCAAGACGATGTGAGCGAGACCAAACGCCAAGAAGACCCCACGATAAGCCGCTCAATCTTCCTGTAGCCCCCAGTTTCACATCCTTGACAGCCTTAAGGGAGCGGGGTAGCTTGCAAAGGTGGTCTCACGCCCGGACGGCCTGGTGGGACGGGATCCTTCAAGTTGACTGTGGCGTCTCCCGCATGCTCGACAAAATGACTCGCTTTCGGGAAATTTCGTTGGTGCCGACCCCTCCCACGCCCCGAACGACCCCCTCTACAGGTGGACGATGAGCGCATCGAAGTTTCGCTGGTCCCCACGGACTTGGATCGGGATCGTCATGGCGCCCCTCCTGATGTTCGGCTTCGCGTCCGATGGCCTGGCGCAACGCCCCAAGACGGCCGCGAAGAAGCCCGACGCTAAGAAAAAGGCGGAGGAAACCGCCGAGGTCATCCCCGTGCATGTCGGTGCCGAGGTCTTTCGGGACAACCTCAATCGCCGCTATCTCGACAACAAATACGACCAGCTCTTCCCGCGTGGCGAATCGATCGTCCAGCAGCAAGTGGACCAGGTCCGCGCGATGGCCGAGAAGGGGAACATCAATAAGGCCCTTCTCAAGACCTACGTCCAGCACGCGGCCAAGGAACTGACCTCGCACGCTAACATTGAGGCGATGCTGGACACGCAAAAAGGGGCATCGTCGTCGTTCCTCAAATTGGAGGAGGCGGCCAATCGCCTGGCCATTCCCTTGGAAGCGGCGAACCTCAAAGGGAACGCCCTTTTCCGCAAGGCGTTCGTGCAGGAGATGCTGGCGCCCGGCGTGGGCGACGCCCTGATCAAGAACCATCTTTACGCGCGAGTCCAGTTCATGATCGCGCTGGCGAATTCGGCAGAGCCCGAGGCCCTGGACTTCTTTAACGGTGTCTTGGGCGACAAGGACCAGCCGGGCCTGATGAAGTTGGAGGCGGCGCGGGGGATCTCCCGCGTCGTCGCTGGGGGGAAGAAGGCCGAGTCGATTGACGCCAATACGCGCGTGAAGTCGGCCAAGGCCCTTTCTGACTTCCTCCGGGCCGAGCCGCAGACGATTTGGCCGGCCCTGGACCGGGCCTTAGAGGCCCTGGGGGCCCTCCGACTTGATTCGTTCGACCCCGGTCGGGGCGACTTGGACTTCCTGGCCACGGCCTCCTTGTATCTGGCCAAGGCCCAAACCCCGGAACTCCGCGCTCGGGCGACCTGGGCCATTGGCATGATGCGGATCAATCCCAATGGCAAGGTCGCTTACCCGTTGCTCGCCGCGCATGCCGGCACGGCCGCCATCGAACTGGCGGAACGCGCGTTGGGCGAATACAACCCATCGGCCGAGCCCCTCGACCTCAACGCGCCGGTGCGTTACTGGACGGCCCGGTTGATCGCGGAGGTGGGCCTGGGCCTGAAGGGAGACCCTGATCTTCCCGAGTCGGGGTTGGTCACGCAGTCCAATCGCGCCGGGCGCGACGACGCCCGGGCCGTGGGGAACGTCGAAGAGAAGGTGCGCGAGGTCTGCAAGGCGGCCGACGCCCTGACCAAGGCGGTGGGGGCCCTTCGGACCACCGAGAAGGCCAACTTCGCCAAGACGATCGCCGAGCTCCGCGCCCTCCTCGCCGAGGACCCGCCCAAGGAGACGAAGCTCTTCCCCAACGGCCCCGACTTGCCCTTCGGCGGCACCGAGGCCGCGACCGGGCGATGATGACTTACCGGCCATGACGGTTGCCCATTCGGCCCGCGTCCCGGTCAACGAAGTCCGCGATTACCGTCGCGTGAACGCGGACGTACTCCGCCTCCTCAACGCCGGCCATAGGCGGATCGATCTGACGGGAGTGGAAGGTCAGCGCCTGCTCCTCGTTGGGCTGACTGGTCCTTGGGAAGCCCTGGTGGATCTCGATGGTCCCGCCGGGCCGGAACTGGCCGCGGGTCTCGACGCCCCCAACATCATCGTGCGAGCGCCGGCCGCCTCGGATGGGGCCGCGCGCGGCCTCCGTGCCGGCCAACTCATGATCGCTGGCCCCGCCGGCGACGGCTTGGCGTATGAAATGACGGGGGGGGTCCTGGTCGTGACCGGGCCGGCCGGTCATCGAGCCGGCTTGCGCATGCTCGGCGGCACGCTCGTCCTGCTTGGTCCAGCAGGTCGATTGACAGCCGATCGGCAGCGCGGCGGGACGATCTTCGCCGAGCGATCGCGCGTCGGGCCCTGGGCGAGACATGGCGCAACCGGAGGCAGCTTTGAGCTCTTCGACGAGGATGCAAGGCCGGACGCACTGAGCAACCTTCTCCGATCGCTGACGTTCGCTGAGATACGGCCATGACGGGCCTGGCGCGATCCATCGGTGCGTTCCTTGTGCTCGTCTTGGCGGCGGGTTGTTCCGGGATGCTGGGCCGGACGTCGCGCAGCGTGACGAGTGTTCGGGGGAAGCTGCACGTATCGGGACAGGCGCTCCATCCCGGTTGGGTCGAGTTTTGGCCGGTCGAGGGCACGGTGGGCAACATGCGCGCGGCGAAGCTCGCGGCCGACGGCACCTTCGCGGCCACGCGCGTACCCGTCGGGCGAGTGCTGGTGCGGTTCGTGCCGTCGGCGAAGGTCGCAACGGGAGACTTGCGGCTCGATCGCCTAGCGGCAAGTTGCATGGGGTTCGATTCCCCTGTCCGGATCATGGTCCCCGATCGTCCTGATTGGCTTGATATCGACATAGGGAATCAAGAAATTCGCTGACGTTCCTACTTCTTATAGTCCTCGCACTTGACGATCGGCGAACGCGAGGTACACCCGATGCGCTTGGAAGCGGGTATTCGTGGGAGACGAGCATCATGCGACATACCTCTTCGCTCACCCCGGGTCGTGCGAGACCAAATCAGGTCCAACTCCTTCGGGGAGGTCTTCGGCCTGGGTTCACGCTGATCGAATTGCTGGTTTGCATCGCGATCCTGGCGTTCTCGCTCTCATCGACAATGATGGCGGTCCACAGGAGTCGCGGGGCACTCGCGAAAGTGATTTGCGCGGCCAACTTGCACAAATTAGGGATCGGCCTGCGAGCGCACTGCGCGGTCCATCAGATGTTCCGCCGGGCTGATAGACCGAAAGGAACGGGGTGTCCGGGAATCGGATGTCGGGCTTCACCGACATGCTGGCCCACATGGACGAGCGCGCCCAGTACGACAGCATCAACATGGACCTGGTCAACACCGAAGGGCCCGATACCCCGACGCTCCAAAACCGGACTGCGAGGAACACACGGGTCGGCCTCTTTCTCTGTCCTTCAGTCGGTGGTGTGGCCCACTTGAACGACTAACGCTTCAACACGGGGAGTTCCATCTCTAAGTTCGGCATGCTCCGGAGTGATGAAGGGGGCGTAAGTCCATTGGACGACTTCCGGACGATCGTGAGGGCCGGCACCGGGA
>CALLYK010000290.1 GCA_937858365.1 uncultured Isosphaeraceae bacterium | reverse complement strand
GGTTTCTATTCGCCGATCGACGACCTGGGACCAACACGCGAGGCGAAGGCGTCGGCGATCCTCGACGAACTGGCTGATCAGTGGGCCGCGGGCGGGTACGACGTGAAATGGCTCTTCCGCACGTTGATGAATACGCAAGCGTATCAACGGCGCATCCGTTCCACGTTCAGCGAGGCGGGCCGGACATCATTCGCGGCCAACACGGTCAGTCGGATGAGGGGCGAACAGATCGTCGAAGCGGTTGAGGACGCGCTCGGCGTGAAGTTGGCGGGGCAGGGGGGCCGAGGCGCGCTCCGCGGTCCCAAGGCCCTCTTCCACGTGGACCCGTCAACCCCGGCCGACGAGGTCCAACCGACGATCCCGCAGGCCCTTTTTCTGATGAACGACCCCAAGGTCCAGGCGGGCATCTCGGGCAAGAACAACCTGGCCGCTCAGGTCTTGAGGATCGCCCCGAACGAGGTCTTCGCCATGGAGGCCATCTACCTCAGGGTCCTGGCCCGACACCCGACCAAGGCCGAAGGCAAGGTCTTCCTCGACTCCTACCTCCGAGGCCGCCCACGCATCGAAGCCTACGAAGACCTCGTCTGGGCCCTCATCAACTCCGCCGAATTCCAATCTCGTCATTAGTTGTTTCGGTCATTGGTGTTTTTCGGAAAGCCCCATCGAGGGGAGGCCTCACGACGACCAAGGAACGACCAACAATCACGAATGACCAATGAGGGAGTGATGATGAGACAAATCGCATCGCTTTGCAAGGTCCGAATGGATGGTTCGGGCGTCTTGGGCCGGCGGACGTTCCTTCAGGCCGTCGGCCTTGGCGCCGCGGGCCTGACCTTCACGGACCTGATCGTCGCCCAGGCCCAGCAACTTCGCAAAGAGAACCGGGCGATGGTCCTCTTGTGGATGGCGGGGGGACCCAGCCACATCGATAGCTTCGACCCCAAACCCGACCATGCCAATGGCTCGACCACCAAGGCGATCTCAACCGCCGTCGCGGGCATTCAGGTCGCGGAAGGTTGGGAGCGAACCGCCGCCGCGATGAAGGACATCGCCCTCGTGCGGTCCCTCACCAACAAGGAAGGGAACCACCAACGCGCCACCTATCAACTCCACACGGGCTATGCGCCGAGCGGCACGCTCAAACACCCAAACTTCGGTTGCGCCGCGGCCGCGGAACTCGCCGACCCAAGCTTTGATTTGCCGCACTTGGTCAGCATCGGCGGCGGCACGATCGGCCCGGGCTTTCTCGGCCAGGCGTTCGAGCCGTTCGTGGTCAACACGCCGGACAAACCGCCCGAGAACATGGCGCTCACGGTCCCCCGTCAGCGTTTCGTTTCCCGGTTGAACTTGCTGGAGAAGTTGCAAGCCGCCGAGTTCGAGAAGGCCGGCGGGGCCGACCGCGTCCGTGACCATCGGACCCTCTACAAGCAGACCGCCAACATGGTCCTTTCGCCTCGGATGAAGGCGTTCGACCTGGACAGTGAAGACTCGGCCCTACGCGATTCGTACGGGCGCAACGGGTTCGGTCAAGGCTGCTTGTTGGCCCGACGCCTGGTCGAGGCGGGCGTTTCGTTCGTGGAGGTCCGGCTGAACGGTTGGGACAATCACAACGACCTGCCCAACGCGATCGGCAAGCCCCGCGCGGCGGCCGACGCGGGCCTGGGCACACTCGTCGTCGACCTCAAGAAGCGCGGGATGCTGGATCGGACCTTGGTCGTCTGGATGGGCGAGTTTGGTCGGACCCCCAAGGTCAATCCGCGAGGAGGGCGCGACCACTTCCCGCGCGTCTTCAGCGCCGCGGTTGCCGGAGCTGGGATCCAGGGGGGCCAAGTGATCGGCTCCTCGACGCCGGACGGTTCGGACGTGAAGGACGAACCCGTGCAGGTCGTGGACCTCCTCGCCAGCTTCTGCCGCGGCCTGAAGATCGACCCGAAGAAGGAGAACATGAGCCCGATCGGCCGGCCTATTAAGATCGTGGACGGCGGCAAGGTCGTGAACGGCCTCTTCGCGTGACCACCGGATCGACTGATTGACTTCGATCGGTTCACCCAAGATAATCAAAAGAGTCCATCCTTGTGGATGGATATTCTTGGGGTCGTTTATGCGTTTGGGGCGAATTGGACCAGGACCACACCATTTATTCGGGCCCTGGTGCCTGGCCTTTGTCCTTTGCGTCCCGTTTCTCGCGGCGATGGAACGGCCCGTGCGGGGAAGCGGCGCGCCGCATTCTTGCCGATGCGGCGACCGCTGCCGCGGGGACACCTGCTGCTGCGCCGGAAAAGCCGGGGCGAAGTCCGATCGACTTCTAGGTCCAGTCCCGTCCGGCTGTTTTCTCGGGCCGTCATCTTGTGGTGACGAGGGTCCCTTGACCTCGCCGTCGATCCGGATCGGCCGGACGGATCGTCTGCCCTCGATCGTCCTCGTTCCTCGGCCCTCGTCTCGGCCCAGCCATCGGATGGTGATCTCGGGGCCGACGCTCCACGCCCGCATCATCTCGGACCCGCCCGACAAGCCACCGAAAGGTCGTTTGGCCTGACGCCATTCCTCGTACCTTTCGCCCGGGTCGGCGCCCCTGCGCGCGCACCGAATACGGCTTGTCTATCGATTTTCTTCTTTGTCCCAACGCGAGGTCCTACATGCGTCGTCGTGGATTCACACTGATCGAATTGTTGGTCGTCATCGCGATCATTGGCGTGTTGATCGCGCTCTTGTTGCCCGCGGTGCAACAGGCGCGCGAGGCGGCCCGCCGCATCCAATGCACGAACAACCTGAAGCAGGTCGGCATCGCCCTGCACAACTACCACTCGGCCACCAACGTCTTTCCCGTTGGTTTCTTCTATCCCACAAGCACGAGCAACCTCCCCGTGCCCGCGTTGCACTATCGCTGGTCGGTCCTGGCTCAGCTCACGCCTTATCTCGAAGGGACGAACATCTACAACGCCTTGAACATGGATTACCCGCTCGCGGCGGGGCCGACGGGCGTGTACGGGGCGAACCCGTGGACGGTCTTCGCCGCGAACACCACGTCGCTATCCATGAAAGTGAGCACGTTTCTCTGCCCGAGCGACGCCCAGGCGCCGCCTTCTCTGCTGGCGGGTGGGCCCCCTTCAGGCCCCACCAATTATCACTTCTGCTCGGGGGACGGCTCCCCACTCAGCGCTAATCCGGGAGACGCCGGTGTGACGGTCCCGGCCAACGGCGCTTTCGTGCTGGGTCCCCCACAG
>CALLYK010000289.1 GCA_937858365.1 uncultured Isosphaeraceae bacterium | reverse complement strand
GGCGTCCTCCGTGACCGTCGCCCGGTAGGCACGCAGAGCGCCCCGGAGCGTCAACGATCCATCCTCGTTCTGCTTGACACCACGGAAGACAAACCATTTTGCGACGCCGAGCCGGATGTACCGATCGATCACGTACTCGAGGCGGACCTTCGTCTCAACAACGTCGGCTGGTTCGGTAAGTGGATACAGCCGGTCTGTGTGACCACGTTCCGGGACGACCTCAGGTTCGTTCTCCAGAATAAGTTGAGCGATTGCTTCCTCGTCCCACTTCAGATGGGCGGCGATGCGTGTCGCAAGCTCCTCGGCAGCGCCTCCGATTCGAAGCTTTGATGACCGAGCGATCGACCGCAACGACCTCGGCACCGTCGCCGGCTCCGGCCCCAACGGCCGCGTCGTAAAGGACGACCTCAAGCGCTTCGTCTCCGCGCCCACCAAGATCATGTCGGCGCCCGCCTTCTTGACGGTCTCGATCATCAGGCCGAGCGGCGTTGGCGCCTTGTCCGGCGGCGGCCCACTATCGTCTCCTCCTTGTTCCGGCGCGTCGTTGCGGCTCAGGTCAGTGCCAAGCGTCTTCGACGGGTTCGTCGGCTGGAGGTTCACGAAGCGAAACGCGTCGGCATCGCTTGTACCTGAGAACAGGGTCGTCGAGGTCTCTCGAACGTTCCTCGATGCGACGCCTATGTTCCACAACGTGCCTGAAGGGACCGCATGACTTGGGGCCTCCCGGAGCGCGCGTGCCTCAGGCATGGGTCCGAGGCGATGAAGTCCAGGCGGAACGGGGCCACCCTGAGGCGCCGATCCGTCGAGATGGAGGTCCGTTTCGACCGCTCCCACTGGGGAGTCAGTGGCTGCTTCCGACGGTCTCGTCTCGGCGAGTTTGGCCTTGCCTACCATTGCTGAAAGTGACGGGCCTGACTTCACCGTGCACAAGACGAACGTCATTGACGCTGCCTGCGCGGCCTCCGCCACTCTGACCTTGGATTTCCCCCCTGCGGAAGCCGATCTTGTCGGCACTTCCACCCAAGGAAGTCCTGGGACCAAACTCGACACTGGCACAATGCGCTCCAACTCCGACACGAACGGTCGTAATTTGGGGCATTTATGCGAATGGGGGGGGGTATGAGGCTTCATGGCAAACTCGTTCCTGGAAGGGGGCCCCTTAAGGCCCGGTTGGATCGGCAAAAGCTGAGCTTACCAAATCCGTGGATACCATCGACATCGTATGCGCGGCAAATGCCCTTTGTCAAGAAGCCGGCCCAGCGTTTCCCGACGCACCTACGAGACCGACGACCCGTCGCTCGAAGCCGCCGAGGCCAGCATCGCGGCGAGTCCCTCGAACAGGGCGCCCAGCGTGGCCGCCGCTTCGGGCGGGGCCTCGATGTGGACTCGGCCGTCGGTCTCCCGGCGGAACGAGAGCTTCGCGAATAGGTCGCGCACCTCGGGGGCCGAGACCGGACGCGGCGGCGCTTCCTCGACGAAGTGGCGCTCGCTCACGTCTTCCACCGTTTCCCGCGCGACGGCGAGTTCCTCCTTGATGGTTCTCGGAGGCGCGATCGTCTCCTTCGATTCGTCAGCCGCTTCCACGATCGGCGCGAACGGGTCGGTCGGCAGGTCGTCGATGAGGGCGTCTTCGAGGTCGATCGCGGCGGCGGCGGCGTCGCCGTTTTTCGGTGCCTCGACCGCCACGACCGCCGGGTCGATCAAACGTTGGACGCGGGACAGGAACGAGCCGGATTGTTCGAACTTGACCGAGTCGTTCGTGCCGTCGAAGAGGCCCTTGAAGAAGGCTTGTTTGGACTCGACGAGGCCGGCGATCCGCGATTCGATCCCTTCTTCGCTGATGAGGTTGAACACGTCGATCGGCTGGTCTTGTCCGAGCCGATAAATCCGGCCGATCCGCTGTTCCAACACGGCCGGGTTCCAAGGCAATTCCAGGTTGATCACGCAGTTCGAGGCGCGTTGCAAGTTCAGGCCCACGCCCCCGGCGTCGGTGGCGAAGAGCAAGCGGAAACTCGGGTCCTCGTGGAACTCGACGAGGTTCTGGGTCCGTCGCTGAGGGCCTTCCGTGCCGCTGAAAAAGCCGGAGCGCAGGCCCCCTTCATTCAGGACGTCGCCGAGGGCCCATTGCGCCAGGATCAACATCCGCCGCCATTGGCTGAAGAGGACGACCTTGCGCCCCTGATCGAGCACGAGTTGCCGAACGAGCGGGCGCAGCTCCAGCAGCTTGGGCGCGGAGAGCCCTTGGATCAACGTGTCGTCGGGCGAACGCCGCTGAAGCGACGGCCAGTGCTCGTCGAAATAGAGCTGGCCCAGACCGTTGCAGATGATGCGCTGCGTCGTGAGCAGGCTCATCAAGCGGAGGAATTCTTCCTGCTTCAAGGGCCGCTTCTTCGTGACCGCGAGGAGGCTCGCGATCGGTTGCGCGAGCGCGTCGTGTTCGGCGTGTTGGGCCTCCGTCAGTTCGACGGGCACGCGCGTGTCGGTGCGCGGCGGGAGTTGATCGAGCACCTCCTGACGCACGCGGCGCATCATCGCCGGCTTGAGCCGTTCGCGCAAGGTGTCCAGGCGCTTGACGCCCGTGATCTCATGTTTGCCGTCGGCCCGGACCGCGTGCGCGGCCGAGAGCCGCCACTTGGGTTCCAACGCCATGTCATCGACCCACTCGACAATCGACGCGAGTTCCTCGATGCGGTTTTCCATCGGCGTGCCGGTGAGCACGAGGCGATAGGCCGGGTCGAGCAACTTCACCGAGAGGGCCGTCTTGGTCGCCCAGTTCTTGATGCGTTGGGCCTCGTCGAGCACGATCATATCAGGGGCCCACGCCCGCACGGCGGGCAGGTCGCGGAGCAATTGTTCATAATTGATGATGAACAAGCCTTCGCGCGTGGCCTCATAGGCGTTGAGGCGCTCCGCGGGTGTGCCCTCGATCACGCGGATGGTGAGGTTGGAAAACTGGGACCACTCGCGGTCCCACTGCGGTTTCAGACTGGCGGGCACGATGAGCAGGCCGCGCCGGATGCGCTTCGCGTGCCAGAGCACGTTCACGCAGGCGATCGCCTGGGCCGTCTTGCCCAGCCCCATGTCGTCGGCCAGGAGCAATCGGCCCGTCGCGAGGAACTTCTTCACGCTCTCGCGTTGATACGGATAGAGCGGCCTCTTCAGGGCCTTCATCGCCTTGCGTAGCTCGTCCGCGGAGATCGCGCGGTCCTTCTCGCGCGTCAATCGTTCTTTCTCACGTGAGAGCAAGGCGGCGAGGGCCGGGTCCACCTGCGCGTTCAGGACCTTGCTCAGGTCTTCCACCAGGGCCAAGCGTTGGTCGGGCCGTTCCGCGAACGTCTTCTTCAGCACGAGCGTGTTGTCGGTCCCCGGTTGGAAGTGCCGCGCGGCGTCACGTTTGGCGGGCGGCTGGTCGCCGGGTCTCCAAACAACTCGGTCCAGCCAATCCCCAGGCCGGTCAAAGGTCGGATCGGGTCC
>CALLYK010000288.1 GCA_937858365.1 uncultured Isosphaeraceae bacterium | reverse complement strand
CTTCTTTCCAAGCGGCCAGGCAATCCTTGATCCAAGGCAAGACGACCGAGTGCGGTGTGCGGTTATGGGCGCCGAATTCACCCACCATCACGCCCATACCTTGGTCTTGAAGGGCCTTCCAGGGCTTGATCTGCTCGCGTTCGATGTTCGACTTGTCCCATGTCTTCCCGCCTTCACGGAGCGGGTAAGCCGGTTCCGGCCACTTGTCGGAGCCCTGGACCCACGACGCTTTGTAGTGGGTCAGGTGGAAGGGTTCGTAGCCGCGCGTGGCGGCGGCGATGTCCAAGCCCACAAGTTCCGTTGGGGCCGTGCGGCCGTAGTCGCGTCCATCGCAGATGACCAGTCGATTGGCGTCGTGTTTCCTGATCGCCCCCACCATCCGGGTCACGACCTTACGATAGGTCGCTGGGTCGACCTTGGCCGGCTCGTTGAAGAGGTTGAAACTGACACGCGTATTGGGCACGCCTTGATAGCGCCTGGCGAACTCGGCCCAATGACGCGCGCAGACGGCCTGAATGCTCTCGTCGCTCCAGAGGTCCTTTTCCTCGGAGGGACGGGCCACGGTGTAACCTGGGGCCCGATGAAAATTGATGTTAACATGAATATGATGTTTTTCACCAAACCCGACAGCTTGGTCGATTTCCTTGAGAACGGGCTCTCGGAGGGGGCCTTCCCCGCCTGGTTCGGCCCAGCAGCGATAGTCGAGGGGCAAACGAACAAAGTTGAGGCCCCATTCAGCCATCCAGGCGAAGTCCGCTTCGCGGAAGGGTTTCTGGTTGGCCACCATGAATTTGTCGAGGAGATTGAAACCACGCCAACGCGGCAATGACTTCGCCGTCGCGGCGGGCAAGTCGTCGGCGTGGAAGGTGGGCGATCCGAAGATCGTCTGACTCGCGGCCATCGCGCCCAGTGTTCCGCCCAGAAACGCGCGTCGTTTCATCGTGGGGCCCTCTTGATGATGGTGGTCTGCTCCCTGAGAACCTACCACCCGCACCGGGACGACACCAGAAGGACGCCCACCTGTTGCCTGGGTATCATGAATTCGGGAGGGACGGCCTTGCCGATTCATGATTGTTCTGGCGTTGATGCGGGGACCTTACGTCATCGCCCCTTGAAAAGGGGCCTCTCAGACATCGTGGATCGTCTTTCCTTGGCTCGTTCCAGCCCTCGTCTCGCCCCTCGATTACATATAAGATTATCTAGAATTATGCAAATCTTCAGTATCATCCGACGGCCCCGGTGGTAGATGGTAGCCTTCTTGATCGCGTCGATCGTGGTCGTGTGATCGTCGTGGACACGTGATGAACTGAAGGAGCGCCCGCCGGACCGCACCATCGGTCCGGAGAACGTGTCGATGATGGGCTTGGAGTTCGCGACGCGAGGGCCCACGTTCGTCTATGGGGCCCAAGATGGAACGCTCCGATCCTGGCGTCTGGGGCCCGACGGTGCGAGTGAGGAACGTGTGTCGGACGTCATTCCCGAAGCCGGGGATGGGGTCCGGCCTTTGGCGGTCGCGTCGGATGGGTCGATGGTGCTCGCGGAGTGTTTCTCGCGACCAACGATGACCACGTTTCGGAGAAGCACCGTCTGCTGGGACCCGGCGCGAAACGTCCTAACGCCTCTCTCGGAAACCGACGCGCGTTGGGTGAACATGGCCCGGTTTCTTCCCGACGGGCGGCATGTGGTCCTCTACTTGGAGAGGCCACCCTCCGGGGTCACGGGGGCGATCCCTGTGGACACCATGCCGAAGTACGTGATGACCGTGGAGGTCGGCACCTGGTCAAAGACACGCGAGGTGGACTCAAGAGAGACGAGTTTCACTGCGGTCGCGTTCGCCCCGGATGGGCGAACGTTCGCGGGGGTACATGATGACGGCTCGATTACACTCTATGAGGTCGCGCCGGGTGGTCAGTCTCTGCACTTGGAACAACGAGGACCGCGAGCGACCAGCCTGGCGATCAGCCCTGATGGCAAGTTCCTTGCGGTTGGTCGCTGTCATGGGCGCGGACGCGTTGAGGTCTGGGATCTGACCGTGAGGTCATTGGTCTGGACCCTGGATGGTCCTAAGGAGTATGGGACCGACAAGCCACACTTTTCGCCGGATGGCCTGAGACTATGCGCCACATGGACCATCCCGCGCAAGTTCCTGGGTCCGCCCACCTGGAAGGAGCGCGCAATCGCAATTTTCGAATCGCTGGGGACCTCTTAGAATAATGATCGCACTCGGGTCTTCGCACAGGTTTGGGACGTTGCCTCGGGTCACGAGCGGGACCGTTTGGAGGTTGACAAGGCCTCGATCGGGATCGTGGGTTTTTCGCTCGATGGTCGCTTCCTCGCCGCGCCTGTATACGGAGGAAGTGGCGGGATCGCGATTTGGGAGACGCGCTGACGGAAGGACGAGCGATCGGAAAGATGTCGGGTGAAGGCCGCTCAACTCCGACCGGCCTTGAGCGAATTAACGAGTTGATCGTAGCCGGACCTTTCAATCAAGGGGACGAGATCACGAGTAAGCCCCGCCTTTTGGCCGTTGGCGAAGGCCTCGGCGGCCTCGCGCGGTTGGTTGGCTTCCGCGTGGACGCGCGCCAGGTGAAACCACCAGAGGGGATCTGCATACATGGCTTGGTCGATGATCTCACGAAGGTCGCGCACAGCTTGTTGGGCGAGGCCCCGCCGAGCATCTACCAGGGCCTTCGTGTCGATCAATTCGGGAAGTGCCCCGTCAAGGGCGATCGCCCTTTCGATCAATCGCAGAGGCTCCGAAGGACTCGTGGTGGTCTTCAGGGCGAGGACCCATGCGAGATTGTTGAACGGGGCCGCCAGGTCGTTGTTGCGTTCAACGCTTTGACGGAGGAGTTGCTCCGCCAGGTCAAACTTCTTGTCGAGAAGGGCCACGTTGGAGAGTTGGAAGAGGAGCACTGGATTATCCTGGGAGCGCTGTAAAGCGCTCTGCAGATCTTTCGTCGCCGTTTGCAGCTCCGCATCGGTGGGCTGACCATCCATGAGAGCGGATATCAAAATATTGGCGGCCGTTTCCGCGGGCGCGAGAGACCATGCTCGTTGGCAAAGTTCGATGGCCTTGGCAACCCGACCATGTCGACCGTGAAAGGCGGCCAGTTCTAAGATCGGCGCGAAGCCCTCCTTCGCGGCCGTTTCAGCATGACGCACGTAAAACGGCTCCGCGTCGTCGGGCCGCCCCGCTCGCTCCAAAAAACGGGCCAAGAGGAGGACATTCGAGGGACCGGAGGTGTTGACCAGGCGCCGATAAACCGGCTCGGCGTCGCCGGCTGTGCCGATTGACTCGAGAAGCGCCGCGACCCTGGCCGCCTGGTCAGTGTGCTCGTCCGCGAAGCCTTGAAGCAACTCGACCGCTTTGGGTCTCTCACCGCGAGCCTTGAGGTAGCGGGCCTTCAGTTCGATCGTGATCAGAGCGTTGGGGGCGGTCTTCTCAAGTTGAGGCAACCAACGTCCCGCGAGTTTGACGTCCTCGGGGTCCTGCTGGGGCCTTGTTTCCAGAAGGCCGCGCAGGAAACGAACTAAGTGGCTGGTGTCGTTGGGATTGCGGTTGATCTCCACGAGTCGTTGAAGACGTCCGCGCGCCTTTGGCCAATCACCTAGGCCCTCCTCAAGACCGGCGAGGAGGATGTGGTCTTCCTCGGTGCCGCCGGCTTCGCGTTTCAGGAGATGTTCGAGGAGCCTGGTGGCGGCCCGTCGATAGGGGGTCTCAGGATGGGCCGCCAGCACCTGGGCATATGCGCGGACCAGGTCGGTGGGGGTTGCTGGGTTGGGCTGGATCGAGTCGGCGTTGTCCTCCAAGCCGATGAGGGCCCGGGCCTCCTTCCGCGAGGTGGGCGAGTTGCGCATCGCCAAGACCAAGGCCCTGGTACGCTGGGCCCAAATGGCTGTGTCGCCACTCACTTGCTTCAACGCGCCGAGACGTTTGAGGTACGACTCGGTCTCGGTGAGATTGCCGGTACCCAGGGCCAGGTCGGCGGCGGCCGAGAGCAAGACGGGGTCTTCGGGACGTTCCTTGAGACCATCCAGAAGGAGGGAGCGGGCCTGCGTTGGGTCTCCCATGGCCATGTGGCATTCCGCCAGAGCCTGAGCGGCGCGATCGGGCGAGATCACGGTGGCCGCCTTGGAAGTAGCGGCGACCGCTTCGCCTTGTCGGCCCGAGCGTGCCAGGAATTGAACCAGGGCGACCCAAGGGGCGGGTTCGGGACCGCCTAAGGCGACGGCTTCGCGCAATTCCGTTTCAGCTTCGCTCGGCCGGTTGGCGGCGATCAGGAAGGGGACGAGCCAAAGATGGTCGCGAAAGTCCTTCGACCCCTTGGGCACGGCCTGGCGGGCCTCGGCCAGTGCTTGCACGGCGTCGAGTTGTCGAAGGCGGTCTTCAGCGATCAAGCGCGTCCCGAGGGCCGCTTCGAGGGAGCCGAGCGCCTGCATTTGCCTGGCCTGGGCTTGGGCGAGGTCGGCCCGACCAATCGCGATGTACAAGCGATGCAACTCGAGAAAAACGGCGGGATCGCGCGACCCGAGTTCTTTGGCCCGTTCAAGGTGGCGAATCACGTTCTCGGGTTGACCGTTGAGCTTCTCCAAGTCGGCCAAGGCAATCGGCACGAGGGGCCAGGTTGGCCGCCTCTGACCGGCTTCGCCCAAGAGATCGCGGGCATGGGCCAGCCGTTCGTCGCGGGTCGGGTCGGCCGGGGCGCGTCGGACTTGGCGAATCAGCCAGCGCGCACGGGCTTGGCGCCAGAAGGCGCCGTCTTCCCCTTCGACTTTTCGCAAGACATCCAGAGCGCGGCTAGCCAGGGGGTCGTCATCCGCCTGCATGGCCAGGTCGAAGAGGCCGAGAAGAGGGGGAAGGCTCTTAGGCGGGCGCTTGTCGAGAAGTTGCACGACTTGGGTGCGCGTCGTGGCGATATCAGGGACGTCAAAAGCACGCCGGGCCAGTTCGTGGCGAGTCAGGAGCAAGGCGAAGTCATTTGGTTCTTCGGCCCTCAGTTGATCCAGCGTTCGGCGCGCCGCGTTGAAGTCCTCGTTGCGAACATGGGCGGTCGCCAGGGCCCTTCTCAAGGCGGCTTGTTCCTTTGCCGAGAACACGTCGAGTCCCATTTCCAATGTGGCGAGGGCTTCTTTCGCGCGTGGGCCTCCAACGTCGGACCAGAAAGTGATCGCAGCCAGACGGAAGGCCGGCGTGTCACCGAACTCACGCTTAAGGGCCTCGATTCGAGACGGGGTCTCGACCCCCGAGCCACTCGTTTCTCGGGCTGAGAGACGGCCCAACGCGGTGGCGAGTTCGAAATTGGCCGGCTCTCGGCCGAGTGCCGTGGCAATGATGTTGCGCGCCTCGCGCACGCGGTCTCGAGCTTGTAGCGCCTCGGCCCGAACGAGGGCGACGTCGGCCGCGCCTGGACGTTCGCGCTCGGCCTCGATCAGGATGCGGTCCACCTCCTCCCATTGTCGACGCGCTTCGGGAAGTTGCCGATTGCGATCGATCAACAGGCGAGCAAGAGTTGTCCGAAGACCAGGGACCTCGGTGACCAGCTGACGGTAGCGAGTGAGTGCCTCGTCGAAACGCTGAAGTTCGGCGAGCGTCGCCGCCAATCCCAGTCGAGCGGGCACGGGGCTGGGGAGCACGTCGGCCGCGCGACGATAAGCGGAGAGTTGCCGGTCGGTATCTCCCAAGCGTTGGTGGCACTCGGCCAGAAGGAGCTCGATCTCGTAAACACGGCGCGGCTCGCCAATGAGCTTGCCTCGTGCGGATTCCAGCATCGAAATGGCCCGTGACCACTCCTCACGCCCGATCAAGACCCGGGCGCGCAGAAGTTCGAGCATTTCAGCCTGGGCGCCGTCATCCTTGAGCCGGGTGATGATCTCTTCGGCCTCGTCGAGTCGCCCTTCCATGATCAGGATCCCGGCGCGTTCCCAGAACAGGAGGCTTCGGGGACCGACCTCGGTGATCACTTCAAGCCCGCGTAACAAGGCGGCATCAGCGGCGGCCCTATCACCCGCTTGAAGGGCGACCCGCGCGCGTGATAGATAGACCCGCACGTCGCCCGGCGCGAGTTTCTCCGCGTGATCAAGATGGTCCGACGCGGCGGCACCATTGCCGGCATCGATGGCCATCTCCACCGCCGCGAGAAGGACGTCGGGGTCCTCGGGCTGAAGTTCCAGTGCCTTGGCGACATCGCGATCGGCCCCATCGATTCGGAAGTCCCGCCGATATGTGCCACGCTCGAGGTAGGCTCGCGCCACTTGAGGGTTGTGGACAATGATCCCATCCCGGTCTTTCCGGGCGTCCATCACCCTGTCCGCCTCCCCCGTTTGCTGGTTCACCGTCCGCAAGAGTCTTGCCAGTTTGACATATGTTGACAATCTTGATGAATCGTGTTCGAGGGACAGTCGATATTGCTCAATCGCCTCCTCCCCGCGGTTCAGGGCCTGCAGACACTGGGCCAGTTTCTCCTCGAGCTCCGCGTCGTTCGGTTGGGCCTTGAGCATGTCGCGGAGATAAACTGAAGCGTCTTCATAACGGGCCACCTGAGGATCCATCGCAAGTTTGACGATGATAAGCCTGATCTCCGAGGACGGCGTCCGCAGACGACTCGCCCGATCAAGGATAACCAGGGCCTCTCGCTTCGCGTCGGCCGAATTGGCCCGCATCGCCAGCAAGACGCCAAGGTGCTCCAGGTTCTTGGAATCCTCAGGCACAAAGCCTAAGTAGCGGCGAAGGAACTCCACGGTCTTTTCCGTGTCGCCCCGCTTCTCGGCTTCGGCAGCCTGGTTCAACAACCGCGCGGCCGCCTTCCGCCAGCTGACGCGCCAGCTCCCAAAAGGTCCGCGGAGAGAGCGGCGCTCGCTCGCGGATGAGTTGCCCCAGGGTGATGCCGGGGACCAGCTCCATGATGAGATACGCCGAGCCGTCGGTGGTGATCCCGAACTCGTGGACGCGCACCACATTGGGGTGATGGATGCGATCCAGGGCTTGTTCTTCGCGGCGGAGGCGCTCGGCGCGCTCGGGTTTGGCCCCGCTGGCGATCAGCTTGATCGCTACGACCTCATCGGTGATCGGGCAGCGCCCTCGATACACCCGCGCCGCCGAGCCCTCGCCGAGCAGCGCTTCGATCACGTAACCTCGGAGCATCGCGCCGAGCAGCGGATCGCGTTGTTCCGAGGTGAGCCGCACGATGTCGTCGAGTGTGGGCGCCTCGATCGTCGTGCGGCAAGAGCGTCAAAATCACGCCCTCGTGCCCCACCTCAGCTGGGCTGCTTCTGAAACGCGACCACGCGGTA
>CALLYK010000287.1 GCA_937858365.1 uncultured Isosphaeraceae bacterium | reverse complement strand
GTGGGCGACACGCCGGCCCGCCGCGCCAGCGCCGTTTCCAAGGCCCGACGGCTCGCGTCCACGTCGCGCGCCGTGCCCGAGTTCCGGGCGATCAGCGACTCTTCCCGCCTCAGTTCGCGCTCGTGGAACTTGATGTCGGCGTCGGCCTCGGCGACCCGCGCGACCGCCTCGGCCCGCTCGGCCCGCAAGTCGTCGGCCCGCAACTCGGCGATCAAGTCCCCCTTCCGCACCGACATCTTCTCCGTGAGGTCCAACCTGACTATCAATCCGGACACTTCCGAACCAACCACCACCTCGGCCCCCGGATAGGCGACCACCCGCCCCTCGGCGACCACCAAGGGCCGCGGCGTCGCGACGCTCGCCGGCTCGTCCTTCGGCCCCGGCAAGGGCAGCTTCAGGCCGGAAAACACATGGCCCGAGGCGCCCGCCATCAGCACCATCCCCGTCAAGACCACCAGGGTCTTCGTCAGGGTCTTCATCGCAGGCTCCTTTTTCATGCGATTGCATGTTCAGTTGAAAATGACACCGTCATGGATCCGGACGGCCCGGTCGGCCACGGCGCGGACCTTGGGGTCGTGGGTGACGATCAGCAGGGCCCTGCCCTCGCGATGGGCGAGGTCTCGAAAAAGGCCCAGCACTTGCTCTCCGACCCGGGCGTCAAGGTTCGCCGTCGGTTCGTCGGCCAAGACGATCGGCGCATCGCCAGCCAGGGCCCGCGCGATCGCCACGCGCTGCTTCTGCCCGCCGGAAAGGTCGCGAGGCAGGAAGTGGCGGCGGTCGCTCAGGCCAACCTCGTCGAGCAAGCGGTGCGACTCCATGCGCGCCTCGGGTCCCTTGCGTCCCTTCAAATTGAGCGCGTATTCGACGTTCTCAGCGGCCGTGAGGGCCGGGAAGAGGTTGAACTGCTGGAAAACGAAGCCGATCGAGCGGCGGCGAAACTCAGGGAGGGCGGCGGGACGCTTCGGGTCCACGGGCCGGCCGTCGATCACCACCGAGCCTCTCGTCGGGGTCAACATGCAGCCGACGATCGTCAAGAAGGTCGTCTTCCCCGAGCCGGAAGGGCCCTCCAAGGCGACGATCTCGCCTCGTTCCAGGGAGAGCGAGGCCCCCTTCAAGACGCGGACCGTTTCCGACCCTTCCGCGAACTCCTTCACCACGTCGTTCGCTTCGAGGACCGCCATCGCGCGTCGCTCCTTTCCTTTCATCAACCGCGGAAGACCAGGGCCGGGTCGAGCCGCGCGACCTGCCGGAAGGACAGGGCCGAGGCCGCCAGACAGAAGACCAAGGTCCCGACCAGGACCGTCCCCACCAGCTGGGGACCCAGGACCAACTTCAAGTCGATCCCGGCCATGACGGGCCGCAGACCGAACGCCATCGCGGTGCCGAAGGCGAAGCCGACGAGACCCGCGATCGTCGCTTGCTTGGCGATGATCTTGTAAATCTCCCCGTTCGTGCCGCCGATCGCCTTCACTGTGGCGAATTCTTTGATATGTTCGAGTGTGGACGTATAAAGTGTTTGGGCCACAACGACCACGCCCACCAGGCAACCGAGGAAGACGGTCATCATCATGTTCAGGCCCAGGCCGGTGCTGTCGGTCCAATAAGAGCGTGAGCGTTGGCCCCACTCGTCTCGGGCGCGGACGTCGTTATGGGGCAGGCGGCGGCGAATCTCGTCCTGGACGGCCTTCGCGTCGGCGCCTGGGGCGAGCTTGACCAGCACGTACGTCGCTCGGTTGTCGAGTTGGTTGGGCTCGAACGCCTGGGCCACCCGATAATCGACGAACGCGATCGGGTTGGTGGTGAACGACTTCGCCTCGCGCGTCTTGCCGATGATCTTGAGCCGTTGGCCGTTGAACTCGCGATAATCACCCACGTTGAAGGGGCCGAAGCGCTTGGCGGCCGATTCATCGAGCAGCACGTACTTTCCTCGGCGCAAATCGCGAGGGTCCCCAGCGACGACGCTCCACGGTAGGCCCCATCGCTCGAAGTCCTTCAGGGCGTAAACGACCGCGTTCTCGGACGCGCCACTGGGCAAGGAAACGCGGGCGAACCAGACGATCAGGTTATCGGCCCGCGCCACGCCCGGGACTGACCGAACGCGCTGGACGAGCGTTTCGGAGAAGGCGTTCGAGAAATCGACGTTCGGAGTGCCGCGCGCGGTGATCCACAAGTCGGCGTTCGTCTTCTCGATCGCCAGGGAGGCGTTGGTGAGCAGTCCCTCGAAAAGGCCGACCTGGACGAAGACGAGCGTGACCGCGAAGGCGACCCCGGAAACGGTGATCGCGAATCGGGTCTTGTCGTGGAAGAGCAGCTTCCGCGCGAGGTCCACCATGGGTCAATCCTCCCCGGGTTTGGTGAGGCCCCGGAGCAGGGCCTCGACCATGACGTTTGTGCGTACGTTGATGGGCCTCCAGGCGGTCCACTCGTCCTTGCCGTGGGTCATCTCCAGGGCGACGATGCCGTGCATGCCGCTCCAAAGGACCTGGGCGACCAGGTCGGCGTCGTCGTACTCGGGCCGGAACTTCCCCTGCGCCCGGGCCGCCTCCACGGCCTGGCGCAGGAAGGCGTAAGCGTCCTCGTCGGGGTCCCCCTTGGCGATCCCGCGCTCCTCGATGCGCGGGTTCGGGTGTTCGGTCATGAACATCAATTTGTAATGATTCGGATATTTTTGTGCAAATTCGACATACGTTCGCCCCAATTCGCGGAGGCGTTCCAGGGTGTTGTCGATCTGGGAGATCCGGTCGAACTCGCGTCTGAGGCTGAGGAAGTCGGCCGCGCAGAGGGCCATCAACAAGGTGTCTTTGTCCTTGAAATGATGGACGAGTGCGCCGGTGGTGTAACCCGCCTCCAGCGAGATCTTGCGCATCGTCGTTCCGGCGTAGCCGAGTTCCAGAAAGACGGTCCGGGCGGCGCGGAGGAACTTCTCCCGGACCTCCTCGCGCTCTTTCTCGCGGCGTTCGTTCGGCGTCATGACAGTGTTCTTTTCCATAACGATGTTATGTTACACGACGCGGTTATGAAGTCAAGGGGTGGTGGTCGTGTTTCGCCCCCCCTCTTGCCGAAGTGCAATGTCCTGGCTGGTTCCGTGTGAGGCAAGGGGCCTATGGGAATTGTGGTTCGCGGCCCCTCATGTTCCACGTACTTTCCCCCATACCCCCATCTTGACTTCCGTAAACCCATCCCGTAGACTCATCGTAGCATCAAAGAGTCCGTACTTGGAGTCCCATCATGGCTTGCAGTCCCGAAATGGCCGAATCAAACCAAAGAAACGCGCAAAAATCGACAGGTCCGAAGACCGAGGCGGGCAAGGCCAGGTCTCGGTGCAATGCACTGAAGAAGGGCACCCACTGCAAAAAGGTCGTGCCGCTCGATCAAACCAGCCTCTTTGAGACGCGGATGCGCAATTGGGCCAACAGCGACGCCCCGGCCGACGACGACCGCGAACGCAGGGCGCTCAAGTCGGCGGTCATGGCCAGCCTTCGGAGCGACAACGGCAGTCACCTTCTCTGCATGCGCTCCGACAAGCGTCATGTGAGGGCGGTCGCCAGGCACGAACGCAAGATCCAAGACGCGTTCGACGCGGCCCTCAAGGCCTTCGAAGAGGACCCGACCAAGACGGCCGCTCTGGAGGCGACCTCCCTCGGTTGCGAGATGCTCATCGAAAGGTGGCGCGAGGCCCTCAACGGCCTTCAAGAGGCCGACCCAAACCAGCCGCTGCCGCCCGACGTCTTCGCCCAGATCGCCGGTCTGCTCGGCCTTCGGGCCCAAGTCAACGACTATGGGCCCGCTTGGAAGGCCTTTCAATCCACGTATGGAGGCATGGTGTCACTCGACGAGCGACAGGCGATGATCACGCTCATGGAAGGCCGGATCGCCGAGTACGAGGAAAAGGGGGAAGAGGTTGGCGAGAAGGAGAACGAGGCGCTTGAGGAAGCCCTGGCCCGGGCCCATGCCGACGACACCCCCACGGGCCGACGTCTCAGGGCCGATGTGGACAAGGCGGACCGACAGATGAAGTCGTTCTTCGCCGTCCTCGACAAGTTCCGGGACGCCCGTCAGCGCGAGGCGCGGCAGAGGGACCGAGCCGCCGCGACCGACCCGGCGACGTCCAACAAACGGCACGTCGCGGCCCTGCAAGGCGTCATTTCGCTCATGAGGCCCGAGGCTGGCCCGAAAACGGAAAACGGACCCGTTTTGGCGACGCAAACTCCTGAAACAAGAACAGTTGTAGCGGCTGCGACATCGGCAAGTCCCGCTCACGGGACGATTCAGCCGGTAATCCCTCAATCAACACAAGTCCCGCAATCAGGACAACTCATCTACTCAACGAAGTACGGGCCGGTCCACACGCCCAGGGAGAACTCCCATCGGTCCGACCCGGACGACGTTCGGGCCGAGTTGAGGGGGATGGGGCACAAAAATATGGCCGACAAGAAGCGAAAACGTCATCGTAGATGATGAACTTTCGTCCACGCTCTTTGGCAATCCGGTTGATCGGTGCGCGCCGAGTTTGATGGTCCAGCCCCCAACGGGCGGACCCGAGGGGGCGACGGGGCGCCCCTCGGGTCCGTGGTTTCCTGGGTCTAGGCCCCGGGTCTCAACGGCGACCCATGTTCAACAAGCCGCCCAGCCAGCCGTTCCGTTTGGCGACCGGAGGCGCGACGTAAACGCTGGTTGGGTCGACGGTTGGGTCTTGGCGGTTGGTCACCGAGGAGGTGCCGCGCGGGGTGGCGTCGGGCCCTGGGAACTCCATCAAGGGGAGGCTATCGGGGATCGGGCTCAGGTTCGGGTTCGCCGCGCGAGGGGCCGAGGTGCCTCGGCGCGTGGCCCCCGCCGGGTTCCGGCCGCCGCGGGCGGGATTGGGGTCGTCCAGGTCGAACGGCGATCGGGCGGGAGGAAGCTCCGGCTGGGCGCCTCGGCGAGGCGCCGGGCCTTGCATGTCGCCTGGGCCTCCTTCGTCATCGGGACGTGGGCCGCCCGGGTCGAAGTAGTCGAGGTCGGTTTGCACGGGCTCGCGCTTCTTCTCGGCTTCCCAGTCCGGCTTTTCGGGGTTCGGGCAGGGGCATCCCCAACCCTTGGGGAAGGCCCGCCAGCAGGTGGGGAAATAGCCGTGGTAGTGCTGGCGGAAGACCTTGTAATAGGGGGCTTCCTGATCGCACGGGACCTTGGGTCGCTGGATGGGCAGGTTGGGGAAGAGCTGGGCTTGGCCGCGTCCCGAGGCGCCCAGGACCCACGCCATCGCGACGGCCGTCGCGATGAACCAACGCCTCCTTGTTCGGGTCTGCATCCTGGCCTCACTGGGTAGCGTAGCGGGGCAGCGGGCCGGCCGGGTATCCGCTCCGGGCGAGGCCCCTCTGCGTCATCATCGTGTCTCGTCCTTGGGGATCGGGTCGTTCGGTGGGGCGACTGAACGAAATGGGGTGTCCGCGCAGGACGGGTCGTCCACAAAAGAAGGGTCTGCGCGGTTGTTTTGGGGGTGGCGGTCGTTCGGGTCGAACGGGCGATGAGGCGGTCAAACGGATGGGGCCGGAGGGGCGATGGGGTCGATGAAGGAGGACGATCGGGGTGGAGACCCGAGGTCGGCAGGAGGCGTGACCATGACGGCGCGATGGACTTGTGTGTGGGTCGTGTTAGGGGGCCTCGCTGGGGTGGGGGCCACGACGGCGGACGGCCAGATCGTCCGGCCGGCGACGCCCGTGACGGCCGGCGGAGCCCAGTTCGACCCTTTCAGCAACCCCATGTCCAACCCGTACTTGAACCCGCTTCTGGCTGGGACGCAAACGACCGACCGCTCCACCATGCTGATGTACATGATGGGGGCCCGTCGCTACTACCAGGGACAGGCTGAGATGCTCCAGCGGGAAGAGGCGGGTCGCCGGCCGTCGGCGCGAGGGCGCGGGGCCGCCGTGCATGGGGACTCGGGGCAAGGACGCTATCGGTTCGATTCGATCGGGTCGCCCGGGCGCGATGGCGGGACGCCCGGGACCTACTTCAATCGGCAAGGTCCGAATCCTCGTTAGGACAGGCACGACCCGGCGATCAGGCGGAATCGACTTGAGCCGGGGGGCCTGCTTGCCGATGAAAGAGGATGTCGCTGGGACGCTGGTTCATTCAGCGTCCCGCGCCGGTTGGGAGTGGTTCCGCGACCGGCGCGGCGCCTGGAAGTGAAGGAATCGGCTTCCGAGGTGGAAGGCGGCGGGGCGGCCTTTTTCCGACCCGACCGGCCTGGGCCACCGGCAGGAGTGACGCATGGAACGCGTACGAAGCGCTCACCGCCGGCTCGGCTGGCTGGTCCCCTTGGCGGTCGCCGCGGCCTGCGGGTGCCAGACGGTCCGGACGCCCGAGTCGAAGATCGCGGCGACGAACATCCCACGCGAGTTCAGCAAGACCACGATGCCCGACTATGTCGTCGAGCCGCCGGACCTGGTCGCGATTGAAGTGCTGGAGGCCCTGCCGGGCAGGCCCCTCAGCGGCGAGCGACTGGTCCGCCCCGACGGCAAGATCTCCCTGGACTTCTACGGCGACATCTTCGTCGCCGGCCTCACGACCGACGAAATCAAGGAGAAGGTCGTCATCCACCTGCGGAAGTTCATCCCCGACCAGACCCTCGGCCTTGTGGAACTCGACGAGAATGGCGAGGCCCGGGAAGTGCCGCCGCGACTCTCGGACCGGGTCTTCGTGGAGGTCCGTGCTTATAACAGCAAATACTTCTACATCCTGGGGGACGTGAATGCCCCGGGCCGCTTGCCCATCACGGGGAACGAGACGGTCCTGGATGCCCTGAACGCGGGCGGGGGCCTGGCCCCGACGGCCGCGGTCAACAACATTCGCCTCGTCCGGCCGGCGCCTCCGGGGGCCTGTTGCGACCAGTTTCTGCCTGTCAACTACGCCGCGATCACGCAGGGCGGCGACCCGACCACCAACTATCAGATGATGCCGGGGGACCGCTTGATCGTCTATCGCGACCCCATCGTTCGCACGACCGTCTTCATGAACAGGCTCTCCGAACCTTTCCAGACGGCCCTCAGTTCCATCCTCTTCTATAGCTTCACGGCCCGCAGCGTTCGTAGCCTTTACGAGTTCTCGCAACGAACACCCGCCGCGCTACCCACGCGGCCGCCCGCCAATCCGCTCTCTCCCTCCGCTCGCTAACCGGTCGGAGCGAAGCCGGGAACTGATGACCCCAGCGCGACCCGAGGGCCCCCGATGAGCAGCACCTACGACATCCGCGATCCCCGGTTCCAGGCCCTGATCATCGGCCACGCCCGGCTGGAGACGCTCTGGACCGGCAGCCG
>CALLYK010000286.1 GCA_937858365.1 uncultured Isosphaeraceae bacterium | reverse complement strand
GCCGACCCGACCGACTCGGCACCCCTCGTCGCGGACCCGCCGAAGACGTGGGTCGTACTGATGGGTACGTCGGTCGGCGGCTCGATCACTCCGAGGACGCCGACCAATCGCCGCACCTCGTCGAGCAGTTCGGGGTGGTCCGCGCAGAGTTCCTCCAAGGGGACAACACGCCCCTCCTGGAGTAGTTCCTCACGACGAAGCAGCACCTGGAAGACCAGGTCGTCCATGGAGTCGCTGGACATCTTGGTTGACCTCCATACCCAAAAGGTCGGTGAGTATTGGTCCGAGCGAGCGAACCAATCGCAACCGGGCGGAAAGCCAGCGCCTCATCACCGTCCGTTCCGAGACCTCGAGCACCTGCGCCGCTTCGGCCTGCGTCATTCCGGTGTACCAGAGGAGTTCGACGACCTGCCGCGAGTCGTCGTCCAGATCCTCGACGTGCCTGTGAAACTCGGACCAGGCCAGGAGCCTGGAATTGTCGCCGGTCGTATTGGCGGGGTCGCCGGCCAGGGCCAGGCGGTCGTCACGGGAAACGGTACCGCCGATGGTCGAGTGATGGGCCCCCTGCCCTTCGGGTCCGAAATGATGACGAGCCAGGTCCACGAGGGCACGACGAACTTGCTGAGCGGCCAGACCAAAGAAGGCGGCGGTGGTCGGCACGTCCACCGACTTCAAGGCCCGGTCCAAACGGATCAGGGCCTCCTGATGGACGTCCTCCACCGTCTCCCAGCGCAAGAGGGCCTGATTGCCTTCCAGCATTCGGGCGGTGAGTCGTCGGAGTCGCCCCTCGGTCCGGGTAAGAAGGGCCTCGCGCGCGGTTGGAGCGCCGGAGCGGAGGTCGTCGATTAGTTGCTGGACGACACTGTCGGTCGCTTCCTGTCCGGCGTCGCGTCCCTCGTGCGTGGACATGGCCGAGCTTTCCGGTAAGGGGCGTTGAAGAGGGATCAAAGGGCCATGAATTCTAGCCGAAGCGACAGTCCCCTCGCGACGGTCGGCGCACGAACTTGAATCGTCGCAAAATCGTCCAAACCGTCCATTTCATGGGGGTATCTGGGGCGAATTGGCAAATATTTGAGAAGCAACGATCCGGAAATCGACCAAGAAAACGAAGTGCCCCCTTGTTGAATGGACGATTCAGGACTAGGATGAAATCGTCCAATACGTCCAAACCGTTCACCCGCTTTGGTTGCAGATGTCCACCCAGTCTGAGACGCTCTGGAAAACGCACCAGGTTGCCACCGCTTTGGGGGTGGGGGTCAGCACGATCAAGCGATGGGTCGACTCGGGATTGATCGAGGCCCGCAAGACGGTTGGTGGGCATCGTCTCATCGAGTTGTCGTCGGTTTTGCGATTCGCTCGCGAGCGTGGTCTTCCCGTCCCTGAACTGAAGTGTCAGGACGACCAAACGCAGCCGACGAGCCAGCCCAAGACCATCCTGGGCCGGGACGATGAGATCCTTCGAGACCAGTTGCTTACGGCCTTGAAGCGAGGTCGCTCGACCGAGGCCCGCGACCTGATTGAGCAGGTTCGGGCCGCGGGTGCCGACGCCGTTTTCCTGGGCGACCAATTGCTCCATCCCGTCATGTACCGAATCGGGAAGGAGTGGCAACTCGGCTCCTTGGACATTTACCAAGAACACCGCGCATCGCTCATCGTGGAATCGGCCCTTCAGGAGTTGATTCAAGGGGAAGGCCGAGGCAAGGGCCAAGGTGCTCCTTTGGCGTTGGGTTCCGCCCCGGAAGGGAACCACTCAACCCTGGGCGGCCTCCTCTGCGAGCTGACCCTGGCGGAACTGGGCTGGGAGGCGATGAACCTGGGTACGAACCTGCCCCTTGCTTCCTTGTCCAACGCCGTTCGCGCACATCGTCCTCGCTTGATTTGGCTGAGCATTTGCCACCTGGCGGATGAGCAACGTTTCTTGGCCGAATACGGGCCCTTCTTCAAAACGGCCGCCGCTCTGGGGTCGGCCGTGATCTTGGGGGGCCGCGCTCTGCGACCGGAACTCCGCGCCCAATTGGTCGCCGCGAGCTTCGGCGATCGTTTGGCCCACCTCGCCGAATTCGCGCGGCGGATTGACCCGCGCGGCCCCCGGTAATCCCCGATCACACGTCCGAACACGCCACCGCGGCCGACACCTTGATCCAGCCCAGACGGAGGAGACGCAGATGCGAAAAATGCACGACCCCAGCGACCTGGACGGCCTCGCCAAACTGGATTGCGAAACGACGAAAGTGCTCGGGACGAGCCAAGAGCGCACCTTGCTCCGCGAACTCGGCCAGTGCAAAACCAAGCTGGCTGAGGCCCTGGCCAAGGTCCCCGGGGCCGTGCTGCCTGAAGACGGCGGCGATCCCCAGGCCCTCGCTCAGTTCATCTCACAAACGTACACGCAGGACGGCGCCGTTGGGGCCCAGTTGGGGGCCGTTTACCAGCGTTATGTCGAACTCCGCGGGAAACTGGCCCTGGCCAATCTCCGCCTGGTCGCCCACGTTGCCAAGAGATTCCGAGACCGCGGCGTCTCGTATTCGGACCTCCTGCAAGAAGGCTTTTGCGGGCTGCTCGAAGCGATCGACCGCTTCGACCTGAACCACGAAACCAAGCTGGCCACCTACGCCACCTGGTGGATTCGGCAATCGATGCAGAGGGCAGTCGCCGGCTGTGCCTATCCCGTTCGCCTGAGCCCGCGACATCTCCGCCAACTCGCCCAGAACCAGGACGAAATCGGCAAGGCGGGCCCGACAACGCGGGACAAGACCGAGGGCACGGCCGAGATGATCCAGCGCATTCATGTGGCCACGCGGCCGACCGTCTCGCTCGACGCCACGTTCGACAACGATTCCAGTTTCAGCCTCCTGCACACGATGAGCGACCCGGAAGGGGACCGTACAGAGAAGGTTGACACCAGTGAGACGGTTGCGCGCTTGATGGCTGGTTTGCGACCTCGCGAGCAAGAGGTGTTGTCCTTGCGGTTCGGCATCGGCGGCAAGCCGAAGCTCTCGCTCAGCCAGGTGGGCAAGGTGATGGAGGTCTCGAAGGAGCGGGTCCGCCAAATCCAGGACCGGGCCCTGGAGAAACTCAGGGCCGCAGCGATCGAAGGCCGCATGTTCGATGAATCACTCCTGGCGGCTGTCTGAATTTGAAGTAGAAAATGCAACAAGCCGAGTCCTTTACGAGACTCGGCTTGCTTCGTACTTTCGTCAAGCAACAATCTAACCTTAGCCGCGGGCCCGACGCAATCGTCGGCGGGCGAAGTAGCCGACACCGCCGGCGAGGAAGAGGACCACAGTGCCCGGTTCCGGCACGGGTAGCGGGGGCGGTGAGATGAAGTTGCCTCGCGTGTTCGATGTGACCTTTGAGCCCTCGAAATCCTGAGTGAACGAGCCGGTGAAGGTGCTGCCGATCTTGGGCGTGATCTCGACATAGGCGTTCTTGCCGAAGTAATCGGCGAGGCTACCGCCGGTGATGTTCATTTTCATGTCGAACGTGCTGAGACCGCTGCCTGGGATGGACATCGACCCGAAGGCCGTGGGAGTGGCCTTGAGCAGCAGTCCGCTCACGGTCATCGCCGGGGTCGTCACCGCGCCCGACTTGTCGGTGACGGCGGGCAGTACGACCGTGCCGTAGAGTTCGTAAGAATTGGTGGCGCTCGTGACGAGTTGGCCGTTCTTGTCCAGGGTGAGGTTGATCACTTGGCGCCGGACACCGTCAGCGTTGGGAACGACCGACAGTTCCTCAGGGCCGCCGTCCTTGGGGTCTTGACCCGTCGCGATGTAAAAGGGCAGGTTCACCGAGGTGAAGTTGCCTGTTTGGGTCGCGGGGTCGTACTTGTAAGTGACCTTGCCATTGACGTTTCCGCCAAAGAGGTCGGGGTAAGTCTGGGCCGGGTTCGGGTCGATCAGGTCGGCCGACGCCCGAGGTCCCAAGGCCACCACGCCCAGCAACGCCAAGCCGAGCGCGAGGACAGTGTGTCGCATCCGGTGCATGGGAACTCCTTCCCGTCGACGATCCCTGGAGTGACCGGGACCAAGGTCCGGCCTCGACTTCTGTGTCGTCCCGAGTTTCGCCAACATAGTCTCCATCCGACGTCCACCAGCCTGGCCCCTGGCTGACCCACAATCCGGCTCAACCCCAATCCCGAGAGGCAGGCGATCCGAAGACCGCGGGCCGGGCCGCTCCCCGTTTCGAAAACGGGCGCGCACCCTGACCGGGTGACACGGGTCGTCTCTCCGCAGTGGCCGTTGGTCGGCGTGGGGTGATCGGCGAATGGTGCAGCCCGCGAAGACGGGCCCAAGGCCAAGACGGAATCCGTTCCGAAGTCGGACATGACTCCACCGAGACTGGAGGACTCGCATCGCGAGGTCCAGCCCAGGGACCCACCCATCGACCCTGACGGGTAAGCTCGGAGCGACGGAACTGTAGCCGAATGGACCCAGGGGGTCAACAGCGATCATGAGAAAGTCGTGCCAAGGCGCCAAGGCCGCTGATGGTCTCAATCCACGAACGCGAACTCATTCAGGTTGAAGACCAAACGGCAAGCATTCACGAACCCGAATCGACTCGCGAATTCGGTCAGACGCTGAGATTCCTCCGCCGTCGGCCGGCGACCCAGGGCCAAGGCGAAGGCCCTCGCCACGTCCCCAGGCGTGTCATGGGCCGTCCCTTGCACCCGAATCGCGAAATGTCGGGCCATCGTCAGCATGAAATCGTTATTCAATAGGGCCAGCGCCTGCGGGGCCGAGAGCGTTTCATTGCGACGGTCCACCTGCATGGATGGGTCCGCGCAATCGAGGGCCGTCATGAACAGCTGTTGCTGAGACCGCACGAGAAATCGATAAATGGACCGCCGATGCCCTCGCGGGTCGTCGGCGTCGAAGAGATGATATTGATAATGGGGCGAGTGCTCCGGCTTCTCGATGACGAAGTCTTGGAAGGACGGGCCGTAAAGGGTCGTGTCGAGCCGGCCGCTCACCGCCAACACGCTGTCTCGAAGTGACTCGGCGTCCAGCTTGCGACGGGACATCCGTGCCAACAGCGAGTTGTCGGCGTCGAGCGCGCGGGCGCTTTCATCCACGATCGATGACTGGCGATACGTGGCGCTCGTGACGATCAACCGATGAAGGGCCTTCAGCGAACCGCCGCCGTCGCGGAAGTCCAGGGCCAGCCAGTCGAGTAACTCGGGGTGGCTGGGAAGTTGTCCCATCCTGCCGAAGTCGCTGGGGGTCTCCACGATCCCGCGTCCCAGGTGGTGCCGCCAAACGCGGTTGACGACTGATCGCCAGGTGAGCGGGTTTTCCGGGTCACTGATCCACCGTGCCAGGGCGGCCCGACGGTCCCCTTCCTCATGGTCTTGGGGCAAGTCGATCGGCTTGGGGCCCTTCACGGCGGCGATCGCGCCAGGCCCCACTTCGCGACCGGGCTTGCGAACGTCCCCGCGGGGCAGCAGGTGAATCGGCCGTGGCCGACCCCCGACCGCCCCAGTTCCCGTGAAGGCCCCTGTCCCCGAATGCACCGTCCCGGCGAAAACGAGCGACGGCTTCGGCAAGGTGGCCCGTTCGACCGCGAGCCGGTCAAGGGCCGCTCGCGTTTCCACCAGGCCCGTACGTGTCGGCCCATCCACTAGGCGCTCCAACGCGGCAAGGCGTTGTGACCGCAACTCCGCGAGGAGGCCGCCCGTACTTACGGGATAAATGCCGTCGATGAGGTTCGACCGCCGCCATCGCGGAGCGGCCTCGATCGAGTCGAGTGCCGTGACGACCGCGCCGTCCGCCGCATTCCGACCTTCCCCGTCCAAGACCGAGATTTCGGCGAGTGCGAACATGTAGTCATTTTGACGAGTGGCGAGCCGGGTCGCGGTGAAGCGGACGAACCGAGCCAACGCGCCCGGTTCGATCCTGACGGGCGTCACACCGGGGTTGGGCTGGTCGGCGCTTGTCCGGTCCAGAACGATCTGGGCCTTGGCGAAATCGTCGTCGTCGCTAATTTCGACCTTGTAACGAGGAGGGAAGCCGAAGCCGTCGCCGATGTTGTTGAAATCGTCGTGGCAGCCGACCACGACAATCGTTTGGATCGATACGGGCCGTCCCAGGTCGATTTGGACCCATTTCACCCGGTCGGAGGATGGCTCCAAAACGCTGTGATAGCCGAACTCGGGGCGTCTCGGGGCCTTTGCGGCCTTTTCAGCGTCGCTCAAGGCGCGGTCGAGTTGGGCGAGTTCGTCTCCCCCTTGCTTTGCCGCTTCGGTCTGGAGCCGGGCCTCCTCGGTCTTCAGCTTTCGTTCCAAGCGCCCGAGCATCTCGGCCCGACGGCCGTCCGCCGGGTCGAGATAAACGGCCTTGTCGGCCCGATCGATCGCGGCCACGACCGCCTGCAATCGATAATAATCCTCTTGCTTGATGGGATCGAATTTATGATCATGACATTGAGCGCATTGGATCGTGAGACTCATGAACGTGTTCACGATGTTGGCCACCATGTCGTCGCGATCGAGGTGGCGCGCGATCTTGCCGTCGATCTTGGTCTCGGGGACCTCGGCGTGACCGATGAAGTCCCACGGTCCAGCGGCGAGGAAACCCAGGGCCTCCAGACCGTCGCGCGTGCCTGGAAAGGCGACGTCCCCGGCGATCTGCTCGGTGATGAACCTCGCGTGGGGCCGATCGGCGTTGAACGCCCTCACGAGGTAATCGCGATAGGGCCAAGCGTTGGGGCGAGGCTTGTCCTTGTCGTAGCCGTGGGTATCGCCGTAGTGGACAAGGTCGAGCCAGTGCCGCGCCCAGCGCTCGCCGTGGTGGGGCGAGGCCAGCAAGCGATCGACCAACCGTTCGTAGGCGTCGGGGGCGCGATCCGTCTCGAACGCGGCGACTTCCTCGGGGGTCGGCGGTAGGCCGATGAGGTCGAAAGCAAGGCGTCGAATGAGGGTGCGGCGATCGGCCTCGCGGGCGGGTGGCAGGCCCTTTTCGCGTCGTTTCACGGCGATGAACGCGTCGATCGGGTTGCGGGCCCATTCCCTGTCGGCCTCGGGAGTAAGGGGGACGGCGACGCGATTCAAAGGTCGGAGCGACCACCACGTCTCGCCGGCCGCGGCCCCATCTCGTTCCCCGGTCTCTGGCCACTCGGCCCCTTGATCGACCCAGGCGCGGAGGATTCCCACTTCTTCACGGCTGAGTCGTTCCCCTTTGGGGGGCATGATCATGTCGGGATCGGTCCCCGCGACGTAATGGATGAGAGGACTTTCCGACGACCGTTTTGGCTGGATCGCGGGACCGAGGTCGCCTCCGCGGAGCGCCTCGGCCTTGCGGTCGAGGCGCAGGCCGCTTCGTTGCTTGTCCGCGCCGTGACAGGAAAGGCACGCCCTTGTGAAGATCGGCCACACGTCGCGCGCGAAGTCGATGGTCCTGGTCGCCGGTGGCGGCAAGTCGTCCACCGTCGCTGGAAGTGATCCAAAGAGGAGGCAAATCGCAAGGGACATGCGCCTAGCCCTCGTCTGAAGGGGGTCGACCGATTGTCGGCTGCTCGTCACCCCATCTGTCAAGGTCGCGCCCTCAACTCGCCAGGGAATAGAAGCCGAAACCGATCATCAGATAAAGGGCCACCAGTACGACCCCTTCGAGCCAGCTGCCCTGGCCATCGACGGTCAAGTTCCGCGCCACGTAAACGGCCAGCAAGGCGGAAACGACTTCGACGTGGCGGAAAAGGAGGTCCATTTGATGGCCGAGCAAGGGTGAGAGCAAAACGAGAATGGGCCCAACCAAGAGGGCCACCTGCGTGCTGGCCCCGACCGTCACACCGATCGCCAGGTCCATCTTGTTCTCTTTGGCGAAGCCGATCGCGTTGGAAAACTGCGGGATGTTGCTCACGAGCGAGAGGAGGATGATGCCCGCGAACACGGGGGAAAGCCCGAGGCGCGTGGCGGTCGGCTCCAGGGCGTCGGTCATCACTTCGCTCATCACCGCGAGGACGAGGGTGTCGGCCGCGAGCAAGGCGATCGCCACTTTCCAGGTCAGCCAAGCGGGGCCGACGGACTTGCCGTGCTCTTGCTTGTCGCGGGTCGAGGCCCCCGGGATCGTCGTGGTTGAGGCGGTCTTGGGCTTGCGGAAGGTCTCGACCAGGCCGGCGACGTAAACGAAAAGCAGGACCAGGGCGATCTCCTTACTGATCTCCAACCGCAACGTTTCCGTGGCCGTGTGAAAAACGGCCGGTACGACCAACCCGAAAACGGCCAAGGTGAGCAAGGCGGCCTGGGTCTTGGCGAAGTGCTCGTCGAACTTGAGCGCCCCATGCCGGAGGCCACCCACCACCATCGCCAGCCCCAGGCCGAAGAGAAGGTTGCCCAGGATCGACCCTGTTAGCGACGCCTTCACGACGTCAACGAGGCCGTTCTTGAGGGCGAAACCGGCGATGATGATTTCCGGGGCGTTGTTCAGCGAAGCGTTCAGTAAGCTCCCCAGCCGCGGCCCCAAGACCTCGGCGATCACTTCCGTCGCCTCCCCCATGATCTCCGAGAGTGGCATCACCGCCAGGGCCGACGCGAAGAAGACCCACATCGGATCGGCGCTCGCGAAGCGAAGGCCCAGCGCGATCGGGATGAATACCAGCAGCCATTTCATGGAGAAGATGTCCTCGAAAACCAGGGCCGACGCGGGCTCGATCGGTATGGGCGGTTGGGTTACGCTTGAGCTTAAGGGACCGGCGGAAGTGGGGCCACACTATGGACCAGGAATGCGAAGCACTTTGCAGGAAGGCGGCGCAAGTCATTCGCGAGGCGGATGCTCTGCTCATCGCCGCGGGCGCCGGCATGGGGGTCGATAGTGGTCTTCCCGACTTTCGGGGGAACGAGGGCTTCTGGAAGGCGTATCCGCCATTTCGGGGAAAATCGTTTTCGCAGTTGTCGACGCCGCATTGGTTTCACAGCGATCCGGAATTGGCGTGGGGCTTTTTCGGGCATCGGCTGAATCTGTATCGCAGTACGGTTCCGCACGAGGGGTTTCAAATTTTGCGGCGCTGGGCGGAACGGATGCCGGGCGGGGCATTCGTCTTCACGAGCAATGTGGACGGGCAGTTTCAGAAGGCTGGATTCGACCAGGACAGCATCCACGAGTGCCACGGGTCGATTCACTGCTTGCAGTGTCTCAAACCCTGTTGCAAGACAGTGTGGTCGGCGGACGGGTTCGAGCCGGACGTCGTGATCAGCGACTTCGAGTCGTGGACGCACCTCTACGCGATGCTCCACGGCGTGCCGATCATCAGCCTCGACAACATCCAGATCGTAGGGCGTTGCAGTCTTCCCTCTGCCGTCACCGAGGGCCGGAAGCTCGACTACCTGCTCAACAAGATGATGGTGAAGGCGAAGCTTCCCTTCTGCGATCGCTACCTCCTGACGAGCTTCTTCCAGCCCGAGGTCGTGGGCGAGCGCACGTCGGTGCACGCGCCCGTCCTCCGCGAAGAGATCCTCGACGCTCGCCCCGTGCGAGGCGACCACCTCATCGTGTACCAGTCGGGCGGCGTCGATCCCCGCCTCTCGGCTTTCGGGAGCATCCTGAACGGCGCGACCCTGGGCGATCTGGCGCGCCAGACCAGCTTCATGGGCGGCCTGGCGACCTCGGAGATCTTCCTCTACTGCCAGCAGACGCCCCTCTCGGACCCCAACCGGGCGGCGGTGGACGCGGCCTGCCAGACCATCCTGGCCCGCAAGATCCCGGACGCGGTCTCGTCGAGCGCCATCGCCGATACCCTCGCCAAGGCGGCGCCGAAGGACATCGTCATCACCCCGCGCACGCAGCTCGACGCGACCATCTCGCTGAGCCTGCCGCTCCTCGTGCCGCCGGCCTACGCCGCCATCCGCGGCGCCAAGCAGGGGCGCGTGGCGCAGCGGCGCAACCTGGACGCCACCGAGGCGCAGCTCCTGCAGTCGGTGGCCTCGGCCTTCTACGCCGCCGCCGGCAGCGACGAGCTGGTCGCGGCGCGGCAGAACGGCATCAACGTCTCGCGCACGACGCTGACCAACGCCCGCGCCCGCCTGGAGGCCGGCGTGGTCAACCGCGTCGAGGTCACCCGCGCCGAGCTGGCCCTGATCCAGGCGCAGCAGCGCCTGCGCGAGGCCGAGGACAGCCGCGGCTCGGCCTACCGGGTGCTGGACACCCTGGTCCTGGTGCGCGAGCCCTTCAAGGTCGCCCCGCCCCCGGAGGCCGGCCCCGAGCTGCGCAGCGACGGGGATCTGGTGCAGGAGGCGCTGCACAGCCGCCCCGAGGTGCCGGCGCTGGAGGCGCAGATCCAGGTGGCCGAGTCGAGCTCGCTGGCCTCGGCGCTGCGCTGGGCACCGACGCTGGCGGCGTTCGGCAACATCCGCCTGACCAACGCCACGGCCTTCGCGGGCCGGGTGGACTCCTACGCCGCCGGCCTGCAGCTCGACTGGTCGCTCTTCGATGGCCTGGACCGCGACGCCGCGCGCCTGACCGCCAAGGCGCAGGCCGCCGAGGCGCGCTGGCGCTTGCGCCAGCTCCGCGACACCATCGCCGACGACATCCTGAACGCGCGGCGCACGGCGCAGACGCGGCAGGAGGGCCTGAAGGTCGCGCAGCGCTCGGTGGCGCTGGCGCAGGAGACGCTGGACCTGGTGCGGCTGCAGTACGAGGCCGGGACCGCCACGCAGTTGGACCTGCTGACGGCGCAGGACTCGCTGGTGCAGGCCCAGGTGGGCGTGGCGCAGGCGCGCTTCGACCTGTCGCTGGCGGACATCAGCCTGCGGCGGCTGGTCGGCTCGTTCCCCGGCAACCTGGACGCCGGCAAGTAGCCCGTGCGCGGCGGATTCCTGGCGGGTTTCCTCTTCGGCGCCGCCTGCACCGCCGGGGCCGCGGCCGGGGCGTATCTGCTGTATGTGCGC
>CALLYK010000285.1 GCA_937858365.1 uncultured Isosphaeraceae bacterium | reverse complement strand
CTCCTCGACTTGATCGTCGCCCCGATTTTCGGGCCGAAATCGCAGCCGCCGATCTTCGCGCAGGACCTGGCCGAAGTGTTGGTCCTACGACCCAAGAAGGCGATTCAGACCACTCCGTGGCCTCGGGAAGTGGCCGGCTCGCAGGCCGTCCTCCATGCGATCGATGTCCTCGACCTCGACGAGGACGGCCGTTCAGACATTCTCGCGGCTGGAAATGAAGGGATCGTTTGGATGAAGCGTCAGGAGTCGGGCGCTTGGACAAGACGTGTGCTGGTGCCGGGCGCGGCTGGTGAGGCGCCGAAGAAGGGGTGCAGCGAGGTCCACGTCGGCTTTCTATCTGATGGCCGCAAGTTCTTGGCCACTTTGGAGCCTTGGCACGGCAGCGACGTCGTCGCTTACGCGGAGGAGGCCAAAGGGACCTTACGCTTCGGCGCCCGCGAGGTGCTCGACACGACCCTTCAAGACGGTCACGCCCTCTGGGTGGCCGACATCGATGGTGACGGCCGCTCCGAGGTCTTCGCGGGCCACCGTGGCAGGGACCATCGGGTCTCGATCTACTGGCGAAATGGGATGGAGTGGAAGCGGACGGTGCTCGACACCGAGGTCGCCGCTCAGGACCTTCGCGGCGGGGACATCGACGGTGATGGCCGCCCCGACGTCGTCGCCGTCGGAGGGGCCACCAAGAACGTCGTTCTCTATCGGTTTCCGAAGAGAGATTAGGCCGCGACCGGCTGAACACGCATTGGTTGCGGCTTCCAATAAGTGAGGGACCGCCAGACCCATTCCGCTGGGCCGAACCGATACTGCTCCAGCCAAATCGGACTGATGATAAGTTGGAACGTCCAGATTGCGATGACGATCGCGTAGAGTCCCGCCCTGTCCAACATGCCGAAGAGGCTGAGTCCGTACCCATAAAAGATGAACGTGCAGAGGATTGAGTCGAAAAGGTAGTTGCTTAGTGCCATGCGCCCCACCGCGGCGAGCCGGCGCGTTAGCCATTTCAGTCGGCCGGATTGATAAACCAGCATCACTAGGGCGGCGTGGCCCAAGGCCACGAGCAATCCGCCGTAAAAGTTCAAATAGAAACCGCCCCGCATCATGTGCTCACCACCAAAATGATGCTTGTAAAGCAGCACAGTGTCGGCGATCACAAGGGGCATTCCCAGACCGTAACCCAGGGCCATCATGCCGAGATAGAATGACCTCGAGCGAGACGCGGCGAAGACGCCAAGCTTCATCATGGCCATTCCGATCAACATTCGTCCCCCCACGAACCACCAGCCTCCGAGTATGAAGCCGATCGTGTGCTCCATGAATAGCCCACCAGCCCGGTGCGAGACGATCTGGCCATAGTTCCCCCGATAGGCGCGCAGCTCCTCGTCGCGGGCTTGATTGGCTCGCGCGTAGTTCGGCTTCATGTTGGGCTCGACCGATTTCTTATAGAAGTCTCCCACTTTCTTCCGCCACTTGGGGACCGCCTCGCCGGCTTTCTCCATCGTCTCCACCCGGGCGGCCGTGTCTTTCATGAATTCGATACTTATCAAGACACCTTGAAATATGGGAATCATCATCAATTCAAGGCATATGCCCAGGATCAGGAGCCGATGCGGGGCGAGCTTGCGCAAGGGATAGAGCAAGAGACCACATTGCGCGTATAGGACCAAGATGTCGCCCGTCCAAATTAGGTACGCATGCGCCAGGCCGATCGCCAGGAGCCAGAGGACCCGTCGATAATAGAACCAGGCGAACTTGCGCCCCTTCGCGTCGGCCCGGTCCCCCATCAGCACCAAACCGGCCCCGAAGAGCATCGAGAAGAGGCTCATCATCTTCGTGTCGAAGATGAGGTGATTGAAGGTCCAAAGGAAGTCGTTCAGGCCCCAATCGTCTCGTCCCGCTTGGGGATTGGAATAGACCGAACCAGGCGCGCCGAAGCTGGCGATGTTCATCGCCAGGATGCCCAGAAGCGCGACGCCTCGCAGAACATCGACCGAACTGACGCGCTCCTCGGGTCGAACGGGCCCGACGGCCGGCGCGACCTCTTCTTCAGGCTGGACGTCGGCGACGGCGACGACGTCAGGCCCACCTTGGAATTCGCACGGCAGTTCATCACCTTCCGACTCGGCGACGGGGACCACGTTCGCGTGCTGCTGGTCCTCATCAGTCATGATGGAATCGTCAGACATGGTTCGGACCTCTCACTGCCAAGAAGGAGGGCGGACTTTGAGGCTAGGTTGTTGTTCGTCGAGAGGGCCCCGAGATTAGCCGATGGACCAGCCGCGGTCATGCGAAAAGAAGGCCGCAGGAACGTAGCTATTACTTTTTCGTGCCGGAACTCGTGACCGTCTCTCGGATCGGATATGCTTGTTGTGTCACTCAAACCCGCCTTCTCCGACTTTCGGCCCTCCCCCCCTGGCCGCATCAACGCGAGGACTTTCGCATGAAAGGCGCGATGCTGCTCCTCCTTGCAGGCTTGGTCACACTTTCGATCGCCGGTCCCGCCGAGGCCCAGCGCGGCCGGCGACCCGGGGGCAGGATGTTCATCCCACCCGTCAAGAATTCCACCTACAAGACCGCCCCGGCAGGGGACCCGATCAGCGCAACGAAGCAGGCCAAGCTCGACAAACTCACCGAAGACCTCAAATCGGTGGCACCCGACGCAAGCCTGGCACCCGAGCATCGCAAGGCCATCGAAGACGACCTGAAAGACCTGGCCGACGGCGCCGCCAAGTCGTGCTCCACCGAAATCAAGAAAGTGCTCAACGACTTCCTGGCGGGCTACCCCAAAATTCGAGCGAAACTCAGTGATGAACAAGTGCATGAACTCGCGACTCACTTGAGGGACGTGGTCAGTCCGATTGGCCACACCCGCGAACAAATGGATGGTTCGGCCACCAAGATGAAAACACTGCTCAGCGAATCGGGTCTAGCTGCCGCCGATGCGGACCGTCTCGTCAAGGACCTCAAGACGCTGATTACCGAGGCCCGCAAGCAGATGCCGCAACGCTAGGGGCACCGCGCCCTGTTCCCGCGGCGTCCGTTGATCTATCCTGACCAATGTCGTCCTGCCCGTTCGGTCACGAAGAGACCCGGGCCGGCCGACAGGGCCGGGCCCCGCGCGGGATGAGTATGAGGAGACCTCCCATGGAAATGCGATCGGGTCGTCGTCAGTTCCTGCAAGTCGCCTCGTCGCTCGGACTGGGGGCCGGGTGGGCGTCGCTAGGCAACATCACACCTGCCAATGCCGCCGACATGGTCGTCACGCCCGAGGCCGTCCGCTTTCGCCCCGAAATCGAACCCGTGGTCCGATGGATCGAAGAGACCCCCCGCGACCGCATCTTCGAGGTCGCGATCCAAAAACTCGAGTCCGGCCTCTCGTACCGAGACTTGATGGCGGGCCTCTTTCTGGCCGGGATTCGCGAGATCAAGCCTCGACCCGTGGGATTCAAGTTCCACGCGGTCATGGTCATCAACTCGGCCCATCTCCTCGGCCAAGTCGCCGGCGACCGGGATCGACTCTTGCCGATGATCTGGGCCCTTGACAACTTTAAGAACTCCCAAGCGCAGGACGTGAAGGAGGGCGACTGGACCCTGGCGAGAGTGGACGAGGCCCGAGTACCGTCACCAACCCAGGCCAAGAAGTCGTTCGGCGAGGCAATGGAGGCGTGGGACGCCGAGAAGGCCGATGCCGCCGTCGCGGGCCTTTGCCGTTCGGCGGGCGCCGCGGAGGTGATGGAGCCGCTTTGGCGGTTCGCCATCCGAGACCACCGCAACATCGGCCACAAGGCCATCTTCGCCATGCAATGCTGGCGGACCTTGCAGGCGATCGGCTGGCAACACGGCGAACCTGTACTGCGCTCACTTTCCTTCGGTCTACTCGACCTTCAAGGCGACAAGACCGCGGCCCCAGTCGGTCCTTATGACGTCAACCTGGTCAACGCCGCCAAGGTCCGGGCCGGCTGGCAGAAGGGCCGCGCCGACGTCGGAGCGACGAGGGCCATGCTTGAGGCCCTTCGTCAGGCTTCGGCCGAGGAGGCTTGCGCAAAAGCGACCGCCATGCTTAACGACGGCATCGCCCCCGAAACCCTCTGGGACGCGGTCGTCCTCGCATCCGGCGACCTGATGATGCGCAACCCTGGAATTCAGGCCCTGCACGCGGTCACTTCGACCAATGCCTTGCACTACATTTTCGGCGCGAGCGGCGAAGACACAAACCGCAAGCTCGCGCTCTTGCAGGCGGTCGGCTGGGTGCCGCTCTTCCGCGAGCGTGTCAAGCCACCCGAAGGAACCACGATCGAACGACTGACGCCCCTCGACCCAGATTCCAAGGGGATTGAAGCGGTCGCCGAGATCTTCAGCGAACTCGATAGGGACCGGATGAAGGCCTCACGCAAGGTCTTGGGATACCTCGCGCGCGGCGGCTCGGCCGAGGACGTTTACGCGGTCGGCCGCTCGATGGTCCTGCGGAAGGGACGCGACAGTCACGACTACAAATATGGCGCAGCGGCCTGGGAGGAACATGTGTTGGTCGGCGAGCCCTCCTGGCGACCTGCGCTCCTTGTCTCATCTCTCACCAATTTCCCAGGCGCCGCCAAAGAGGAGAGCCCGCTCATGCGCCGGGCTCGCGAAGTGATCCAGGACATGGGTCACGGCTAGTCACGGGGGACGAACACGACTGATGAATTCCTCAACGAACAACCGTCGTGAGTTTTTCCGAGAAGCGGGCCTCGCCGCCGGAAGCCTTGCCGGCCTGGGTTTCGTTCCGGCGCCATCTGAGGCCCCCAAGCTCAAGATCCAGGGCGCTCGCGAGTTCGCGAGCGTTTGCCCATATTGCGCCGTCGGGTGCTCGCAGGTCGTCAGCGTCCGCGACGGCCAGATCGTCAACATCGAAGGGGACCCCGACAGCCCCATCAATCGCGGCACACTTTGCCCCAAAGGGGCCGCCACGTTCCAACTCGCCGTGAACCCCGAGAGACTGACCAAGGCAAAGTACCGACGCCCCGGAGGCACCGCCTGGGAGGAGGTCGAACTCGATTGGGCGATGGAGCGGATCGCCGAACGGATCAAATCCACACGCGACGATACGTTTGTGGAGACGATGGAATTCGCGGGGCCCAACGGCGCCAAGACCACAAAGCGCGTCAATCACTGCGCCGCCATCGCGAGCCTGGGCGGGGCCACGATGGACAACGAGTGGAACTACCTTCAATTGAAAATGTGGCGCGGCCT
>CALLYK010000284.1 GCA_937858365.1 uncultured Isosphaeraceae bacterium | reverse complement strand
CGAAGGCGATGAGGGCCGGCCACGAGCCGATCCAGTCGAAACCCGGCGCGAGCGAAAGGTGCCCGGCCATGTGGGCCGCGCTCATGCCCAGAAGCGGCACGAAGACGCGAAACCCGCAGGCCGCGCTCAAGCCGATGCCAACCAAAACGCCCAAGGTCGTTTCCATCTCGGTGTCGCGGTCCTCGATATGTGGGGCCTTCGAAATCGTCTCGTCGCCGAGGCGACCGCGTTTCCGCGACCGGATCCTCGCGCGGCCTCACGAAGATGTCTTGGTGAACACGGGGCCCTGGTCGCTGCCCGCCTGTCCCGGCACGTTGAACGCGAACGCGTTGGTCCCTCGGGCCGACACCTGGCCGACAAGAGGGGCCCCTTCTTTCTGGACAAGCGTGAGGATGCCCTGGCCGTATGTGTATTCGCCCGAGAACGACTGGGATTTTCCCGCGCGCGTCACCGTCCACGTGAATTTACCGTCTTCCCCCAAGTCGAGGCGAACGTCCACGCCGGTCGTCGGCTGCGACCGCCAAGCACCCTTCAACGCGTCAGCCGCGAGGGCGCTCGCGCTGGTGTCGGCGGTGGTCGGCGAGGTCGGTGCCGGTTGTTCGGGGGCCTCGTAGAGTTGGATGAGTTGCTTCGAGAGCGCGTCGCGCGGGTTGAGTTGGACGACCTTTTTCAACTCGGTGAGGCCCGCGTCGGTGTGGCCGGCGGTCAAGTAGTGATAGGCCAGCACGAACCGGACGGCCGAGGCCTTGGGGTGCGCAAGGGCGTTGTCCTCGGCCGCTCGAAGCTGTTTGGTGTAGGTCTCCACGTTGGGATAGAGGCTGATCAGGGTGGTCCAATCCCAACCCGGGCCGACCGAAAGGACCGCGTACAGGGCCTCCGCCGATTCGTCGTAGCGTCCCAGCGCGAAGAGGGTCAGGGCCCGGAATTGATGCAAGGCCGTGTCGTCGGGCAGCGTCTTCAAGGCGTGATCGTTCAGGGTGAGGGCCTCTTTGTAATCACCCCCTTTGAACTCAGCGCGGGCCTGGTCGAAAAGGCCGATCGAAGGCCGCGATTCCTCATCCGACGGCGCCGCTGAATTGGTGTCGATCGGTTGAGTATAGTTATAAACGATCGTTTGTGGGACGTCGGGCTGGGCCATGACCACATAGGGGTTCGCGTAAGTGGCGAGGCCCCAGTCGTAACACATGGAGCCGAGGCCCCAAGAGGCCAGTCCCCAACCGAGCCCCGGTCCCCAGGCACCCCAGCCGCCGTACCAGCCCCACGGACCGCCTGCCCAGCGGTTGGCGTAATGCCCAGCCCAATAACCGTGGACCCAGCCGTCGTGATAGCCCCAGTAGGGGTTGCGCCAGCCGTCGTGATAGGCGCCCGGCCCGAAGCGATTGCCCGCGATGTTCGTGGTATTGCCGATCCGGTTGATGTTCGTGTTGCCAATGTTCGTATTGCCGACTCGATTGCCGATGTTCCCGGTGTTGGTGTTTCCCCGGTTGTTCAATCCGCCGGCGCGATTGATGTTCGTATTCGCATTGCCGCGGGGTTCGAAGCGTCCGAGATTGCCGACATTGTTGTTGATTTGGTGGCCAAGTTCGCCATGACCCGCGAAGTTACCCCCGCCATAGCTGGGAGCGTGGAAGTTCGATTGGGGCGAGAACGCCGGGTGATAGCCGCCCATGTTCCCCATGCCACCGCGCATCGCCCCCATGTTGGGCATGCCGCCGCGCATCGCCCCCATGTTGGGCATGCCGCCGCGCATGCCGCCGAAGCCACCCCGCATGGCGCCGCCGCCGCCGTGCATCCCGCCGAAGCCATGCCCCCAGGCTGGGGACGAACTCATCAAGGCGGCAAGTAAGACCCATCGCGCTTTCATCGTACCTCTCCCTTCAATCAAGTCGCTTTATTTTCGCGGTTCCGGGGCCTTGCGCACCAAGACGTATTCGTCGAGGTCGGTCGCGGCCTGGCCGCCGATGGAACGATCGACGGTCGTCCAACGGATGATTTGCGGGCTGGTTGGGCGGACCTGGTGGGTCGCCTCGACCGTCCGACCGTCGGCCCTCACGCCGCGATCACGGATGAGCCAAGCGTCCCCCTGCCGTGACCACGACCCTTCGTGAAAGCCGCCGTCGGTGTCGAACGACCATGAGCGGAACTGCTCGGAGCGAGGGTCCCAACCGATGCGTTGTTCCCCCTTCAGCACGACCTTGGCCTGGACCTTCACCGTGAACTTTCGGATGAGAAAGACGTGGTCCTCGTCCCAGGCGCAAGAGGAGTTCACGACCGCGTCGTCCCCCTCGGTGACCCAGTCGCCGACCAGCCAGGCGAGTTCCTTCAGGCGTTCGCCCGGTTTCACGTCGCGCTCGGTCTCGTCGCGGACATTGTCGAATCGCCAGGCGCCGTCCTGTTTCACGACCTGGGCCGAATAGCGGGCGTAATGGCGTGCGCCGTCAGATCGCTCAACGACGGTGGTCCCTTCATCCACGGCCGAATCGGTGCCGAGGAAGCGCGTGTTTGTGGACGTAATCGTCATCTTCAGGCCGGGATGAAGGTTGAAAGCGCCGGCGAAGTAGCGCTCAATCTCATCGCGGCCCTCGATGACGAGACCGTCCTCGGTCGTCAACCGCGCATTGGTCTGAAAAAGGGCCGAAGCGGCCTTCGCGTCACCGCGGAGGACGGCGTCGGAAAGGGCCTTGTTCAAGGACTGAAGGGCCTTCCGGTCGTCGTCGCGGTCGGTCCGGGGGCCCGAAGGGGCCTGCCCGGCCAGACACACACCAACGAGGTACGCCCCAAGGATCGCGTGATACATCGGGTGCTTCCTTCCCCAGGCGCGAACACAAGAAGAGTCGGATCACCTGACAGATTCTACGAACTCCGGCGGGGCCTTGTCGTTGAAAAAGCCGGAGAAGTCTCCGGATGCGCCGTGATGCCACTCGGACCGCGCCGGTTTCTCGCGAACAGTGTGGCGGTCGATGGTCAACCGTCGGGAGTTGGAGTAACCTGACAGGGCCGTCCGGGTTGTCTCATTTCCGGAGTACCTCGCATGAAACGCCGCGACTTTCTCGCCACGGGCTTGGGGATGACCGCCGGCTACTCGTTGATCGTTCGGGCCGACGGCGCCCCGATCGCCGCTGGGCCCCCCGCCGATGTTCGCGACGCGTTTCGGCGGATCGCCCCCAAAGACGTCCTCTTCGACCCCGCCTCGCATGAGCCCCACATGGCCCTCGTGGACCTCGATTGCGATGTCCTCGTCGCCGGCGGCGGCCTCGCGGGCGTTTGCGCGGCCGTCGCCGCGGCGCGACATGGTTGCAAGGTCCTCATCTGCCAAGACCGCTCCCGACTTGGCGGCAATTCCTCCAGCGAAGTGAAGATGCACGTCGTCGGCGCGAACACGCACAAAGGCCGCCCCGGCTGGCGCGAAGGGGGCCTCATCGAAGAGTTCCGCCTCGACGACGCCGTCAACAACCCCCAACGCTGCTGGGAACTCTGGGACCTGCTCCTCTACGACAAATGCGTCAGCGAACCGAACATCACCCTCCTTCTCGACGCTCCCCTCTTCTCGGTCGCCATGAGGGACGGCCAAATCGACAGCGCGTTGGTCCGCAGCGACAAGACCGAACATCTCTATCGGATCAAGGCCAAGCTTTATCTGGATTGCACCGGAGACAGCCGTCTCGGCCTGGAGGCGGGCGCCGAGATGCGTTACGGCCGCGAGGCCCGCGCTGAGTTCAAGGAATCGCTGGCCCCCGAAGTGCCCGACAAGGAGACCCTGGGGTCGAGCATCCTCTTCACGTCCCGCAAGCACGACAAGCCGATGCCCTTCACGCCCCCCAAATGGGCGCGAAAGGTGACCAAGGAAATGCTCACGAAACGTTCCACCAGCAGTTGGGAATATGGCTACTGGTGGATCGAGTGGGGCGGAGAGATCAGCACGATCCGCGACAACGAACGCATCCGGTTCGAGCTGCTCTCCATCGTCATGGGGGTCTGGGACTTCATCAAGAACAGCGGGGAACATCCGAATTCAGCCAACTGGGCGATGGACTGGGTCGGCATGATGCCCGGCAAGCGCGAGAGCCGCCGCTTGGTGGGCGACCACATGCTCAACCAGTACGACCTCATGGGCCTGGCCGACCCCTTCGACGACGGTGTGGCGATCGGCGGCTGGCCCATGGACGACCACCCGCCCGGCGGCTTTGACCGTCCCGACCTCCCCCCCGCCGTGCAGATCAAGACCGGCGAGGTCTATAACGTCCCTTTGCGATCACTCTATAGCAAAAACGTCCCCAACCTGATGATGGCCGGACGAAATATCAGCGCAACGCACGTCGCGTTCACGTCGACGCGCGTGATGGCCACATGCGCGGTCATCGGTCAAGCGACGGGCACGGCCGCCGCCCTCTGCGTAAAGCGGGGCCTCTCGCCCCGTCAACTCGCGGAGGACCGTTCGCGGGTCCTCGAGCTCCAACAGACGCTCCTGAGGGACGACCAGACGATCCGGGGTCTGAAGAACGAGGACCCGGCCGACCTGGCCCGCCTGGCCAAGGTGACCGCGTCGGCCGAGACCAAGGACGGCCCGGCGGCGAACGTCCTCAACGGCTGGTCCCGCGCCATTCCCGGCAAGTACACGAACCAGTGGATCGCGCCGATGTCGGCCGACGGGGCCTGGCTCGAGCTCGCCTGGGACGTCCCTCAAACCATCCGTACTGTCCAGATCACGTTCGACACGGGGTTTCACCGCGAGTTGACGCTCACATCGTCGGACAGCATCACCAAGGGGATCATTCGCGCGCCCCAACCGGAGACGGTGCGCGACTACGTCCTCGAGTATCGGGCAGCGGCGGATGGGCCTTGGGTCGATCTGCAGCGTGTCGAAGGGAACCATCAGCGTTTGAATCGGGCCACGTTCGACCCCGTAAAGGCCCAAGCCCTTCGGTTGAAGGTGCTGGCCACCAACGGCGACGACAAGGCCCGCATCTTCGAGGTGCGTTGCATGGCCTGATCGGCCTCGCGACAACACGAACACATCATCGCGCGGGATGACCTAGAGTTCCTCGCAGGGCCGAGATTGGGGTCGCTTGCCTGATCGCTTGCGCGCCCTGGACCGATCGCACCGAGGAGACCTTTTCCATGTCATCGGAACGTGCCGATGGCTTTCCCTGGACCTTGCGACGTTTGGCGCTCGTGCCGGGCGTCTATTTCGCGTTGGTCGCCGTCGTCCTCTGGTACTCCCTCCGTTCCCCGGAAGGCTTGGGCAGCTTCAACGCGGTCACCATCGGGGTCCTGGTCTTGCCCTGGCTCTTGGGTGTCGCGATCGCCCTTCTTAGACGCGCCGACCCGGTGCGCAATTGGGTCGTGCCTGCGCTGGTTTCCCTTTTCATGCCGGCGGCCCTCATGTGTTACGACGCGCATCTGACCCTCATGTTCTCGAGGCACGAGAACGCGCGAGCCGTCCTGTTGGCCCTGGCCACGAACACGATCTTCATCGGTTGGTACGTGCGCTTCCTCGCGAAGCTCAGCCCAAGGACCTGTCCTGTTTGCGCCAAGCGGGGCCTGATCCCGTTATCGCGATTGTGGTCCGACGACCCGCGCACTCTCACCACACGGTGGTGCGTTTACTGTCACGGGAAGTTCTGGCTGGACCGCCAGGGAGTTTGGCGACCCGAGCGTCGGCGCACCTGGGTCGATGAGCGGCCCAACCAGGAGGGTGCCGCGGCGCCCTTGATCGCGCTGCGAGCCCCGCACGCGACCCAGCCATCCGATCGTGACCATCCATCGACCCTGGGCAAGCGCTAGAGCGGTCCACGATTGGGTCGGGCACGATTCATGGGGCCTGAGGAACGATGCGTTCCGGGGTTATCTCAGCCCCGGGAGGGGCTGCGGAGGAAGCATGAGAACCTCCTATCCCCGGACCCGCGTCGGTCGTACCCAACCCAATCGGAAACCGCTCTAACCGTCGCGAGACCAAGGCGCTCCTTCTCTCTGGCCCGTCATTTCCTCCCCTCGCGACCGCGCCGCTCCCACGGGAAATCGAACCGCGACACCCTCGCTGAGTGATCAGCGGAACGCTAATATCTGCGCTTCCTGAATGAGACGAGGGAGGGAAGCCAATCATGCGCGCGGCCTACATCGAGGCGACAGGTCCCGTCGAAGCTATCCAAGTGGGCGACCTCGTCATGCCCGAGCCGGGACCCGGAGAAGTCCTCGTTCGGGTCGGGGCCTCGGCCTTCAACCCGATCGATTTGTATCTCCGCTCGGGCGCCGTGGCGATGCCCTTGCCGTTCCCGTACGTCGTCGGCTGCGACGTGGCCGGCCGGGTCGAGAAGCTCGGGCCCGGGGCCGCTCGGTTTCGCAAGGGGGACCGCGTCTGGGGCTCGAACCAAGGGCTGCTCGGCCGTCAAGGGACCACCGCCGAGTTCGCGGCCGTCGCCGAGGATTGGCTCTACTTGACGCCCGCGAACGTCCCCGACACCGACGCGGCGGCGATGGCCCTCACTGGGATCACGGCCCACCTTGGTCTCTTCCGCTCGGCCCGGCTTCAGGCGGGCGAGTTGGTTTATGTGTCCGGCGGCGCGGGGGGCGTGGGCTCGATGGTGGTCCAAATGGCCAAGGCGGCCGGCGCGCGTGTCGCCACGACCGCTGGGACCCAGGCGAAGCAGGAACTCTGCCGCGCCCTGGGTGCCGACCTGGCCTTGAACTACAAGACCGACGATGTCGCCGCGCGGCTTGCCGAGTTCGCGCCCGACGGCGTGGACGTCTGGTTCGAGACCCAGCGCGAGCCGGACCTGGAGACGAACGTACCGCTCCTGCGCCGACGAGGCCGCATGGTCTTGATGGCGGGACGCACGGCCCATCCGAGTCTGCCCTTGGGCAACTTCTACACGCGCGATTGCTCGCTCTTGGGCTTCGCCATGTTCAACGCGACGGTTGAGGAGCAGAAGCAGGCCGCGGCCGACATCAATCGCTGGGCGACCGCCGGACAACTCCGGGCCGTCGTCGGTCGGACGTTCCCCTTGGCCGAGGCCCCGGCGGCCCAACGTCTCCTCGAAGAGAACACGCTGCAAGGCGCTGGGACGCTCAGCGGCAAGGTGGTGGTGACGATCGGCCCAAGCTGAAGGGCCCTCGTCACGGGGCCATTTCCAGGGCCAGGGCCCGCGCCGGTTCGGCGGTCGTCGGTCCTTCAATCGGCGGCAGGCCCCGAGGAGGACCCGCCACCACGGTCGTGCCGTCCCAGTACCAAACGACGTTGCGACCCGCCACCTTGGCCGCGTAGAGGGCGCGATCGGCGTCGGCGATGAGTTCCGTCGGGCTTGAGGGCAGGACCTCGCCGGTCGCCGCCACGCCCACGCTGGCCGTGAACCGCAAGGGTCGGCCATCGAAGTCGAGGGACAGCGCGGCCACGCTGGCACGGATGCGTTCGGCGGCCGTGATCGCCCCTGGGAGCTTGCAATCCAGGGCCATCACCACGAATTCCTCGCCGCCGTAACGGGCGATGAAGTCGGTCAGGCGAATCCCCTCGCGGAGCGTGGCCGCGAACCGGCGGAGGACCTCGTCGCCGATCCCGTGACCATAGCGATCGTTGATCTGTTTGAAGTGGTCGAGGTCCACGATGATGGCGGCCAGGCTGGACCCGCGCCGCTCGCAGGCCGCCCAGGCGGCGCGAAGCCACTCATCGAGCGCCGAGCGATTCGCCAGGCCGGTCAGGCCGTCGATGTACGCGCGGCGCTCGAGTTGGTCGTGCATCGATTTGGTCCGCAAGGCGGCCCGGACCCGTGCGCGAAGCTCGACGGGATCGACCGGCTTGACGAGAAAATCGACGGCCCCCAGGTCGAGGCCCTGGGCGCGCAAGAGGACATCGCTGGCGGCCGAGACCATGATGACCGGGATGGTGGCGGTGCGCGGGTCGGCCTTGAGCAGACGGATCGTGTCGAAGCCGTCGCACCCGGGCATCCGGTAGTCGAGGAGGATGAGGTCCGACCGTTCCGACCTGGCGAGCGCCGCGCCTCCTTCGCCATCCGCCGCCTCCATGAGGTCCACACCCTCGTCTTCCAGGAGAAGGCGGAGTCGGACCCGGTCGAAACGGGAGTCGTCGATGATGAGTACGCGCCAGCGAGAATGGCCGGCTCGGAGTGCGGACATGGTGGTCCCGTGGCCCTCGACTCCAAAGGGGTTGAGAGAAGTCATGGCCGACCTCGCCACGCGGCGCGTCGGTGTCTCACCCTTTGGAAGCCTAGGTCGGCGGTGATCGCGGGCCTCAAAGTCGCTCGCGACGATGCCTGAACGCCACAAGGGCCCAGGCCGTCCATCGCGACGCGGCGAACGGCCTGGCCCGCCCGCGCGGGAACCCGCCACATCCTTCGCGTCGAATGGGTGTCCCGGCACGGCGACAGTTCGTACTCACCATTGAAAAACTCGGGCCGCCGCGATGCCGGGTCGCTCGTCGGATGGTCGATTACTTGGGGCTGGGGTTGACTTCGAATTTAGCTACATACACAGCGACGCGTTCGTACTGGTTGTCCGTTGTCGAAGGGCCGTCCCCCTTGAAGAGGTTGGTGCGAATGCGGTACTTGCCCTTGGGCAAGGCGACTTCGTAGGAGATGGCGAACCGGCCCCCTTTGTCCTTGAGCAGGGCGAGGTCGGCCGTCGTGGAGGCCCGCAGATCGACGGGTGGTCCGGTCACACCACGGGGCCAACCGTCGCCGGGGTCGAATTCCGGGTCGGCGGCCTCTTCGAAGATGATCATTTCGACAGCGTACCAAGCATCTTTGTCGGGACGGATCGTGGCGTGTGAGAGGACCGTCGTCCGGCCCCGCTTGCCGTCGGCCGTGACCGTTCGGTCCACAGAATGACGATGTCCCTCATTCGGGGACGGCCGGCCGTCGGCTTCGAAGTGTTGGAAATCGATCCGAGTGATCGCGAAGGGATCGGTACTCCGCGACGGCAAGGAAGCGGTCCCGAATGATACGAAGCAACCGGCCACCAGACAAACCGCTCCGAAAAGCGCCAAGATGCGATCGATCTTCGCCATGGTTCGTGCGCTCCTGAAAGAGACCGTTCAGAGTTCGTGACGGCGAGAAGACTCAAGTCCTACATACAATTAATATGTAAAAATTCCCGATAAGAACTCTTGTTCCAAGATGAGATTGTCGTCTGAAGCTCCCGTGCAAGGCGTTCCCAAGTCGAGCCTGACGATCATCTTGTACTTGTAGTGGGTAGCGTTCGCGAACTGTGACGGACCTTTCTCAAGGTCAACGCTACGAGTGAATGTTCTCACATTGGCTGGGTTGGGGGAGTTCGGGGGTTCGCATGCAAGCTGGAGGTCGAATTCTCTCTGGGCCGGGGGAGATGTGACCGGCTTGATAGCGTTCTAGCTGGTAATCTCGTAAAAAAGTGGTCCCGTCTGTTGACTCGCTTCGATAGCATAATAACTTGAGACAGTAATTACAGTCTTGATTACCTTTTGTGCATTTGACAGTAAACTGCACATCGAACTTTGGATTGCCAAAGGAATCAACCGTCGTATTCACCGACATCGAGTCCTCTCCGTAGAGAGGTGTGCAAGGGGGGGATGGAAATGCCGTTACCGGCACATTGGTCGCACTGACGACCGTGTTCCGTAACCCCGATATCAACAGCCCCAAACCTATGCCGACTGGGCACATGGCAACGACGAGGAGAACCTTGACGATTTTCGACGTAGGGAGGCCTCGGTCGCTGGGAGGCCTAGTGTCGCTCGAATTGTTATTTTTTTGGATAGACTCTGCGTGTCTTGTCAACCGCATTTCACATTTTTTTTGCCTTCTAGAAATACACTTGCAATCGAGCGAGGAAGAGGTCGCTCGTCTCTTGGAAGCGTCCCGGGGCGAAGAGGACCGGGTCGTTGAAGACGGCGTGTTCCCACATGAAGTACATCTTCAGGTACTGGGTCAGGTGCCAGTTGAAGCCCAGGCTGAACGTCTCGACCCGATTGGCCCAGAGGTTGGGGTCGGCGAAGCCGCCGGTGAAGACGTTCTTGCCGATGTCGAGGTGCTCGACCCGGCCGGTCAACTCCCAGGCCCCGATGCCGAACTTGCTGGGACGCGGGTCAAACGGTGAGTTGGGTTTGACCAGGCCCAAGCCGCTCCGCGTCTCGCCCGTGAGCAGCCAGCCCCACTCGACGTAGAACGACTGCACCCCGACCGACGTGCGCTGGTCGAGGTTGTTCGTCAGGGCGTAGTTCTGCCGGCCCGCCGCGTATTCGCCGATGACGGCGAGTCCGCGATAGAAGTAGGCCATGTGGGCGTCCCATAACCCGGCGAAACCCTGCTCGCGAACATTGTTGTTCAAACGGAGGAACTCGACCCCCGCCACCGAGTTGCCGACCGTGGGCACGATCGTCCGGAACGTCTGCGGGACGGGCGGATTGGCCAGGTGCTCCGCGAAGACCGAGCCGCCGATGTCCAGGTTCTGGAAGATCGAGCCCTCGGAATTCCTGAAGGGCATGTAATTCAGGTAGGCCGAGACCGCTTTGCCGTCGTTGTTGTCGATGAAGCCGTTGCGAAAGCCGTTCCAAAGGCCCACCGCGTAGTCGAGGTGGTTGTCGAAAAGACGGCCGTAGAGCATCCCGCCCACGTCACGGTTCTGGCCGAAATTGTTGAAGAAGATCGACCGTTCGGGAAGGATCAGGCCCTGAACGGGTTCGACGAAGAACTCGTAGGTGAACGGCGTCTTCATGCGGCCCAGGCGAAGCCGCGCGCGAGGGTCGTAGTCGATCTCGGCGAAGACGTCGAGCATGGTCAGGTTGTCGAAGCCGTTGGCGAACGAGACGAAGTACCCAAACGGTTTGCCCAGCCGGCCGCTGAACATCCACCACTGGCGCGGGATCGTAAACGTGTCGTGAACGGGGTTTTGGCCCCCCTGGAGATACCCTCGGTAGTCGATCTGCGTCAGGTTGTGAAACTGGAGGATGTACTCCTCGTCCTCGGTTCGAATCTCGAAACCGGGTCCGAACTTGACGTTGGCCTTGATGCTGTCCAACGTGGCAGGCGAGTTGTACTTGGGCGAAGGGGGCGGGTTGGGCGGCATCGACTGCCCCGGCGCGGCCGGTCCACCCATCGACGACGGAACGGCCAAGGTCGCGGGCGTCCCGGTTTCGCGGCTCGCCGTGTCGCCGGGCAAAGGGGCGGGCCTCGGCCCCTGATAGGGATCGGGCAGCGGAGGAATCCGCGGGATTGCGTTCACCTGGTTGACCTGGTTCGCCAGACGCTCGACCATCGCCTCGAGTTGTCGGACACGCTCTTCGAGCTGGGCCTCTCGCGAGGTCGGGCCCCCTTCCACCGGAGGCACCCCGGGCCCTGGGTCTTGGGGTGGTCCCTGACCCCAAGCCATTCCGCCGCAGAACATTAGGCAACCCGTGAACAGGCCCCACGTGAGCAACGCCCGGGGAAACCACATATAAGGCAAGCCCTGCCGGAGGTCTCGGAACGTGTCCTGGGAACGACGTTCACCAAGGGCGCGGGCCGGACGGGGGGACTCCAGCCGCCACAGACCCTAGATCGACCAGTCCCAGTCCGGCGAGTGAGACTTTTCCGATTATCGCGATCTTGACATGGGTCCAGGGCCTAAATCAGATCAACGCCCAAGGCGGCCGGTGGGACCGTCGCGCCGCGCGGGACCTCTCCCCAATCCACTCCGATCGACGCCCCCTGATCACGACGCTGAAACCTCCGCGCTTCCCACGAAGCGCAACCCGGGCCGACGAGCAGCGACAACAACATCCCGAAAAGAACGAGTCGGCCCGAACCCTTCATTCCACCTGTCCCTTGGGACTAGTGTGCGTGTTGTGACGATCCACACCAGCCCCAATCGGGCGGTCGTCACGCCCGACTTGAGCCTCATCAATGGAACATCCAGTCCAAGCCGCCGGTCAGGGCCATCAAGCTGAACCCGGCGAGCAAGGAGAGGGTGAGTTTCAGGCGGTCGTGGGCGTGAAAATGCAGTTCGGGAAGTAAGTCGCTTAGCGAGATGCATAGGAAGGTGCCGGCCGAGAAGGCGAGGGCGTTGGCTCGCAGGTTTCGGGCCGATTCCGCCGGCAGCGTGCTCAGTCCGGCCGTGAAAAGCACGACCCCAAGCGGGACCATCATCGCGAAGGCCAGGTTCACCAGATGGACCCGCATGCGCGACGAACCGGCCCGCAACATGAGACTGACAATCGTCAAGGCGTCGGCCGGCTTGTGCATCACGGTGGCCAGGAAGGCCCCCCAGGCGACCGGTCCCAATCGTCCGCGCCCGGCCATGTCGGCGGCCACGGCGCTCGCCAAGGCCACGCCCCCCACGAGGGAATGGACCGCCAGCCCAAAAACGGCCGCCCCCCAGTGCCAGGCCTGCCCCGTCTCGGCGTGGTGGTGGTGGTGGTGGTCGTGGACGTGATCGACTTCCGGGGCCTCGTGATGGTGGTAGGCGAAGAAGCGTTCCAGAAGGAAGAGCGCAAGCAGTCCGCCCGCCGCCCAGCGCAGGCTGCCGGACGAACCGGCCTCGACCGCTTCGGGCAGCATGTGAAAGAAGGCGGCCCCAAGCATCACGCCGGCTGCGGCGCTCAAGTAGATCTGCAATCGGGTATGGGTCAGGACCGACGCCAGAGGCAGACCGCCGCCGAGCAGGCTCGCGACCACAACGGCCATGCAAAAGGCGGTCAGGATGAGGGTCATTCCGAGTTCGCGGGTGGCTGAAGAATGTCGCGCTTGGTCGGGCCGCGGCCCCCTTGCTCAAAGGGCGAGCGCCCGGAAATAATCAGGATCGCGCCGGGACGATGGCGTTGGGGGCGTCCATCACCCCCGCCCAATGCCAATGTCGCCAAGGGCCGGGAGGTCCCCATGGCCAAGCTGAGCGAAGCGGAGATACGAGATCGTCTAGCGGAAATCAAGGGATGGGAACGAGTCGGTGACGAGTTGGTCCGCTCGTGGCAATTCGCGTCGGCCCGCCTGGCGCTCGAATTCGCGCGCCAGGTGACGGACCTCGCGGAGCGCATGGGACACTACCCCGACATCGTCCTCAGTTACCGAAGCGTGCGCGTGGAGCTTTCGACTCACGCCGACGGCGGCCTCACGGACCTGGACTTCAAAATGGCCGCCGCGCTGGTTTCGCTCGACGTGGCCTGAGCCGACCGCGCAATTGCTTATTCAGGCCGTTTGGGACCGGACTGACCGGGGGCCAAGCGTCGCGACTTGGTCTTGGGCAGGTTGAAGACCCCCTGAGAGGGCTTCCAGCGGTCGTCTTCCTGAAGCAAAGCGAGGCGCTCGGCCCGCTTGAGCACGTTGCGGGAACGGGCCAAGCTCCCCCCCTTCTTGAGGCTCTTGTCGATCGACATCACCAACTCCCGAATTCCGTGGTCCGCGTACAAGAAAAGAAATTCTAACCGCCCGGCCCCTCGCCGACAAGCCTGAGGGGCGTTCGCTCTAACCACGACTTGTTCATTGGAAATTCGTTCGCATCTCGACCGTCAGAATGGGACATTCAAACAATCAGTTTGTGGGGCGGTCGATACTCGTACGAAAGGTGTTTGTTGGCCTCGTCGTTATTGGTGAAGCGCTCTGAAGCGCCGTCCCATACGAGATAGGACCGCGTTTGGTGCGCGATGTTGCCGATGAGCGCGGCAGTCGTGTCCCGATGGCCGGTCTCGACGTCGCAATGGCAGCGGGCCCGGCCCTTCACGCAATCAAGGAAGTTGCGTGCGTGGTGTGTCGTGTTGGCGTCGCCGGTGCCCCGGGCCTCCTTGATTTGGGGTGCCGCCCCCTTGCGGTAGCCCTTTTCGGAAGCGCGGTCCACGGGCGTCCGCGCCGTGAACTCGTTAGGTGTGATCTCGTCGGGGACGATCTCATAGCCATTGGAATAAATGTACATGGTCCCCTTGGTCCCGCGAAATTCAATCTCAGCGCGTTTCTGGACCGAAGCGGCCGGCGATGTGGCGTTGAACTGGGAGAAGGTCACGAGGGTCTGAGAGGGGTAGGTCCAGATGACTTCCAGGGTGTCGGGGACCTCGCGGTTGTCTTCCATTCCCGCGAACTTACCGCCCATGGCCACGACCGAGAGAGGGGCCTCTTGCCCGAGGGCCCAATGGATCATGTCGAGGTAATGGACGCCGAAGTTGGTGAGTTGGCCGCCGGAGTAGTCGTAAAACCAGCGGAAGCGATAGAAGGTCCGGTTCTTGTTGTAAGGGACCAAGGGTGCCGGGCCGAGCCAGGCGTCCCAGTCGAAGCCTTCCGGGGGAGTGGATTCGCGAGGGTTACCGATCCCCTTGGGCCATTCGTTTTGGATGTGAAAGGCCCGGGCGGTCGTGACATGACCCAGCGCGCCGGAACGGACCAACTCGCAAGCCTCGCGGCAATAGGCCGAAGAACGTCGATGCAGGCCGACCTGGGTCACGCGCTGATACTTGCGAGCGGCATCGACCATGGCGCGTCCCTCGGCCACGCGGAGCGAGAGGGGCTTTTCGACATAAACATCTTTGTTCGCCTGACAAGCATGGATCATCTGCAAGGCATGCCAATGGTCGGGCGTGCAGATCACAACGGCATCGACATCTTTGCGATCGAGGACCTTGCGATAGTCTTTCTCGCGGACGGGGTCGCCACCGGCCTTGCCCGCCGCGAAGTCCACATAGGGGCGATAGATATCGCAAAGGGCCGCCACTTCGGCGTCCTTGTGGGGCAGGAAGGCGTCGAGGACTTGATCACCCCGGTTACCCAGACCGATGAACCCGAGACGGACGCGATCATTGGCCCCAAGGACCTTCGAGGCGCCCAAGGCGGTCAAACCGGCCGCCGCGGAGGCGGTCGTGAACTGGCGACGGTTGATGGCTCTCACCGGACGACCTCGTTCCAGCGCCTTCGCGCCGTTCGGGAAGAAGGGCTCGTGCAAGTCCCATGATGATAGAGGGTCCGGAAGCGCGGTGGAACGGGGTGCCGCCGCACAACATCGCGAAGAACAAATCATGCTACAACTCTTACGACCCGGATCGGCCTCCACCCCAAGATGCGATTGCTTGCATGCTTGGCTCAATTCCCCCAACTTCGGCTCTTCATCGCCGAAGAAGTAACAGGTCGCCGTTTCCGCTCGCGCCGCGTGTTCCCACTGGGCCTCCATCGGCAGGGCGAGCATCCACCCTTCGCGAGATGGTCGTACGATCAACCAGGAGCGGAACGACGGGATGTTCGCATCTCAAGGCTGATCCACTTCGAGCCGCACGAGAGGAAGACCCGGACCAGGTCCCACTTCAAAGCGCGTGGCCAACCTCAACAGGCCACACACAACATGACGGGGTACGCAGGGTCCATCAAGCGCATGGCCGTTCACCCGCTCGACACCCGACGAACGCGGTTGGGTCCCGCGACCATGGTCACTTTTGGATCGCGGGCCTTGCGACGTTTACCCGTATGTCGCCGGCGTCCCCGCCATGACGGCCGCCTTGGCGATTTCCGCCGCGACCTGCGGGAGCAGGGAGGCCGACGCTTGTCCCCGCACCGAGACCAGGGCGGTGGGCGCCCCTTGTCCGAACCCCTTTAGCGGGTTGTGCCAGAGCGTCTTGCCCGTCAGCGGGTCGAGGGCGTAGATGTAGCCGTTGGTCGAGACGATCAGGCGATCCCCGTCAAGCAGGAGCGTCACGTAGCCAGAATGCATGTCCGAGTTCTTCCAGACCAAATCGCCCGTCCGACGGTCGAGGGCCAAGGCGTACCCGTTCAGGCCCACGAACACGAGTTCCTCGATCGGGACCATCGTCAGAAACCTCCAAGGACCACGGATGCGGCGGAGGTCCCTCCGCCTTCCTTCGTGCATTCGTCGGTCGCGAGGCGAGATTGAGCGTTTACACTGGACCGTTGGGTCCCAAGGCGTGCGTGTCAACCCCCCAGGGCCCGCAGACGCTCGGCCAATCGCTCTGCGCGTCGTTCCGCTTCTTCGGCTCGACGACGAGCTTCTTCCGTTTGGCGTCGGGAGTCCTCCAGGGCCCGCTGTTCCCGCGGAGTCAGGAGGCGCCGATCGTCGGGACCGAAAAGACGAAGCGGTGTCTGCGAGGTGTCGAAGCGGACCCCCAATCGCGGACTGGTCCAGCCGTTGATGGTGGGGAATTCGCTGAGTTCGCTTCCTTCACGTACCCAGCCGCTCAACGTGTCATCGCCTTGGTCGTAAATGTAATATTCCTCAACACCGTATGTTTGATAACATCTATATTCGCGAATCATTTCGTGCAAGCGGTCGCTCGGCGAAAGGACCTCGAAAATCACCTGTGGCGCGATCCCGTCCTCTTCCCACTGCTTGTACGACCGGCGCGGGCCCTTGGGCCGGCCGATGACGACGAGCACGTCGGCGGACCTCTCCATCATTGCGCCAAGACGGCTCCGAAGGCCCTCTTTGTCGCGCCTTATCGGACGCTCGCTATTTTCACGCTGCCCGTCGCGCTGATGTTCGCGACCGCTTCACCTCCGACTTGTCCGTTGCGGTCGCCGTCGAGGGCGCGCTTCAGGAAGTCGAGCACGCCGTTGATTCGCAGTTGGCCGGCCGCGTTCATCACCAGACGGCCCGATGGCACCAGGCGCACGATGCGTCCGGTCGCGTCCAGGGTCGCCGACGTGAAGGCGCGGCGGACGTCATCGCGCGTGCCGAAGCGGCGGTCCGCGCCTGGGCCGGTGAGGAGTCGGTAATTGTTCACGTTCTGGGCTGTTGTGGGATCGACGTTCCCAGTAAACGTGACCGTGATCGCGCTCACGACCCCCTGGCGATTGCGTGTGAGAGAAACCGAGGCCACGCTCACCGGCGGCACGACGATGTTGAGCCTGCCCGCCGCGCTGGTCGAGGACCCGCCCGCGCTCATGATCGAAACGCCGACGGCGAAAGCGCCGGGCGCCGCGTAGTTCTTGGTGCCGAGGACCTCGTAACCGCCGTTTGCGGCCCGAAGCGTGCCGGCTGAAGTTGTGCCGTCGCCCCAGTTGATCGTCGCGGTCAGGTCCCCAATCGCGGAGGCCGGGTTCGAGTCGATCACTCGCGCGATCACGCCGGAGACCTGCATGGTCCTCGCGGGGGGTGAGAGCGCCGCGAAGGTCGCGGACAAGGGCGCATCGGCCACGCGCGCGGTCCCGGCGACGTTCGCCTGGACACCCGCCGCCGCGTCCTGGATCGTCACGGCGATCGGAAAGGCGCCGAAGCGTGCGTAGGCGGGGCGCGAGCCCCGGACTTCCAGGCCACCCCCGGCGCGGGTCGCGATGGTCCCGTTGGACGTGGTCCCGCCGCCCCAGTCGATGGTCGCCGTGAAGTTGGCGGGGTCCGGGCGCAAGGCCGTGAAGGAGGCCACAGGCACATTCGTGATCGCGGTCCCTTCGGTGGTCGTCAGGTCGAGCGCCGTGGGAGTGATCCTCTGCCCGATCACGATCGAGCCCGCCGCGTTCGTCGTGGACCCGCCGGCGCTGACGATCGCCACTTTGACCGCGTAACTACCTGGGGTCGCGTAGGTCCGCGAGCCGGCGACTTCGTAACCCCCGCCCGCCGCCGCTTGGACCGTCCCGGCTGAAGTCGTGCCGTCACCCCAATCCACGGAGGCCGAGAGGTCCCCAACGACCGAGTCCGGATTGGTGTCGATCACCATCGCGACCACCCCCGAAAACTGGAGGGTGCTTGAGGCCGGCGACGCGGCCTTGAAAGTGGACGAGAGCGGGGCGTCGCTCAGTCTGGCCGTACTGGAGGTGGTCGCTTGGCCGCCGGCGACCGTGTCGGTGATGGTCACGCCGATCGGGAAATCGCCGAAGCGGGGATAGGCCGGGCGCGAACCCCGGACCTCGAATCCGCCCCCAGCGCGGGCCGCGATCGTCCCGGTCGACGTGGTCCCGCCGCCCCAATCGATGGTCGCCGCGAAATTGGCGGCCGTACCGGGGCCGATGGCCGTGAAGGTGGCCACCGGGACGTTGCTAATCGCCGACCCCTCAACCGCCGAGACGTCCACGCCCTGGGCCGTGATCTGTTGGTCCACCACGTGGACCGTGATCACTTGGATGTCCCAGGGGTTGCTCGTGCTGCCTCGGCTGGTCGCGTTTGTTTGCTTCACCCCCACCGCGAGCTTGATGTCGCCTCGGAAGCCCGTGTTGGGGGTCAGCGTGACCACGTTGCCTTGCACCGTGTACGTGGCGTTGCTCGGATTGTCGAGCAACTGGCCGGCGTAGGTCACCGCGTCGTTTTCCAGGTCGATCGACGTGAGCGGGATCGCGATCGGCGTGTTGGTGACGGTCGTCTGGTTGGAGACCGGCCCCAGGATCGGCGGGTCGTTGGTGGTGTCGGGCGCGGCCGTGGCCGTGAACGTCTGGGTGTCGCTCCCCCCCTTGCCGTCGCTCACGGTCACCGTGAAGGTCGTGCCGCCCGTCGTGGGTGCGCGGAGAAGGAGGACCGTGTCGGTCTTGTCCTGCACGAACGAGGCCGACGTGATGACGATCGGTGTGGTGGGCGTGTTGTTGGGAGCGCCCGAATTCGGCGCCGAGCCGATCGCGCGCAAGACATTGAAACCGCGCACAAGCTGCCCGAAGATCGTGTGATTGAAATCGAGAGGGCGCTGGGGACCCATCGTCACGAAGAACTGCGAACCGTTGGTGTCCTTGCCCGAATTGGCCATGGCGAGCTGGCCGTCGCCGCTGAAGATCGCGTTGGGGTTGAACTCGTCGTCGAACTTGAAGCCGGGTCCCCCTTGGCCGTTGCCCAGAGGGTCGCCCCCCTGAATGACGAAATTCGATACCACCCGATGGAACGTCAACCCGTTGTAAAACCCTTGGTTGACGAGGTTGCCAATGGTCGAGACCGTGTTGGGCGCCAGGTCGTCAAAGAGTTGAAACGTCATGTCTCCATAATTGGCGACCGACATCTTCAAATACGATTGCCCCGTGCGGACGGCCGCCGTGACCGGCCCGCCGCCACTCGTCACCGTGTAGGTGAGCGGGTCGCCGTCGGCGTCCGACGCGGTCAACGGCACGAACTCCGTCTTGCCGGCCGGGAGGGAAACCGCCGCGATCGGGTCAAGCACCGGCGCGGCCAACAAGGCGCGCGGTTCCAGGAGATCGAGTGAGGAGGACCACCGAACTCGTCGAGGTCGCTGCGTTCGCCTGCTCGCCACCGTCTACCCTCCCATGTGGAACCAACCATGCCGACAGGCGGATTGTTCAGCCCGAGAATAGTAGCATGCACGCATGCGTCCGTCAATGGCACTGATCGGATGCCGAAGATAAGCGATTTCTCGGGTTCGGTCAGCGTGTGTTGAGGAAGTTCAGCGCGCCGTGGCCCTGGTCATCCATCGGATCGAGTGTTCACGAGTTGATGTCGGGGCCTGCCGTGACGAGTCCGAGAGGGTCCCTTGTCGAAGTGATGCCGGATTCCGTCGAGGCCCGAATTCACCGTGGTCTCTGTCCAATGCCGTCGTACCTCCTGTTGAGCGGGGCCGCAGGGGCCTTGCGATCAAGACGAACTGCAAATGGAACGGAGAACATCGATGTCGCGACCTTTGGCGGTTTCCCTCGTGTTGGTATTGGGGGCCCTTGGCGCGGGCCTGTTGACGCCCGCTCAGGCACAGTCATGGCCTTCGCGGAATCCCGGTTTTCCAAACACCCCACCAGCACCGCCGTGCCCGCAGCCGGGTATTTGGCCCTACCCCTATCCCGGCCAGGGGTATCCGAAGCCGGTCCCCAGCTGGACCCCTCAACACGTCCCCGGCCGGGACCGACAACACGGCCCTACTTGGAAGGGAGGGCCCCGCTATTTCGGGAATGTTTACTGGCGTAAGAGCCACTGATAACATGTCGGACGTACATGCGCCAACCCTGGCCTCCGCCGGGGTCGGCGCGCATCTTCCGAGCCGTTTGAAAACGGCAACGACCGTCATGGGCACTGCGACGGCCTTCTCGGCGCCTTGCGTCGGCCCCCATTACCAACGAGACGGGCGCATTCATGCTAATACCTTCGACACACATGTCTCTCCTTGTCGACCTCGGTCGGGAGGACCGCCGGGAGGAGGCCTGGACCGCGTTTCATTCACGCTACTGCGACCTGATCCACGGCTGGTGCCGACGGCGCGGCGCCTCCGAGGAAGAGGCCAAGGACCTGACTCAAGACGTCCTTCCCAAATTGTTCCGTCGGATTCGCACCTACGACCCGACGAAATCGCGCTTCCGCGGTTGGCTGATGGCGGTCGTCAACAATGCCAAGGCTGATTGGGTTCGCGGCCGGCAACGACGACTTGATGTGGATTGCGTCGGCGGGACGGCCTTCCTGGATCAGATGGTCCACCGCGAGTCGACGGAGGACGCGGACGACTTGAGCGGACTGATCGAAGGGCGAATGCTATCCACTTTCGACGAGGTCTGCGCGCGCGTTAAGGACCGCGTTGAGATAAAGACCTGGCAGGCCTTCTACCAGACCATGGTCAATGGTCGTCCCGCGACGGAAGTGGCGGCGGAATTGGGGCTGAAGGTGGGGTCGGTGTTCAAATACAAGCTACGCGTCAAGGAAATGCTGGTCCGGGAGTACTGCGATGGTCTCCACGACGACTGACCACCGGCCGAGTTGCCCGCACGTGTCGACACTCAGGCAATGGGTGGCCGACGAACTCCCGGAAAGTGACGCGGACCTGATCGAGAAGCACGTCGGCGAGTGTCCGTCCTGCCAACGGGCGATGGATCGGCTGGCGGGCGGATTGTCCGAATTGTTCCCTTCGATGATGGTCATGCCCGGTCGAGCCGAGGAAGAGAGGCCTCCGCAACTCGACGGGTACGAACCGCTCGCCAGGATCGGCGAGGGCTCATGGGGCGTGGTATGGAGAGTTCGCGACTTGCAGTTCGATCGGGAATTGGCCCTCAAGGTGATGCGGTCCCGAGACTGTGACGACCCGGATCGCGCACGCCGCTTCTTCACCGAGGCGCGGATCACCGGCCAACTCGCCCACCCTTTTATCGTGCCGATCCACAGCTTGGGCCGGCTTGCTGATGGCCGACCTTACTACACCATGAAACTGGTTGGAGGGGACACACTGGAGGCGCTCCTCAAGAGTAGGCCCCACCCGGCCTCTGAGCGGATGAAGTTCGTGCAGGTCTTCGCCCACGTTTGTCAGGCGTTGGCGTCCGCTCACGAGAAGGGCGTCATTCACCGCGACCTGAAACCGCACAACATCATGGTTGGGGACTTCGACGAAGTGCAATTGATGGACTGGGGGATGGCCAAGAAGCTCGGGCCAATCGTCGACGTCGAGGCGCCGAGTCATCTCGCGTGGGGACCGACCGACACGCACCAACTCCAATCGAGCGACCACACAGCGGCCGGTAGCGTGATGGGCACCTGGGCCTACATGCCTCCGGAACAGGCCAACGGGCGCCTCGACCAGGTGGATCGCCGGTCCGACGTCTTCGGGCTCGGCGCGATCCTTTGCAAGATCCTGACGGGCGAGCCGCCCTACGTTGGACCCGACGATGACGACATTCGCACTGAAGTCATCATGCGCGAGGCGAAAGCGGCACGCCTCGAGGGTGCGATGGACCGTCTCCGCAACTGCGGCGCGGACCCGGAACTGATCGACCTCGCCAAGCGCTGCTTGGCCCCGAACAAGTCCGATCGCCCCGCCAACGCGGGCGAACTGGCGGTGGCGGTGGCGGACTATTTGGCCACGGAACAGGAACGCCGACGGAAGGAACGGGAGGAACAGGAAGTCCGGGCCGCATTGAGACGTCGCCGTGGTCGCATCCTGGCAGCGATGACGCTGGTCGTCATGACGTCCCTGACCGGAGGTCTCGTTGCTTCCTTGACGTTCGCGCATCGCGCGGACGTCGCGCGGCGAGAGTCCGCTCGTCAATCCAAGGTCGCCCTGGACCTCACGGCCGCCCTGCTCGCCCTGGCCGATCCCGAGAACGCGCCGACACGCTCCACGAAGGCGCGGGAGGCGGCTCTACAGGCGGCCCGCGAACTCGACATGGGGTTTCTCCGAGACCCGAAAGCCGATGCCGATCTACGCACACAACTTGGCAAGGTCTTTTTCAACCTCGGCGATTATCGGCGCAGCCGCGACCAATTCGCCGCGGCCTATCGAACGTCCAAGGAACACCTCGGAGAGAAGCACCCGACGTCCATGACCGCCCTCGACCAACTCGGCAAGGCCTATATGTACCTGGAAGAATACGCGGATGCGATCGCCGTGCTGCGCAAGGCCCATGATCTCCAAGTAGAAACCCTCGGGCCGGAAGACGAAGACACTATTCATTCTTATGCAAAAATAGGTGATGTCTGCGCGAAGATGGGGGACTTCGAGTCGGCTGAAAAGATCCAGAAGGAGGTGCTCGAGGTCCGGTTAAGGAAAGGGGGGGAAGAGAACGAATTCACCCTGGTGTCGTTGAACAACCTGGCGACGCTGTATGAGAAGATGGGGCTCGAGGAGCAAGCGTTGCCTTTCTTCGAAGCAGTTGAACGAATCGCCAAGCGATCGTTGGGTGAACTGCATCCCAGTACGCTGCGGTACACAGGCAATCGGGCCGGGGCCTGCTTGAGTCTGGGACGCCTTGAGGAGGCTCGGCGTCTCTACGTCGATTGCCTCTCGAAAGAGCGCATGGTCCTCGGCGAAATCCACCCTTCGGTCATGAACGACGAGCTGAATTTCATCGTGCTTATGACCAGGCAAGAAGACTATGACGAGGCGTTGAGGCTGTGCGAGTCTCTCAAGTCACGGCTCGAACGGGCCGCCCCCGAAGAGCGAGACTCCATGGGCAGGGTCTTGCTCTCGATGGGGAGGTGTTACGGCGCCAAGGGCAACACCCAGGAGGCGGAAACTTGCCTCGGCAAGGCCCATGAGATGTTCTTGGAGAAATTCGGCGCGGAGCACTTCGCCACGCGAGCGGCCCTGGAAGCACTCCAAGCACTCCGCGATCGCGAGGCCGAGGGAGTGGGGGGCCGGGTCCCCAGGTACGACGATCCCGGTCACTGAACCGGGTCCCACAGGGGACGCTCCGTGATTGACGATCTCGTGACTGGACCTGATCTCCCCTTCCGGGGGGTTCGGGCCGTCCCGCGGTGAGACCCTCGCCGATCATCTACCTGTCATTCCGAGGGCCGTCCTCACCCCGGGTCGCTCTCTCCGGACGCGAACGGGTCGAACCCCAGGGCCCGCAAACGCTGGGTCAACTGCTCGGCGAGGCGCTCGGCCCGGTCGGCGCGATGCTCGGCCTGGTCGGCGCGATGCTCGGCCTGGTCGGCGCGATGCTCGGCCCGTTCGCGGGCCTCCCTTTGTTCCTGAAAGGTGAGGAACTTCCGGCCGTCCGGACCGAAGACGCGGAGCGGGTGGGTACTTCGGTCGAAGGTGATGCCCAAGCGCGGGCTCTTCCAGCCGTCCATCCGAGCGATCTCGGTGAGTTCGTCGCCTTCCCTCAGCCAGCCCGTCAGCTCGTCGTCGTCCGGGTCGTAGATGTAGTATTCCTCGACCCCATACTTTCGATAGAAGTTGAACTTGCGGATCATCTCCGCCGAGCGGTTGCCGGGCGAGAGGACCTCGATGACGACCTGAGGCGCGATCCCGCCCTCTTCCCACTGCATGTAGGACCTGCGTGGCCCCTTGGGCCGACCCAAGGCGACCAGGACGTCCGGCGCCGTGCGCGTCTTGTTGTCCCCTTCGACCGGATACCAGAACAAGTCGGCCGCCACGAAGACGTCGGGGCGGTTGGCGAAGACCGCTTCGATCCCTTCCTTGAAAGTGACGATCCACTCGTACTGAAGGGTGTTTTCGGCCATCGGTTCCCCGTCGGTCTCGGGATAGACGACCGCCCTTTTCTCGGTCGTCGCGATGATCACGCTCATACAGTCCTCCGGTCGCGTCGGTCGAGGGACTTGGCCGCTCCTTACCATTCTATCGCATGCGCCTCCGTCAATTCATCTCGGGTTCAAGGGGCCCGGCCAGTTCGGACAGGAAGAAGAGGCGGCCGGGCAATGTGGGCATGAAGGAGCTGGGAACCCAGGGGTCGGGGCCGTAGCGGAGGGTCGTCCAGAGGCTCATCCCTTGCCACTGCATCCCTCGGCCGAACGTGCCGTCGGCGCCGCCGATGATCCAATCGGCTTGGAGGAAAACGCCTGGTCCGATGGTGTTGGCGAAGGCGGGCACCAGGGTCGTTCGGCTCTTGAAGCTGGTCTGGGCGTTTTGCTCAATGGTGAGGGGGTGGAGCTTGGCGCCGAGGCGGTGGGTTTGGGCCTTCCATTCATCCACAGACGTGAATTCGGCTGCGAAGTGGGGCTCCCAGAAGGCGATGTGGCAAACGCGGCCGATTCCGAAAATGACCACGAGGTCGGCGCCTTGGTCCTTCAACTCGGCGATTCGGGGGGCGTAGTGGGGCAAGCGGTCGGGGGTGGCGAACCAGCGCCGGTCGCGCGGGACGGTCAGGTCGGCCAGGGGACCGTAGAAGGCCCCTTCCATGGCGTTTTGGAAGGCGCCGGGATTGCTCGCGGGGAGGGTCCGACCATGGGCGTCGCTCCATTCGTCCATATTGAAGCCGTGGACATGGTCACAAGAAACGCCCCATTCCCTGAGGAAGTAAACGGCCCAGCGATACATGCCCATCGGCCCGACGGGCAGGACCAAGGCGAGGGGCTTGCCGGCCTCGCGGGCCCTGCGGATCGTGGCGGCGATCTCATGGCCCATCATGACGTCGAAATCCGTCGTGGATGCGCAGGGGACCGGCTGGAAGCGTTCATGCCACCAGGGGCGTCGCTCATCGATCGACTCGGGTGGATGGGCGCAGCAGGCGTCGATCTTGGCCAGGTCCCAGCCGGCGGGCAGGAACCCTTCCATCAGCGAGCCCTTGAGCGTGGTGAGCAGGTTCATGGCGAGGCCCTCGAGGGTTGCGGTCCCGGCATCTTGCCACGAGGGCCCCACACCGTCCAGTTGTGGTCGAACAAGACCCATGTCAATGTCCGATGGCGGACCCGCATCGGTCTTTGGAACGACCGCTTTCGGTACGCGCGGCGTGTTCTCGATCCGCCAACACATTCACATTACTCTTATGTTCCCCAGCCATCCGATCGCGTCGGAGAGCACGCGGGCATGGTCGAACGCAAGTCCCAATGATTGACTCGTGCCGACATCGACCCATGCGGCCTCGACTGCGTCGTCTCCTCCTTCCACCTTCGGCGGAGGGCCCTTCAGGGCCGCGACGTACGTCAGGCTAATCGTCCGGCCACGCGGGTCGCGATGCGGGTCGTCGTAGACACCCAGGAACGTGATTGGCCCCACCTCGTTCAGTCCCGTCTCTTCCTTCAGTTCGCGCCTGGCCGCCTCGGCGCCCGTTTCGTCCATGTCCAGGAACCCGCCCGGCACGGCCCAGCGGCCCGCGAAGGGGTCGCGGCCCCGGCGAATCAAGAGCACGCGCCAAGACCCCTCGAGGAGGGCGAAGATGACCAGGTCCACCGTCACGGCCGGTCGGGGATGGTCATAACAGTAAAGTTTTGACATAATTGTTTCCTCGTCCATTCGGTGAATCGACTGGTCGGGCGGGTCGCGATCGTTCATCATGGGTCCATCAATCTTACAAGACCATGACCGAAATCCGTGGCCGACATGAGCGAACAAGGACCCGGTCGCCCGCCCACATGGCCGGGCTTGACCGAAGCCGATGCCCTCGACGAGATCGTGCCGCGACTCACGGGGGCCGACGGCCCCGCCGATGAATCGGGGGCCTGGCCCGAACGCCTTTGGAAAATCTTGGAAGATGCCGGTGCGCCTCGCTGGCCCTTGCCCTTGGCCGTCGGCGGCGCCGGGCTTGATCGTGCGAGCGCGGTCCGACGTTACGGACGAATCGCGGAGGGGAGCCTCACCGCCGCGTTCCTCCTGACCCAGCACGACGCGGCGACACGCCGTTTGACCGCGCCGAACGCAGGGGCCAAGGCGACGGCATGGCTCCCGCGCATCGCCTCGGCTGACGCCTTCGCCACGGTGGGCATTTCCCAGTTGACCACGTCGCGGCGCAGGGGACCGGCCGCGTTGGTCGCGCGGCCCTATGGCGAGGGTTTCGAGCTGGAAGGGGCCCTGCCGTGGGTCACGGCGGCCGACCGCGCCGACGTGATCGTCGCCGGCGCCGTCCTCGAGGACGGTCGCCAGGTCCTCGTCGCGCTGCCGACCGATCGACCGGGCGTGACCGTCCACGAGCCGTTCGCGCTCGCCGCCTTGCAAGCGAGCCGGACCACCGAGGTGCTCATCGAAGGATGCACCGTCGAACCGGACGAGGTGATCGCGGGGCCGGTTGCCGATGTAATGTCCCTCCCGGGCGTGGCCGGTACGGGGGGGCTGGAAACGTCGGCTCTAGCGTTGGGACAGGCCCGCGCCGCCCTCGTCGCCCTGGCGAACGAACCTCGCGACGACCTGAGCGAACCTGTCGACGCCCTCTCATCCGAATGGGGGGAGCTGGCCCGCGACCTGATTGCGGCGGCGGACGGAGACCCAAACGCTCCCGCCCCACCGGCGATCCGGGCGCGGGCCAACACGCTGGTCTTGCGCGCGACACAGGCCCACCTCACAGCGAGGAAGGGCTCCGGATTCCTCATGACCGACCCCGCTCAGCGCTGGGCGCGTCAGGCCCTCTTCTTTCTGGTTTGGTCGTGCCCCTCGCCGGTCGCCACCGCCGCTTTGCGCGGGTTCGCGGGCCTTTGCCCGACGTGAGCGGGCCCCGAGGAATGGCACACCGCGATCCGTCCCACGTTCGACTCGTCCGAGGAAAAAGCACCTCGCACCCCAGGCCAAACGGGAGAGCGTGAGTGGTCCCTGGGATGACACTGGAAATCGGGTCGGCCTGGCACCGCGATCAAAAATGCGGTTATGATGGAGTGGTCCTCCTTGTGATTGGAAGAGGACAAGGTCCGCGTTTTGACGATCGCGCGGATTGCGAGACGGAGCGAAGGTCGCTTCCCCGGGACGGGCCCAGTTCTCGCGGTCACGGATGCCGATTTATCTTTCAGGGTGTCGCCATGACGTCGCCGCCCACTGAATCACAACGCACACCCACCGAGACTCACGAAAGACGACCCGTGCCGATGACAAGTTCAGAAACGCCGCTGGTCGCGCAAGTGAATGCCTCACGTGTTCGGACGAGGCGAGAAGAGGTCGCGAACAGCCTCAGCCACGGGTTCGGCTTTCTCGCCGCGCTCGTCGCGGTGCCCGTGCTTGTGACGGCCGCGGTAAGTACGGGCGAGGTGAGCCGCGTGCTCAGCGCCTTGGCGTTTGGCCTGGCGATCGTGCTCGTCTTCGCGGCCTCGTCGCTTTACCACGGGTTGCCGGGAGGTCGGGCCAAGCGGTTCTTCGAGTTCGTGGACAACGCCGCGATTTTCCTCCTCATCGCTGGGACATACACCCCCTTCACGGTCGTCTTGATCCGCGGGACCTTGGGATGGACCCTCTTCGGTCTGGTTTGGGGACTGGCCCTGGTGGGGGTCGTCTTGACCATGGCGGGCGACCTTCGTTATCCAGCGATCACGGCGGGCCTTTGCCTGGTGATGGGCTGGCTCGGGATCATGGCGATCCGACAACTCTCGGTCGTGCTTCCTCCAGTCGGCCAGGTCCTCCTTTGGGGCGGCGGCCTCGCCTACACGATCGGCGTCGTTTTTTACTCGGCCAGGCGTTTACGCTACCATCACCTGATCTGGCACCTGCTCGTCTTGGTAGGGGCGTCGTGTCATTTTTTGGCGATCTACTGGTACGCGGTCGGGACGATGGACTTACCTTCCGCATGACGGCCCTTTTGACGGACCTCCCGGCGCGCCTTATGCTGGATATGGGTTCGGCGTGACGGCGCGGGCCGGGCGCCGAGTGAGACGCGCGGCTCGGAGGGTTGGTCATGATGGGCAAGAGGCCGGTGCGGACCTTCGAACTGGAAGTGGCCCTCTTGGAAGGCCGGGCCTTGATGGGTGGCACGGGGACGTTCGACCTCGGCGCCTTGGTCTCCAAAGCGATGCCGCGCTTGGTGCTGCCATCGGGGGTCCGATATGACCCCGAGGGTGCCGCCGCCGTGATAAACGCCCTGAACGGTGGGGCGGGGAACGAGTTCGTCACGCTCGTCAAACGTCAGGTCCCCAACTACCGGTCGATCATCAACCAGTTCATCCTTGGTCAGCGGACCTCGTTCAACACACCGGGCGGCGCGGCCAAGATCTCGAACTGGCAACCGCTGTACACGGGCCAACGCTTCGACCATCTGACCGCCACACTCGCGGGCGCGATCGTCTTGCCTAACAAGAAGCTCGAACTGGCGGGCGTCATGCGTGGGAAGTTTGACGAGGCCGTCCCCTCTCAGGTCGTCTTCGGCATCAATCGCGGCGCCGGTGCGGCCCACGGGCCGATCTTCGGGTCCCAACCGAGCCTCACACCTGATGCCCTCGTGACCGTGAACGTCGGCCCGTTCGGCAAGAACAACTCGGCGACCGTGACCGACCTCCGGACCGGCGCTGTCAAGTCGGTATCCGCCAAAGACCTGATGGTGAAAGGCTCGGTCGTGCGCGTCTATGTGGACCTGAAGGCCCTACCATCGACGGGCGCCTCGTTGAGCGATTACACGTTCGCAATGTGGACCAAAGGGGCCTTTGGCGGCGGGATCGAGAACGTGGGCTCGTTCGTCCCCGACGGCACGATGATACCGATCGGCTTCCTCAACCCGGTACGGACGGCGGGCCGTTGAGTTGGTCGGCCGTGCGGGCCGGCGCGTTCGTATCGAGCGGGCCATGCCCGCGCCGATTTGGCGCATCGCGACCCATGCGATAGGCTTGCCTCGAACGCGAGGCAGGCCGCTCTCCGCCACACCTTCGAGGTGGCCGTGACGCTGGGACGCATTCAAGGCAGTTTGCTCGCGCAGTCGCTTTGCTTCGCGCTGCTCGTTTGTTCGGGTTGCGAGTCGCCCCGCGTTCATCACCGGCCGTTCGCCTCCATTCGACCCACCGTGATTGGCGAACGGCCGGTCTCTTCTGACACGGAAGAGGCGCTGGCGGAAGGGCTTCGCCTGGAGGCCCTGAGTCCTGAAGGGGCCCTGGGCCGCTATCGCGATGCCGCTGGACTGGCGGTCGCGCGCGGTGACGCGGTCGTCCACAATCGCGCGGTCGAACGGATCTTGCGCGTCGCCGGGACGGACCACTCGCGCCGCGATTGGTCGGCCCGTATGGCGGCGGCGGGTATCGACGTGAACATCATGGACCCATTCTGGGCCCCCTTGCTCTTTGATCGCTTGCTGATCGCTTCGGATTACGGCGTGTCGAACCTCGCGCCCCTTCAGCGTCGTGACGGTTGGGGTGTGCCTCTGATCGGCGCCCAGTCGTTGCCGGGTGTCGCGGAAGAGCGTCCACTGCCGTATCGGGCGATGGCCGACGAGTACCGCGTCGCCACGACCGCGGTCGCCCGTACGACCGAGAGCGGTCGCTTGGTTGTCGACTTGCACAACCCCTGGAACGAAGGCCCCGAGTTGGCCGCCGACTTCACCACGCCTCTGACGATGATGCTCGGGCATCGGGGAATGCGCGGCCTCGAATACCAAGGTCTGTTCAATCCCGGCTTTGTCTGGCCGCGATCCGGCGTCTTCATGATCACGCCCTATCAGCCGGGCAAGATACCGGTCCTTTTCGTCCACGGGCTCTGGTCGAGCCCGCGGACCTGGCTGCCGATGATCAACGCCCTGCAAGGGGACCCGTTGGTCCGCTCTCGCTATCAATTTTGGGTGGCCCTTTACGCCACCGGCCATTCGGTGCCCGTGAGCGCCTGGCGCGTTCGCACTTCGCTGCGAGACCTGCGCCTGGCGCTCGATCCGGAGAGCAAGGACCCGGCCTTGGGGCGGATGGTCGTGGTCACACACAGCTTGGGCGGCATCATCGGCAAGCTGCTCGCCCAGGAGAGTGGTGAGGTCCTGCAAAACGCCGTCTTCACCAGGCCGCTCGATCAATTGGCGATGGCCCCTTCCACGCGCGCCTTCGTTGAGGACGTGATGTTCTTCCGGCCCGACCCGGCGATCGCGCGGCTGGTCCTCATCGGCGTGCCTCATCGCGGGAGTCTGTTGGCGAACCGGGTCGATGCGTTGTTTGGGACGGCGATCGTCCGCAGGCGCGGGCCGGGGCCCGACGCGATCCGCGAAATCCTCGAGCTCAACGGCCGCGACGTCTTCCAACGCGACTTGGGAAATCAACCGCTAAGCGGCATCAGCAACCTTCAAGAAGACGAGCCGCTCCTCCGAGCGTTCGACCGGATGCCGCGCGCCCCTTGGGTGACCTGGTCTTCGATCATCGGTTTCCTCGAAGGTTCGGAGGATTCGCGGGAAGGGTTGAGCGACGGCGTTGTTTCCTATCGAAGCGCCCATCTTGACGACGTCCCGGAGATGTTCGTGGAAGGGCAGCACATTGGCTTGAACGACTTGCCCGCTACGATAGAAGAAGTGCGGCGCCAGCTGCGCGAGCATGTGGGAGCGATCGACACGACCGCCGCCGGACACGTTGGCCCTCCATGAACGAAGTGGAAACCGATTTCGGCGAGCCCATCCCTGGAACGGTCCTGCCGACCGACCAGTGGGCGAAGACGGCCATCAAGCGACTCCCCCCGACCGGGCCGCTCAACTTCGCGGACGTCTTCGGTCGCGTGGCGCCTGTCGTCGTCGAACTGGGGTGTGGCAACGGGCGCTACACGCTCCATAGCGCCCTGGCGAGGCCCGACCACGACCACTTCGCCAGTGACATCTTGCCCGTGGTGATTCGTTACGCGACCCGAAGGGCCAACCAGCGCGGCCTCCACAACGTTCGGTTCGCCGTCCGCGACGCGCAAACGATCGCGCGCGAGTACTTACCCGCCGCGAGCGTCGCGGAGGTCCACATCTACCACCCGCAACCGTTCCGGGACCCGCGTCAGGCCCATCGACGTCTGATCACGCCGCGCTTCCTGGCCCACGTTCATCGCGCCCTGCGACCAGGCGGAATGGTAGTGGTCCAGACGGACCACGCGGATTACTGGGCCTATTTTACCCGTGTCTTCCCGGTCTTCTTCGAGTTTCAAGAAGCGCCGGGCCCGTGGCCCGACGCCCCCGAAGGCCGCAGTCGGCGCGAGATCTTGGCGCGTTCGCGCGGCCTGACAATCTATCGGGGGTGGGGCCTTCGGCGTGATGGTCTGGCCGAGCGCGAGGCCCTTGTCCTCGCGGAGGCCCTGCCGTCGCCCGTCTTCCGAAGCGAGGGACCGTGGGCCGAACTCGACGCCCGCGAGGCATCACATAGGTGATCCGAAAACCTGAACATAATAAGGTTCACCGTCGGAGTTGAACCGCACGGCGAGACCCGTCTCGGTGTAGTCGCCGTCGAGAATGTTGGCCCGATGGCCTTGTGAACCCATCCAGCCGGCCACGACTTGTCGCGGGCCTTGGTAGTTGTAAGCGATGTTCTCGCCGGCCGCCCCATAGGAATAACCCACCGCGCGCAAGCGATCGAGGGGCGAGGGGGTGGACGTGTCGGCCAGCACGTGGCCGAACTCATTGAGTCGGGCCATGTTCTTCGCCTGGATTTGAGCGGCGGCGCAGAGTTTCTGGTTCACTTGCAAGGGGGACAGGCCCGCCGACACGCGCTCTTGATTGATGAGGTCGATGATCGTTCGCTCCAGCGTGGAAACTGGGTCGCCGAGGAGCGAGGACGGCGGCGTGACGGGGAGCAAGGACGGCGGCGGGAAGATGACGGGGCCGCCCGGAGGGTCCGCGCTGGAAGGCGGCGCCGTGCTCACACCGTTGATCAGGTTGACCCCGCCGCCGTACCGGATGGTGTCGCGCCCTCCGCCACTGGAGACCACGTTGTTGCCATTGCCGACGACGATCGTGTCGGCCTCACGCCCCGTGCGGACCACGTTGTTGCCGTCGCCGAGGGTGATTCGCGCGGGGATGAGTCTCTGGGCCGTCTGCGTGAGCGTGACCCGATCGTTCCCCACACCACCGCGAATCACAATCTGTTGAACGAGCTTTGCGGGAAATTGCCGCACGCCCAGGACGCTAACCAACGCCGCGTTCACGCCTCGATTGCCGCTGGGTTGCGTCACGCCGACGGTGATCGTGTCGTCGCCGGCGGTCCCCACGATGGTTAGGACGCCGCGAGCCAGCGTGGCTGTCACTCCGGCCGACGGCAAGGTCCGACCATCCAATGATTCCATCTCCAGCCGAACGCGCCGGGCCCGCTTCGTGCCGCCCTTCATTTTGCCTGCCCCCCCTTCGGGGTCGATCGGGGCCTTCCTGGCCAATGCACTCCTCGTCCCACAAGGTCCTTTGATCCAAGCCTAGGACCATGAAGGGGGCGCGATGACACGCGCCTTGTGCCTGGATGTCAGGGGACGACATACGTCCGCGGCGCGCGACAACCGGAAGGGGCAGCCCTCGATGGACGTTGTGGCGCGAGCTAGGATGGTCGTAAGAAAAAAGCCTGGACAGGGGAGGAACGACTGGGAGTTTACTCAGGCGATCGGTGGTTGCAAGGGGTCGCCCTTCGATGTTGACATAACGCAACCTCAAGCTTCGACGGCGAGGCCGAACCTCCGGCGCACGAGGTCGATGCAACGGTCGATCGTGGCCACGCTCAGGACCAGCAGGTCGCCCGGCCGAAGGTCGCCTAGGGCCGCTTCGATCGCCTCGAACTCTTCGGAAAACTCGACGACCCGTCGCGCCCGCGGCGCCACCTGACTCATGCCTTGTCGGACCAGGCGGTTCAGCTCGCCGTCCTCGCGATCGGTGTTGTCGCGGTCGGCGTAGAGCCAGACTTGGTCGAACCCCGAGCCAAGGATTTCTCCTTGACGGAGGACGTCGTCGTCGCGGCGATTGCAGCCGCTGTAGACGACCGAGCGCCGCTTGTGGGGAGGAAGGTGGTCGAGGGCGTCGACCACCGCTTGCAAGGCCGATGCGTTGTGGCCGAAATCGACAATGATCGTGGCGCCGTTCGCTTTCAGGACATTGAAACGTCCAGGGGCTTGTTCCGGGTCTCCAGTGAACGTTTCCAAACCCGAGCGGATGTGGTCTTCGTCGATCTGAAGCTCGACGCAAGCGAGCGCGGCAGCCAAGACGTTTTCCACTTGAAAAGCGACCGCCCCGCCGTGAGTCAGGGGCACGCGAGACAAGGCGATCAAGGGGCGGACCGCGTCGCCTCGCGCCAGTGTGATCCACCCATCGCGCACGAACGCGACCGTTCCCCCTTGGGCCCTTGTCTGGGCGATGAGAGGTGCCTCTTCGCTTACGGCGAAGTGACTCACGCGCCCAGGGCAAACGGCCGCCATGCCGGCCACGAGCGGGTCGGCCGCGTTGAGGACGGCGACGCCAAGACCCGGACGCACCGCCTTTACCAAGGTCGATTTCACCCAGGCGAGGGCCTCGGGTGTGTCGATCCCCTTGTGTCCCAGATGGTCCCCCGCGCCGATGTTGGTGACGACGGCCGCGTCCACGTAGTCGATGCCGAGTCCTTCGCGTAAGATCCCGCCCCGGGCCGTTTCCAGCACGGCCATTTCCACGGCCGGGTTTCGCAAGAGGTCGCGCGCGCTGTTGGGCCCACTGCAGTCGTGGGCCGAGATGCGCCGATCGCCGATGAACAGGCCGTCGGTGCAGGCCAGGCCGATCATCTTCCCCGTGCTTCGCAGCACGTGAGCGATCAAGCGGCTGGTGGTCGTCTTGCCGTTCACGCCGGTCACGCCTACTGTTGGTATTCGCGCGGTCCGGCCCTCGGGCACGAGCGAGGCGATGACGGCGTCGGCCACGGCGCGATCGCGGTTCGAGTAGGGGGCCATGTGCAGCCACAAGCCGGGACCGGAGTTCACCTCGACGATCACCGCCCCTTGCTCCTCCAGGGGCCGACTAATGTCCTCCGCGACGATGTCCAAGCCGGCGACATCCAGGCCCACCACGCGGGTTGCCTCGATGGCGCGTTCGGCCACGTCCGGATGCACGCGGTCGGTCACGTCCCGCAGGTCGCCGCCGCTCTCGATGAAGGGGGGATCATGTCTTAAGATCACGATCTTGCCCGCTTCGGGGACCGATTCGAACGTAAGTCCCTGGCGCCCGAGTGCGGCCTCGGCCTTTTCGTCCACCAAGATCTTCGCGCGCGGCGTCCGATAGGCGTCGTCGCGATGGGGGTCTTTGTTGGCGGTCTCGACGAGGTCCTTGATGGTCGATACGCCGTCGCCGGTGACCATCGGCGGCGTGATGTTGGCCGCGGCGACGACCTGTCCTGCGACTACGAGCAAGCGGTGTTCGGTCCCGGGCGCGTAGCGTTCGACGATGACGCGCGAACTCATCGCCTTGGCCGACCGGAAAGCGGCGAGGACCTCTTCCTTGGTCTTCAGGTTCAGCTCGACGCCCCAGGCCAGGTCGCGATCCAGAGGCTTGACGGCGACGGGGCCGCCCAACTCCTCGGCGGCCGACCACGCTTGCTCTTCGTCGGTCACGACTCGGCCTTCCGGCACGGGCAAGCCCATTCGGGCGAGCAGTTGCTTCGTCAGGTCCTTGTCGGTGGTGAGATGCACGGCGATCGCGCTGGTCCGATCGGTCTCCGACGCGCGCAAGCGCCTTTGTTCGCACCCTTGGCCGATGAGAAGGAAGCGGCCGTCGTTGGGGTTGAGATGTTCGAACGGGAGCCCTCGCCGGCGGATCGCGGCCATCATCGCGGCGGTCGTCCGGCCAAGGGTGTTCCGCTCGGCGACCTGCGCCAGGCGTTCAACCTCGGGGGCCAGGTCGAACGCTTGGTCCAATAAGGCCGCTTCCACCAGCCGTAAGGCGGTCTTCAAGGCGTCTTGAACGACCGGCTCCTCGAGGTAGGCAACCGCGACCTTGCACAATCCGGGTTCAGGAGAGTGCTCTGTCGTGACGCCGAAACTGAGGGCGTGGCCGGCGAGGGTTTGAAGTTCGAGCGTCACCCGCTCCAAGACGAACCCGAGGCCCACTCCGCGCTCCAGGGCCGGCGGAAACCCGTGTGCCGTGCCATCGGGCCCTGGGTGCGTGGCCAGACCCGGCAAGATTTTCAGAAGTCGGGCCCCGTAGCCGGGAAACGTGTTCGTGAGACGGTCCCGCCACGGACCGAGTTCCACCCAGGCCTCCGCCATGGGCGATCGCGACCACACATTGGCCCCCCACAGGACCCAAACCCGTCGGAAATTCATGACGAACCGCCCTCGGCCGGCCGAACTCAACTCTCTTCCTTCGCGAAGCTTCGGGAGAGAATTGTAGCCAGCCGGCCGGGGTCGTGCATGATCAAGTCGTCGCAGTCCCCGAGAGCGAACTGTTATATTTGGATGCCGCGTCTGTGATGTCGCGCACTACCTGGAACTCGGCGTCACCGATCGCGCCGAAGGAGCGGAGGCGGAAGAAGGCGGTCGCGAAGAAGCGGTTGGACTTCGGTGTCGTGATGGCCGCGAGCCGTCCTTGCAGGCTGTTGTCGGGGCTGGCGGCGGGGGTCGTGGAGAGCAGTCGATTTTGGAGTGTCGTGTTCAACGTCGTGGTCACGCCGGCGGGGAGGTTCGCCACGGCGGCCGTCACATCGGTCGAGAGCTTCTGAAGGGCCGTCAAGACGGCCGCGTTGAAGGCCGTGCGGTTGGTTGACGGGTCGGTCGTCCCGGACGGGAGAAGCACATTGTTCACCGCGTCGCGATACGACTGGTTGAACGTCCGGAAGGCGGTGTGGACCGCCTGGACGTCCCCCTTCAAGGTCGTCGCGTCGATGCTTCCCGTCGGCGGCGGTGAATTGCGGACCTGGGCCGTCAGCTTGTCACCGATCGAGTCGATCGCGCTGGTCCCTAGTCGGATGAAGCTGCGCGTGGAACGGAAGGTCGTGTCGGTGGGGGTCTTCAAGGCCGCGAGGACGCCTTGCAAGCTCGTGTCGGGACTTGCCGGCGGTGTCGTTGACAGCAGGGCCGTCGAGAAGGCTTGGTCCAGGGTCGTGTTCGCTGGCAGGTTGTTGACGATCCCGTCGAGCTTGGTGTTCAGCTTGCCGAGTTCGGTGGCGATCGCTTGGTCGAACGCCGTGCGCGCGGCGGCCAGGTCGGTCGTGCCGGACTTCAATAGGATGGTCCGGACGTCCTGCGCGTAGGTCCGCTCGAAATCGTTGAACGCGCGCGCGACTTGCGCCGCGTCTTGCGCGGGGACGGATATCAAAGCGCGAGGACCGAAGCCGCTGGGGACCGATCGGTCTTCCAGGCGGTCGTTCAGCATCGGGCGGTATGCTCGTCGCTCGCTCATGGTGTCTCCTTACCAAGGGTCTTCGGAGAGGTTGGAAGGTCTGGGAAGCGGTGGCCCAAAGGCCCATCCATACAACCATTCAGACTAGTCAACGTATCGATCGGCGCCAAGGGGGTACGACACACGTTCGAGGCGGTCGCGAATGGTCCTGGGTCAAAGGTCGGAAGTGAAGGGGCCGGAATCGTCGGGGGCGTTGCGCGATGCGTCCCACGGGCCGGTCGTCGGGCGGGGCCGCCCCGAACGGTCAAGGGCCCTCGATCGGTCCGTAGCCTTCCTTTTCCAACTCGCGGGTTGAGACCTCGCGATACTCCCAGGACCGAAAGTCGAGCACGTCGCGGTTCTCGAAGGTCGGACCCACGCGACCGGCCACGATGCGTCGGACGATCGGCATTCTATCCGGGCCTTCGTCCAGGTCCACACGCCAGGTGTAACGCCCCGTTTCCCCGGCCCGACGCATCGTGTGGTCCCCTTCGCAAACCGCCCACGAGTGCCTCGGCGAGAGAGTGAGCCAACCCTCGAAGATCGACGGCCCTTTGTCTTGGAGCGCGAGCTCCTTCGAATACCGAAAATCGACCCGCAGGCGAGGCTCGCCCCTCATCTTGACGTCCTTGACCGCGAGGACCTGAAAATCCGGGTCCCTGAGCAACGCCCGCATGGTCCCGATCCGGAAATGCGAAGGCAAGCTCCACAGCCTTTCGACATACAGCCATCGGCGAGTGGAAGGACGAGCTGGGACCGACCTGGGATCGGGGCCTTGATAGACCAACGCGAACGGTCCCCCCTCCTTAGCTTGCTCCAACCCGAATGAGGTTCCCGGAATGGCCCCGGCGACCGTCCGAAAAGGTGGAGGCGACACGATGGGCCCCGGTTTGTTGGTGCTCCACGCACCCAGGACCACCACGGTCGATTCATCGCGGACCTTCAACTGGAACTCCTCCCACGTCTACCCGTTCATCAACTCGTCGGGCTGGCCGGGGCCTCCTCCCAGCAAGCTCTCACGACCGCGCACCACGAGCTTGGAACAGGCCGTTTCCAGGGCCTTCAGGCCCCGCGGGGCCTCTTCGAGCCAACGGAGACTCGACGGGTCGTCCGCCCCTGTCGGCAGGGCCGCCACCAGGAACGGCAAAAGGGTCGCGAACGAGCGCATGGCGAAGGGCCTTCTCGTCAGTTGACACCACAAGCCGCCCGGGCCCGGTCCAGGACGATGCGCGCCGTCTTGCGGGCCTTCTCGGCCCCGTTGCGCCGGACCTCCTCGACACGGACCGGATGCGCCAGCCACTCGGCCCGACGCTCGCGCGCGGCGGCGAAGTGGTCGCTCAGGTGTGCGGCCAGTCCCGTCTTCACCTCACCGTAGCCGATCCCTCCCTGGCGATACCGACGCTCCACGTCGGCCACTTCATCGCCGGGCGCGAAGAGCTTGAACAATTGGAAGAGATTGTCGCGGTCGGGGTCTTTGGGGTCTTCCACGGGCGTGCTGTCGGTGACGATCTTCTTGCACTTCTTGAGGATCGTCTTCGGGTCGTCGAAGACGTCGATGGTGTTGCCGTAGCTCTTGGACATCTTGCGGCCGTCGATCCCCGGCACCACCGCGACCGACGGCAGGATGTGCGGCTCGGGCAGCTTGAAGGTCTCGCCATAGGTGTTGTTGAAACGCTCGGCGATGTCGCGAGTAATCTCCAAGTGCTGCTTCTGGTCCTGTCCGACCGGCACCGTGTCGGCGTCATAAAGGAGGATGTCGGCCGCTTGCAAGACCGGGTAGGCGAACAGGCCGTGGTCGGCGGGCAGGCCCTGCTGGACCTTGTCCTTGAAGCTGACGCACTTTTCAAGCCAGCCCATCGGCGTCACGGTCGTTAGGAGCCAAGCGAGCTCGGTCGTCTCGGGGACATCCGACTGAACAAACAGGGTGACGCGCTCCGGGTCCACGCCGAGCGAGAGCAAGGTCACGATCACGTCGTTGGTGTATGCCCGCAAGACGGCCGCGTCGCGCACGCTGGTCAGGGCGTGGTAATTGGCGACGAAGTAATAGGCGTCGTGGTCGCGCTGAAGGGCCAGGTACTGACGGATCGCCCCCAAATAGTTGCCGACATGAAGGGGGCCCGATGGTTGGATGCCGGACAGGACGCGCATGACGGCTCGCTGGCGGTGGGTTGAAGGACGGCCCGCGTGGACCGGCCCGGGGACGCATTCTGGTCCGCCCACTGTACCAGCCTGGTCCGGCCGCGTTAAGCTGGGCCGAGGTCGTGCCCCATTCCCGCATCGCCGCGTGCATGATTCGTACGTTTCCGGAGTTGAGGACCATGATCGGGGTCTATGAAGATCACGGCATTCGTTTCGAGTACCCGCGGGAATGGATCGTCGAAGAGGACGACGAAGGGCCGGTCACGACGGTCGCCCTGCACGCGCCCGAGGGCATGGCCTTCGCCCTCGTGCGCCTCGACGAATCGTGTCCGGCGCCCGCCGACGTGGCCGACGAGGCCCTGGAGGCGATGCGCGAGGAATACCCCAACATGGACGCCGGCCCCGTGCTCGAGACGATCGACGGCCACAAGGCGATCGGCCATGATGTGGCCTTCTTCAGTTTCGACATGACCAACTCCTGCTCGATCCGCTGCTATCAAACCACTCGGCACACGGTCCTCTTGTTCGGCCAATGGTCGGAACTCGACGCCGACGAGACGCAATTGGCCCTGAAGGCGCTCCAGCGTTCGGTCGCCGACCTCGGGGATTGACTGGGGTATCGGGGTCCGGATTCAGGAACGGCCTTGACCGTTTCACGGGCCCTCCGTATCGTGCCGCGTCCGCCTGGACGTGTGCGCCAAGGTGGGTGCGCGCGTCGTCGTGTTTCTGAAGGAGGATGGCCGCCGTGCGGCAACGGGTCGTCATCGCCGGTTTGCTGGCGACCCTGGGGTGGTTGGCGTGTTCGGGTTGCGCCGTGGTCCGTCGTCGGAACGATCGGCCGACGAACGAGCAGGTCGAGCAGCGCCATCGCCTGAGTCAGCAGGCCCAGCAAGCGATTGACGCCCGCGACCTGCCCCGCGCCGAGGTCCTTCTGGGACACCTGCTGAGCGAGGCACCGAACCTCGCCGAGGCCCATCACCGCCTGGCCGGCGTTTACGCATCCGCCGACCGCCTGGGCGACGCCGAGGCCGCCGAAATGCGCGCCCTCGAGATCGACCCGGACTATGTCGACGCCTTGAGCGGTCTGGGCCTGGTCCGTGTTCGCGCGGGCCGCTACCGCGAGGCCCTGGGACCGCTTGATCAAGCCATCGACTTGGAGCCGAGAAGGGCCACGGCCCAAGCGGCGCGGGGGCGTGCCCTTGAGGCCCTGGGGCGCACCGAAGACGCCCTGGCCGCCTATTTTCGGGCCCTGGAACTGGACCCCAACGACCCCGTGACGCTCTTGCGCGTGGCGACCATCCAACTCCAACGGCAACAGGCCGACCAGGCCCTGGCACGACTGGACATGGTCATCGAACGTCTCCCCGACGACCCGGAGGCTCGCTTCCGTCGCGGTCAGGCGTATCTCGCCCTGAAGCAATATCCCGAGGCCCTCGCCGACCTGGCTTTGGCCGCGGAGAAACTCCCCGCGCGGCCCGATGTGCTCTACACGTTGGCCCTGGCCCACGAAGGTCAAGACAATCGTCCCGGCGCCCTCCGGATCGCCGAACGCGCGTTGAGGTTGGCCCCGGAATCGACTGATGTCCGGGTCCTCACCGAACGACTCCGACGCTGATTGCTGAACGCCCCCAAATTCGCACCTCCCTGGCGTTGTTCGGGTAGACCCGTCTAAGATAGCAGGTTCAGGGAGATGTCATGGACCCAAGCGGTCCCAATTCCAACTCTCATGGACCTGGCGGTCGTCTCGATCATCGCGCGAGGGGGCGTCTTCATCATGGCCGACTCCACCAAATCACGACGCCACAAACGAACGCAATGCCCGCGATGCGGGGTCCCCTTGCGGTCCCGACGTGACGACGAAGAAGATGAGCGGTCCCCTCTCAAGTGCCCTGAATGCGGCCTCGAGTTTTCGTCTCGTCATCACAACAAGGGTTTATGGGACAGGTTTTTGGGTCTTCTTCTCCATCCCCCCGGTGAGACCGTCTCGGAAAGCACGTCGCGCCGCCGCGAGAAAAAGAAATGGTGGAACGTGGTCAGCTCGCGTTATCCCTGCGGCGCGATCGCACTCGGTCTCGGGGGCATCTCGCTGCCGCTCGCGTTCCTCTCGGGCATGGCGACCTTCCCCGCCGTCACGGCCGTGGCCTTCGGTATCATGGGGCTGCTTCAGCGCAAATCCATCAGTCGCACACAGGGCGGCGTGGGCGTCGGTCTAGGGGTCATCGGTCTCGCCCTGGCCCTCACGGTCGCGCCGGAAGCGCCGCTGGCGAGCGATGTTCCCAAAGGCCAAAGCGATCTGGAACAGGTCCAGCCGGTCATCGCGCCGAGCGGCAGCACCGACCTGCAATCCGCCGACAACCCCATCTTCTGAAACGTCTCTTTCCACGGAAGGTCCGGCACCCAACACCTCAGACGGGTGCCGGTCCCACGTTGGAAATCAAGGTGATCGGGTGATCAGATGACCGGGTTCCTCAAGGTCCCCAGACCCGCGATCTCGACCTCCACCACGTCCCCCTTCTTGAGGAAGACCGGCGGTTTTCGCGCCATCCCCACGCCCGGCGGCGTGCCCGTGTAGATCAGGTCGCCCGGCATCAATGTGACAATCTTCGATATATATGAAATCATTTCGTCTACCTTAAAAATGAGTTGGCTGGTGGACGAGTCCTGCATCGTCTCGCCATTGAGACGCAGCTTCACGCTCAGGGCGTGCGGGTCGGCCACCTCGTCGACCGTGACCATGTAGGGCCCGACTGGCGCGAACGTGTCGAACGTCTTGCCCGCGAGCCACTGCTTGCCCGGCTTGTTCAGTTGCCAATCCCGCGCCGAGACGTCGTGCCCGCAGGCATAACCGGCGACGTGCTCCATCGCTCGCTCGCGCGGAATGTCCTTGCCCTTGAGGCCGATGACCACGACCAATTCCGCCTCGTAATCGACCTGCTGACTCACCTCCGGCAAGACGATCGGCCGGCCATGACCAATGAGGGCCGTGTTGAACTTGCTGAAGAGGATCGGCTCCTCGGGGACCGGCGCGTTGCTCTCGGCCGCGTGATCCCGGTAGTTCAAGCCCAGGCAGATGATCTTCCCCGGGTCATGCACAGGGGACATCAACTCGGCTGTTTCCAGGTCGAATCCGATCGAGCCGCTCTGCACCGCCGCCGCCGCCTGCTCGAGCCCTCCGGGCCCCATCTCCAGGAGGTCCTTCAAGTTGGAAGGCAGCGAGGGGTCGGCCGCGTTGACGTCGATGCAACGATTCACGCGGACCCCGCAGACCCTCGGACCCCATTCACCTCGCACGGTCGCCCAACGCATCGCTTTCGCCCCTCGGGATCCTGGATGATCGCATCGAGCCTAACCCGTGCGACCCAAATGAACCAGAGGGCACCAGCCGCATCCTATCTCGGACGTTTGTCATTGACCAAGAGGTGAGTTGAGGGCTATCCTGATCGTCCCGCGATAAGAGGGAGACCGCGATCGTGAGCGACACGCCTTCCTTGCAATGGTCCTTCTCGCGAGTGGCCCTTGCCCCTTTGCGCTGGGTCGAACGAGCGCGCGGCCGGCGGCGCTCGCTCTTGGTGCTGCTCTATTTCATGGTCGGCTCCGGGATCGGCATGATCGTTTATCGTCAGGCGCGGCTGGTGGGTTTGCCCAACGTTGGCGACCCGTTCGACCCCACCCCGCTTCTGACCCTTCGCGTGGCCGACGAGAAGAACGCCTTTGTCCTTTATCGCGAGGCCCGCTCGTTGTCGCACCACGACAAGGCCGCCGAGTTGCGGCTTTTGAACAGTCCCTACGCCTGGCCCGCGCCGACAGACACGGAAGGACTCGCGTATCTCGAACGCAATGAGGAGGCGCTGGCCCTCTGGAAGCGGGGCTCCGAGCGGCCCGACGCCCTAGAACGACCCATCGGCGAACTCTCGTTCGACTCGCTCTTGCCCGATATCCAGGAGCATCGTCATTTTGTGCGTCTTGCTTGTCTTCATGTCTCGAGATGTCAATCTGAAGGAGACCTCGCCGGGGCCTGGGAGTGGCTGCGCGCGATCCTGCGCGGCAGTCGACTGGTGGGACGCAACGGGACGATCATCGCGCGTCTTGTCGGCACGGCCGAGTACGGTGTTGCCGTGAACCTCGCTCGGCCGTGGATGGCCGACCCGAACGTCGGGGCCCACCTGCTGCGGCAGGCGCTACGGGACGTCGAGGAGATCAACGCCCTGACCGCGCCCGTCCACGAGGCCCTTCAGGTCGAGTACCTGACGGTGATGAAGGGCCTGGAAGGACCGGAGAAGATTCGCGGTTTCTTCCTCAACGAACCCTATTCCGCCGACGTCTTCGACCGCGCCGCCTGGTATAACCATCTGCCCGCGTATCACCATGCGCGCTGGTTCCTGAACAACGAGCCGGAATGCTCCAGGCGCCTCACGCGCCTCGCTTTCTCGAATTGGCTGGCCCACAGCGACGACCCCAGCGACGAGCGTCCGGCGCTGATCGGCGCCCAAGACAAGCCCGTACAGGCGCGCCCGGGTTCGCCGGATGCGCCACGGTTCTTCGACGTCGCGCCGCCGGCGGGACCAGGTCCGCGAGCGCTCGCGGCGCGCGTGGAAAGGGCCTTGCTAGCTCCCTGGCTCCTCCCGACGCAATCGGCCTTTCTGCGGACCTGCGATCGCGAGCGCGGCTTGCGCGCCGGTTTGGTGATGTCCCTTGCTCAAGAGGTCTTCCGCCGCGAACATGGCCGTGACGCCGCGTCGTCGGATGAATTGCTCGGCGATGTGTTGGGGCAATTTCCCGACGGCCACAAGCCCACCGAGGACACCCCATGACGCCAATTCCTCGACCGCCGCGATGGAGGGGTCTGGTCCACGGGGCCTTGTGGCCAGCGCGTCTTTTGGAACGTACACGAGGGCGGCGGCGCCTGGCCTTGTTGTTGCTTTTTCTGTCGCTCGCCGGAATCCCGTTAGTCTTGGCCTGGAGGGCCTCGCGGCTTGTCGGTTTGCCCGACGTGGGCGACCCCTTCGACACTGTCGCGTTCCGATCGTTCCAGCCGGCCGAGGAAGATAACGCCTTCACCTATTTCCATCGGGCCCGAGAGCGGTCCGAACGCTCCGAAACGATCGAACGGCGGGTCCTCAAGAACCCTTGGACCTGGCCCGCTGGGTCCGACGCTCGCTCGTTGGAATACCTGCGACGCAACGAGGCGGCCCTGGCCCTTTGGCGCAAGGGCACCGAATGCGCCGACGCACTGGAGCGACCGGTCTCGGAACTGAACATCGAATCCACCTTGCCCGACGTGCAAGACCACCGCCACTTTGTCCGCTTGGCCCTGCTGCACGCCGCCAAGTGTCATGCCGACGGGGACCTGGAAGCGGCCTGGGGCTGGCTCCGCGCCGTCTTGCGCGGGAGTCGCCTCGTGGGCCGGAATGGCATCGCGATCGCCCGAATGGTCGGTTCGGCCGAGTACGCTCAAGGGGCCGACCTGACCAAGACCTGGATGGCCGACCCGCGCCTGGGACCCGCGCTTCTCCGTCGGGCCCTGAATGACATAGGCGAAATCAACGTGCTCACACTTCCCGATTCCAACGCGATGAAGGTGGAGTACCTCAGCCTGATGAACACGCTGGACGACACCGTCGCCCTACGCGAGTTCTTCCTCGATGACCCCTGGTCCCTCGGCTCGATCGACCGCACGGCCTGGTACAACCATCTACCCGGCGCTCAACGAGCACGCTGGTTCCTCACCAACGAACCGGAACGCTCGAGGCGCTTGATTCGTTTGGCCTTTCAAAACTGGCTCTCCCATTGCGATGGACCCGCAGAGACGCGCCCGGCGCTGGTCGGCCCGCCCGACCTCGTGAGGCCGCCTCGCGATGGCCCGCGCAGTTCCCCCTGGTTCTACGACGGCCACCCCGAAGCGGCCCTGGGCGCGCGTGCCTTGGCCGTGCGAGTCGAATCCACGGCGATCGTCAAGGCGCTCCTTCCGGCCCATTGGGCCTTTCAGAAAGTGGCCGACCGCGACCGATCGCGCCGCGCCGACCTGGTGATGGCCCTGGCGGAAGAAGTCTTCCGCCGCGAACAAGGCCGCGAACCTGAAACACATCACGAGTTGATCGGGACGGTCCTGGAGCGGGTCCCGGACGGTTATACTCCCACCGAATGATCCGAGTGATCGACCAGGCCCACGCGCATCTCGAGGACCGGCCATGACAGAGCCTCACGGAGACCCGTCCGAAGGCCAGACGCCCCAAACCGCGGCCGTCGTCGAACGTCCCGCCCGCCGCCGACGCTTGGTCCTTCTCAGCGTCGTGGTCGCGCTTCCTTTGCTGGTCCTCGCCTGGCGCGAAGTGGGCCTTTGGACCATTCCCGACGGTGGCGACCCGTTCGACCTCGCCGACGTGAAGGCCCCCGACTTGGCCGATGAGGACAACGCGATCGTCTTGTATTGGCTGGCCTCGGACCACTCTCGGCCCCTCGCGATGCCCGGTCCGGCGCCCATCGGCATGGGCCCAGGCGCCGCGCGACCGCCGGCCCCCAATCGGCCCCGCGGCGCGCCGAATATCGATCAGTGGTTGCAGGACAATCAGAAGGCCCTCGCCATGTGGCTCGCGGCCACCGAATGCGCCGACGCCCTTGAACCCCCGCTCGCCGACACGGGCCCCGAACCGGAACAAGAGACCCTGCAATTGCTGCGCGACTTCGCCCGAACGGCACGCCTCGAAGCGGAGCGACTCCAACGCGAAGGCGACATGCCGGGCGCATCGCGCATGCTCTTGGGTCTCATGCGGTCGTCGCGCCACGCCGCCTTGGAACGCACCCTGGGCGCTCGACTCGTCGCGGTCGGGATGCACGCGTCGGCCGCCGTGGCCCTCGACACCTGGGCCAAAGACTCGCGGACACAAGCCCCCGAACTCCGCGCGGCACTCATCGCCGCGGTCCGCTTCCAGAAGGACCGCCTCCCGACTTCTTTCACGTTCAAGCACGAATACCAGCGAACGATGAAGCTCCTGGCCGACCCCGCCAGGGTCGTTGAGGCCATTGAGGAACGCGCCGCGCGGGGCGACGACGAGGGGGAATTCCGCCCCTTCGGACCTCAGGTTTCCCTCTGGCTCAAGCACGAACCCGAGCGGGCCCGACGTCTCTATCGCCTCTGGATGGCCAACTGGCTCGCCGCCTGCGACTTGCCTCCGGGGCAACGACCCTCCTTGATCAAATCGGGCCCCTTCCCCCTCTTTCAAGAGGGCCCCGAACGACCCCAACCGGCCTTGTCCTCTTCCGCTTTGCTTCGCGTGGTCTTCCCACCCGCCGCCCGCTTGCTCACCGAGATCGATCGTGAAACCCGGCGCCACGAGACCTTGATTCTGACACTCGCCGAAGAACTCTATCAACGCGAACACGGTACAGCGCCGGCGAGGCTCGGCGACCTGCTCGGACCGGACCTTCAGGCGCTACCCGGTGGCCTCTCGCCCGACGACCCGCCTTCGTCGGCCACGTCGAATCGACCCGCTAGGCTCGGCCCGCCGATCGACGAACCGGAGGAGAAGCCATGACCCAAACCACGCAACCATCCAGGCCATTCGGCTTGCTCCACGTGGTCCTCTTTCCCGCCTATCTGCTGGAAAGATCGAGCGGCCGTCAGCGCTTCTTCCTCCTCTTGCTTTATGTCTTGATCGCCATCCCCATCTTGCTTCTTGGATGGCGCGAGGCGCGCCTGATGGAAATCCCTCGCGTGGGCGACCCGTTCGACGTTCGGAAGTACACCGCTCGCGAAGTGGCCGATGAACGCAACGCTTTCGTCTTCTATCGCCGGGCGAGCGAGAAAATGAAGGCGCTTCAACCCACGTCGGCCGGTCTGGCCTCCGCGAGCGCCACGCCTCGCCCCGCCACGCCCAGGACCAATCGCGCTCAGCCCGACATGAGCCAATGGCTCGACGACAATCGCGAAGCGCTCGAGCTCTGGCTAATCGCGACCCAATGCCCCGACGCGCTCGACGTCAAGCCCGCCGACCTGCGGATTGACACGCAGATGACGATCCTTCAACAGCTTCGCGAGTTCGCCCGGCTGGCCAAGCTCGAGGCCGACCGCCTCGAAGCCGAAGGCGACATGGCGGGGGCCTACCGAATGCACCAAGGCACCCTCCGATCGTCGCGCCACGCGACCCTGAGCGGGCCCTTGATCGCCCACTTGGTCGGCGTAAACCTCCACGGCCAGGCAGCCGGCGCGATTGAGAACTGGGCCGACGACGCGCGCACGAGCACCTCCTTGCTCCGCACCGCCCTGGAAGACGCCAAGGCGTTTCAACGGACCTGGGTCCCCAACTCGTTCTCGTTCCAGCAGGAATACGTTACGGCGATGAACCTCATGAATGATCCTAAGGAGGCCGCCAAACTCGAAGACGAGGCCCTGAGAGGAGACCAGCAACTCGCCGATTTCCTGCCGATGGGCGCGAAGGGGACTCGTTGGTTGCTCCACGAACCCGAGCGGAGCCGCCGCCTCTATCGCCTCTGGGCGACCAACTGGCTCGCCTACTGCGACCTGCCTCGCGACGAGCGCCCCGGCCAGACCGGCACCGCCGCCCTGTCCCAATTCAAGCCCGGACAGCACCCGCCGCGCGACGCCCATCTCATGCCTCCGGAGGAACTGGAACGCCAGGTCCGGAAGGCCCCGCTGGCGCGCCAAATCCTGCCGGCGGTCAGCCAATGCCTCAACGCAATGGACCGCGAGCGCCTGCGCCATGATGGCCTCGTGGTCACACTGGCTGAACTCCTATACCGACGCGAGAAGGGCTCTCCCCCCAAGACGCTCGGCGACCTGGTGGGGACCTACCTCGACGAACTGCCTCCGGAATTCGGGCCCATGGACCCGCCCCTGACCGTCGTGCCCACCTCGGAGACCCAGCCGTGACCACGACCGACACGCCGGCCAAAGCGCGCAGGCGACTGCCCAAGTGGGCCCGCTGGACCCTGGCGGTCCTCTCCGTGCCCGTCCTGATCGTGGTCGTCGCCGCGACCCGCGACGCGCTCGAACTGGCGAGCGTCCCCGACATCGGCGACCCGTTCGATTTGGATGCCTTCATTCATAATTTTCCCAACGACATTCCCAAGAATGAAAACGCGTTTTATTACTATGATCTGGCCTGGAACGCACTGCTTCCCAATCGCAATCGACCATTCGAAGGGCTGGCCCAAGGGAACGATCCCCCGACCCACTGGCGTTTGGCCGACGAGGCGCTGAGGGCCCGATGTGAGGAGAACCGGCCGGCCCTCGAACTCTGGAGGAAAGGGACCGAACAAGACAAGGCCCTCCACCACCGCCTCGAGGAGGTTGGCACTCAAACGCTTCTGCCCATCACGCAGGAGTTGCGCCACTGCTTCTTGACCTTGGCCTTGCTGGAAGGTTCACGCCTCGAAGACGAGGGGGACATGGCGGGGGCCTGGGTGTGGTATCGCGCCGCCCTGCGCTCAAGCCGGCACAGCGGCACGAACGGCTTCTTGATCGAGCGTCTGGTCGGCATTTCGATTTATCAAAAGGCGAGTGAACGAGTAATCGTCTGGGCGGCCGACCCGCGCGTCGATGCGACCTTGCTCCGCCAGGCCAGGGCCGACCTGAAGACGATCGACGCGATGACCCCACACGACGACAATCTTCTCAAGCTTGAATACATGATCACGCTGCAATCCACGCTCGACCCCAAGGAATTCGCCACAATCGCTCGACAGCTCCGGCAACAAGGCGCCCCGGGGCCCCCCATCTACGTGCTGGGCCGCGCGGTCCCGCGCATGGACCCACGGGAATGGACGTTTGAGGCACGGCTCGCGTCGGGCCACGAGGCTGAGCGGACACGCCGCGTGCTCCGCTTGTTCTGGGCCAACCACTTGCCGCAGTTCGCGAAGGCGCCTCACGAACGCCCCGAGCCGTGGTCCAAGGAACCGCTCATCTTTCCGTTCGATGAGACCGCGCCGGCGGCCGTCGCGAACATCAAGCCCGAGGACCTGGCGCGCTGGCATCAATCGTTGGCCGTCCGACCCTTCCCGATGAATTGGGCCCCGAACTTCCTGGAGTCCATGAGAAAGGACGCATCGGCCCGCGAACGACTGCTCGAAGAGGTCGAAGGCCAGCTTCGAAAGCGAGAGCAAGGCGAGGACCGACCCTGCTCTGACGAGCATTCTCGATGACCGGTCAGCCGAATTTCGTGGCCGGGTTTGGGCCTCGACGAGGCGACCATCTGTAGCCATGGGTGGAACTCCTGGACCACCCAATCGCCCCACTTTTCTTGCAGCCCCGAAGGGGCGCAAACCATTAGCCAGGGACGTGGGCCCCTGGACCACTCAAGTCCCGCCCCGCCGTAAGCCAGGGATTTTGTAGGGCCTGTTTCTTGGACGCTTGGCCCTCGCTCGGTCTGTGTCCGCACTCGCTTGGCCGCCTCCTGCGACTAATAAATTATGGCGGCATCACTCCTCGTGTCTCTCTGAATTTGTGCTATTTCGTCCCCCGTTCACCCTCGCCTCGCCAGATTAACCGCCATAATTTATTAGACTATCCGCCCCCCTCAGGCTATCCTGGGCCCTGTCTCTTCACTCCAGGCCAGGAGACCCTCCCATGCAATTCCTCCTCCCAGAGTCCCGCATCGTCGGTCCTCACGGCGAACTCCCAGTCCCGCCCCATGATCAACTTCTCCCTCGCTTCCTCATGCTTTATGAGGGTCAGTGCGGGGGCCTCGGCGCCTCGGCCGAAAAGTATGGTTTCAGCAAACCTCGATATTATCAACTGCTCAACGCCTTTCGTGAACATGGCTCCGAGGCCCTCCAACTCCGCAAGACCGGTCCCAAAGCCCCTCATGTCCGCACCGACGAGGTCGTGCGTCAGGTCATTCGCCATCGCTTCCTCGACCCCGACGCTTCCGCCGACGTCATCGCCCAGAAACTCCGCCAAGCCGGCTTCGCCGTCTCCACGCGCAGCGTCGAACGCGTCATCGCCGACTTCGGCCTTCAAAAAAAAACTCTATAGTTTTCGACCGCAACCCGAACCGCCGCTCGAGGCCCGCTCCGGTCGGGAGCGACTCAAGCGCGTCCAGGTCGACAGCCTCAGCCTGGAACGGGGCGTCCGCCAGGCCCTGGCCGACAAGGTCTCGGGCAACCTCGTCGGGCTTTGGCTGCTCGTCCCCGAACTGCTTCGCCTGGGCGCGTGGGACCTTTTGCGCGCCTGGACCGGTCGCCCCGCGGGTCACGTCGAGCCCCGCCTGGCCCTGCAACTGATGTGCGAGGCGGCCCTCTGCGTCACCGGCGTGCGGGCCCGTCGCTGCACCGACCAGCGCGGCTTGGAACTGGCCTGCGGCCTGCCTTTCCTCGCCTCCGACTGGGCCATCCACGACCTTCTCGCCGCGCGCGATGTCGCCCGGGCCCGCGCCTTGCAAGTCGCCCTGGGCAAGCTCCGTTTGGCCTCGGGACACTTCCAAGGTCGCGTGCTCGCGGTCGACCCGCACCGCGTGCGCAGCCACAGCAAACGCCGAATGCCCCGGCGTCGCGACGGCGAAAACCGGCCCGCGATCAAGACGGCCCAGACCTTTTTCGCCCTCGACGCCGACACCGGTCAGCCCGTGGGATTCACCACCGGCACGGCCGCGCGCACCGCCGCCGACGCGGCCGAAGACCTGCTGGGACTGGTCGCCGACGTCCTGGGGCCGCGCGGCCATGGGGCGCTGGTGGTGGTCGACTCCGAACACTTCACGACCCAATTACTGGACCACGTCCGGGGCCGGACGGGCTTCGACATGTTGGTACCCATGCCCAACCAACGCGCGATGATGCGAGAATACCGGAACATCCCCGCCGAGTGCTTCCAGCCGCGGCGGGCCGGGTTCGCGACGATGAAGCGGGCCTACACGCCGCGCCGCTGCGCCGAGGGGCCATTTTATCAATATATTCAGCGATCGGGAGAGTTGCCCGATGAATATCATTTCAAAGCGTTTCTGTCGACGAGGGACGGCGAGGAGGTGTCGGACCTGACCGAACACTACCCCAAGCGATGGCACGTGGAGGAGTTTTTCAACGCGGAGCAGTCGCTGGGTTGGGACCGCGCGGGGACATGGAACATGAACATAAGATATGGCCAAATGACGATTTCGTTGATCGCACAAGCGGCGACCCATCAAATGAGGAAGCGGTTGGGGGGGCCGGAGTCGAACTGGGACGCGGAGCACCTGGCGCGGACGCTATTCGCGGGTCTGGAAGGGGACGTGCGTGTCGTGGACGGAAACACCATACAAGTGACGTACTACAACGCACCCGGAGCGGAGCGACTCAAGGAGCACTACGAAGACTTGCCCAAGCGTCTCAAGGCCGAAGGGATCGACCCTCGCGTCCCCTGGCTCTACGACTTCGAACTCGACTTCCGCTTCCGGTGAGTCTAATCAACTCCCCCTACAAAATCCCTGGTCAACGGCGGGTCGATGGCCGCTTCGCGGCAAAGGTCCGTCAAGAGACCTGACAGCACACCGGATAGCGCCATTACTCTCTTCACCCCAATTCTGAGGGAAAAGCCGCTGGGACGTCCTCTCGTCTTGCGGGCACTCGGAACGACCGCTAGCCTGGCATGATTGCTCATTGCGCGCAGGCATCGACGGGAGGCACTCATGGCGGCAACTCTGGGCGTCGTTGGCACCCTTCTTCTGGCGGGGACGACGGTCGTCGCCGATGTTTCAGTCGGCTTTGGTAAGACGGACATCACTCCGGACCTGAGCAAGCACACGGCCTGGCTCGCCGGCTACGGCAACAACCGTAAGGCGACCGGCGTCCACGACCCGCTCTGGTCACGCGCGGTCGTCCTACGCGACGGGGACCGCAAGGTTGCCCTCGTTTCCGTGGACTTGGTCGGCCTTCAGCGTCCCACCGTGATGGCCATTCGGGACAAATTGCCGGGTTACGCCCATGTTTTGGTGTCGAGCACGCACAACCACGAGGCCCCGGACGTCATCGGTCTTTGGGGACCGTCGCCGCGCGAGAGCGGGGTGGACCCGAGCTACCTCGCCTTCGTGGTCGATCGCGTGGTGGCATCGGTGAAAGAGGCCGAGGGCGGCGCCGCTCCCGCCAAGGCCACCTACGGGACGGCCGAAGATGGCGACCTCCTGAAAGACGCCCGCATGCCGATCGTGAAGGACCCCGTACTGCGCGTGGTCAGGTTCGAGAAGTCGGACGGGGGCCAACCGATAGGCCTGCTTGTCCAATGGAACTGCCACCCCGAGAGCCTCGGCTCGCGCAACACGCTCGTCACCGCCGACTTCCCTTATGCGACCGTGAGGGCCCTTGAGGCCAAACACAAAGTGCCCGTGGCTTACTTCACGGGGGCCGTCGGCGGCCTCATGACCAACCCCGGAGAGCATCGCAAGGCCGACGGGACCGTGGTGAAAGACTCGACGTTCGAGTTCGCCGACGCGTTCGGCGAAGCGGTGGCCCACCTCACCGACAAGGCCCTGGAGAAGACCGAGGCGGTCGGCCTGGCGCCCTTCGTGGTCTCGACGGCGCCCGTTCTCATCCCCCTGGCCAATCCCGGCTATCGGCAAGGACGGGCCATCGGTGTCCTTCCGCGGCAGGCGTTCCTCTGGAAACGAGACGGCGCCGGTCCCCCCGAACCGGCCGGGCCCACGCAAGTCGATGGCGACATCGCGCTCCAAACGGAAGTCTCCTACCTCCGTCTGGGTGACCTGCACATCGCCGCCATTCCTGGAGAGCTCTACCCAGAATTGGTGTACGGCCATTATCAGGAGCCGGTGGATCCGAACGTGGACTTTCCCGACGCTCCGCTCGAGCCACCCGTCATGACGAGCCTTCCTGGAAAGGCGAAACTTCTGTTCGGTCTAGCGAGCGATGAAGTGGGCTACATCATTCCCAAGCGGCAATGGGACGATAAGGCCCCCTTCGCCTATGGACGGAAGGAGAAACAGTACGGGGAGGTGAACAGTGTCGGGCCGGAAGTCGCCCCGCTCTTGATGAAGGCGCTTCAGGAGCGAGTCCGGGAAGCTGGGGGAAGATAGGGGCCCGCCGTAAATGAGGCGAAGACCCCTTTTTGAAGACTTCGGGACCAGTCCCCCCGCGAGGACGCTGTCTCAATCACGAGCGGTCCTCCGACATCGGTTGGTCGTGAAGGGCGCGAGCGGACGAGATCACGCACTCCTCCAGGATCGACGCTGGAAAAACATGGGACCAGAGTGGCAGATCTTTGAAACAAGCCGCTGACGGGGAGAGTATGGCTCCATGAGTATCCGACGTGACCGCCGGCACGACGACCCGAGCGACGCCGACCTGGTGAGAGGGCTCAAGCGCAAGCACCCGATCGCCCAGCGTCTGTTCGTGGAGCAGTACCAACACGTTGTGTTTGGCCTCTGTCTGCGGATGCTCGGTCATCGCCAAGACGCCGAGGACGTCGCGCAGGATAGCCTCATACGGGCCCTGAGCGGTGTTCATGGCTTCGACGGCAATCGCCCCCTCAGACCTTGGATCCTCCGGATCGCCGCCAACCGGTGTCGGACGGCCCTGGCGAATCGCCGTCGTCGACCGGCCCTGCTGGAGGTTCCCGAGTCCATTGTGGACCACCGTCGGCCCCGCTTCGATTCCGACGGCCTGGCGGGCGAGTTGGATCGGGCGATCGCTCGTCTCAAGCCCAAGTTGCGTTTGGCCTTCACACTTTTCGAGGAACAAGGACTTCCCTACGAGGAAATCGCCGTCGTCATGAAGTGCCCCCTGGGCTCGGTCAAGACGTGGATCCACCGCGCCCGGGCCCGCTTGGCGACCGACCTGACACGTCGCGGCGTCCGTTGCTGAGGTCCTCCTCCCGACTCAGAGTTTTCCATGACCTGTTCGGAATTTACCGAATTTTGGCATACCATTCTGGACGACCCCGAGAACGAATCGCGGTTGGTCGCGGCCTTGGAGGAACACGCGGCCTCATGTCCGTTGTGCGCGGAGATCGGGGAGGGGTTCCAAGTCCTTCGCGTCGAGTTGGCGAGGACGAGGCCCCGCATGACACCGTCCCCCGGGTTCACCGACCGGGTCCTCGCGGGAGTGCGATCCGATCAGGCGAGACGGGTTGATCGCCCGATTCCCGCCTGGGGGGCCCGTGTGGCCTTGGCCGCGAGTCTCCTCATCGCCGGGGTCGCCCTCGTTTGGGCCGTCCACGACCGTCAGAAAGCGGTCCCCTTCCCGTCCTCCGCCATGATCGCCGAGGACCTGAAGGCCGACGGGTCCACGCGCTCGCTGCAATCGGCGATGGCCGACTACGCTGCGGGCACGCTCTCACTGGCACGAGAGACCTCCGCCCCAGCGGCGAAGGTCGGTGTGGCCGCCTTGCGCGGCCCCGCGATCGCCGCGGAGCGTCCGTTGGAAACCGCGCCGTCGCCCGCCGTCCCTGATGAGACGGCCGTCATCGATGCCTCGACCCATTCGGGCCCGGACGCCCGACCGTTGGAAAACTCGTTCCGGTCGGCCTTCAGCTTCTTGATGCCCCCCAAGGCGGGCCTGAAGAGTCCCGTTCCCGAAGGGCCTCTGTAAGACCCCGCGAGCCCATTGAGGCCCCATAGTGGTCCATCGCGTCGTCCTGGTCGTACTGTTGGTTTCGAACGCCTCGGTCGCGCGCGCGGAGCGGCCGGCCGACCCCTTGTTGCGCTTGGTCCCACCGGACGCGGGGGTCACTCTGGCCGTTGAAGACCTGCGCGGCCAGGCCCACACGTTTCTCGATTCGCCCGTCGCATCAGCCCTCTCCCGCCTACCGGCCGCTCGACAGTGGGCCCTCTCGCCGGACTTCCAACGTCTGGAAGGGGCACGCCGTGAGATCGAAGGGGCGCTGCACGCCAACATCGCCACCCTGCGCGACGACCTTCTGGGCGATGCCTTGGTCCTCGCCATGACGATGCCCGCCGGTCAACCTCCCGACGCGGCGCGTGGCCTGCTCTTGCTACGACCACGCGACCCCGCCTTGCTCGACCGCGCGATCGCGGCCGTCAACGAGTCCGACCGCCCAATGCTCCGCGCGCTCGTCTCGCGGACTTGGAAGGGGACCTCGTATCAATGCCGCCGGTTCCTGGCCGGTGCGAAACCCGACGAGTGGTACGCCCTACTTGACAACGGCCGTTTCTTCGCCTGGTCCAACTCCGAGGACTTCATCCGAGGCGTCATCGACCGCCATCACGACGGGGCCTCTCACCCGAACCTCCTCGGTCTGACCACGTTCCAACGGCTTCGTGAGGGCCTGCCCGCGCGGGCCGTGGCCAGCCTTTTCCTGGAAGCGCGCACCTTCGAACGCCTCGTTCGCGAGGACCCAAGGGCCCGCGGGCCGGACCAGGAACGCATCGCTCGGGCGCTCCTTGGCTCTCTTCAAGCCGTGGAATACACCGGTCTCGCCCTGGAATGGCGCGACGGACCCATCCTCCACGTTCGGCAAGAAATGGCGGTCGAACGCGTGCCCGGCTCTTGGAGGACCTGGGCGAGCCGAGAGGGAACAACCGCGGGCCCATTGCGGCAGGTGCCTCCGTCCGCGATCGCCCTGATCGCCGGTCACCTCCACCTACCGCCGGTCATGGATGCCCTGCGCGTGTTGATGCCGGCTTCCGACTGGTCGCGACTCGAATTGCTCGCCGAGGCCGTTCGCGGGACCGTCACGGATTCGCGGACCTTCCTGGCGAGCTTGGGTCCCGGCGGGGTCGCTTACATTGAGGCCCCCGAACCAAAAGCGGCCGACTGGCCGTGGGTCCTGGCGACCGAGCTGCGGGCCAAGAACGGCGAAGGCGACCCGGAACTCGCCCGAAACGTGGAGGGCATCATGCGGTCGGCGCTCGCCCTGCAAGGTCTGCAAATGGGCAACGGACAGGTCCCCGCGCGACTCGTCGAGAAGGAGGTCGCCGGCGGCAAAGTGACGACGCTCTCAACGCCCGACGCGCCTGCCTTCGCCGTGCGGGCCGATCGGGCCGTGCTCGGCTCATCGCCGTCGGCGGTCGGACGTTTCCTCGAAGCGAGTCCCAACCCCGTTCCGGCCGACTTCGAGCGGCATCGCACGGTCTACTTCGCGGGCACGGAGAGTTTCGCCTACGTGGACCTCGACCGGCTCCGCGGCGCGATCGGAGAGCATCGCGAGGACGTCGAGCGCTGGTTGGCCACCCGACAAGTCAAACCCAAGGACCTTGACGAGGCCCTTCAGCTTCTGAGTCTGTTCCGCTTCGGATTCGCCACGGCCCAAATGGGGCCCGAATTGCGCTGGACCCATCACTCGATCGGCATGATCAGTCCGTGACCATGGCCAAGTCACTCGGGTCGTATAGGCGTCGATCGAGGATGGTGGTGGGACGTGTCGCCAACCATCACTGGCCCGGATCAACGAAAACGGCCTGATGGTCAGTCGTGACGTAGCACGGGTTGGCCCTCCTTGGTCAGCTCGTCCAAGGCAGCCTCCAACGCCGCCAGCGCAGGGGGGTCAATCATCGTGTGGTCGGCACCAACGACGCGGAGGTCCGCCGCCGCCAAACCGCACCGCAATAGGTGGACTCGCGCCTCATCGAGCGGCAAGCCCTCATCTGTGGCCGAATGCAGGACAACTACACGGCCCTCGCATCCCCGCCCGTCCGAGACCCAATGCAGAGACGGTGCGATCAACAGCCGAGGCTTCACCCGATCGGTTACCATCAGCGCGACACCCGCGCCGCGGGAATAGCCGACGATCAACGCCGGTTTCACCTCAGCGATGGCCCGATCCGCCTCGGCCACTTGAAAGTCCAGGTCCGACAGCAACGGCGCGGTCACTCGGTAGCCCAAGCGCGCGATGAATCGTGGCTTAGACCCGGTTGGGTTGCAACCGATACCGTCCAGGAACACCACGTCGAGTACACGGTTAGAGGCGCCCCCCCATTCTTCCTCCCTCGTAGAAAGACCGAGGTCGGCTAACCGCCCCGATTGGTGAATCGTGCGCTTCAAGAAACCGACGTGTGGGACGGGTCCTGCGTGACGTGTCGCGCGACGCGATTGTCAAGGCTTTGGGTCGCCTGCCCTCGTGTCGTCAATGCGTACGACTCGCGTCGTGATCTTCTCTGGACCTTGATGGTCTCCAGGGTCCTTACCGACCACCGGCGTGAAACGGTGTGAGGACTCTGGACGGGGAAAGTCAAGCCGAACACCACGAGATACGGCAAACTCATTCGGCATAAGGCCCGATCGAACCTCGCCGAATTGGCAATTGCCCTTATCCCGTGGCTTCCTGGAGACCATCATTCTATATCATGATATCACTATGATGAACCAACGTCAAGCAACTGCCTCGTCGGGTGTCGTCCTCTTCGTGCTCAGCATATTCCGCATGAGACACATACTTGCAACGCAAAACATATCTTCACATATCAATACGCGTCGGGCGTCATAAGGGCTTCCGGCCATGATCTCTCGGAGAATGAAACAGCCCGCGCAAAACGGCCTTGCCGACCCTGGGGCGCGTCGCTATGCTCCTACTCGCCACACTTCGGGGCAAGGACGCCGCTCGTCGGCAGCCCCTCGATTCACTGCCGGGTATGGAGGCCGGGCCATGTCTCACCTTGATGGATCGACTCGCGGCCAAGCCGCCCACCTCCGAGATGTCCTCGCCCGCGTCCAAGACGGTGACGAACGGGCCGCCCAAGAACTGCTCGCCAGTTATGAGGCCGAGGTCCGCCTCGTCGTCCGACGCCAATTACCCCGTCTGCTTCGATCTCGATTTGATTCCCTCGATTTCCTCCAAAGCGTCTGGGGTAGCTTCTTCCGGCGCGTTCGGACCGACCCGGTCGAGTTCGACGATGAACGTCATCTCGTCGCCTTCTTGGCCCGGGCCGCGAAGAACAAGGTGATCGACCAGTACCGTCGCGCGGGGAGTCAGAAGCAGGACATGCACCGCGAAGAGCCGCTCTGGTCCGAAGCGGGCGGCCCCCGCGAGCTGACCACCAGCGACGCATCGCCGAGCGAAGTCGCCGAGGCCAAGGAGACGTTCGGTCGTCTGCGGGAAGCACTCCCCGAAGACCGCCGCCCCATTCTCGACCTCAAGGCCGAAGGTCTCTCCAGCCGAGAGATCGGCGACCGTCTGGGGATCAGCGAGCGGACGGTCCAGCGGGTGATCGAAGACCTGCGCCGACGCACGGTCGAGCTCGTGGCCGTCGAGGACGACTGAGGACCACGGCGATTGGGACCAGATGACACGTACTTTCGCGTGGTGGCGCGAGGTCCGCGCCGGCACGACGCCGACCAAGGGACAGGACAGGGACGGGGACCGGGATGGCGGAAACCGAAATCGGCACGGAACGAACATGGGACGCGGCCTCAACGCCAGCCGCTTCAGACGTCGCCCGAAGGTTCGAGTTGGCCTGGCATGCGGCCCCTCGAACGGCCCGTCCCGACCCGATCGACTTCCTGCCCGAAAACCCGTCGCTCAGGCCGGGCGTCTTGCTCGCCCTCTTGCGGGCCGAAATGGGCCTACGGTACGAGGCCGGCGAATCGCCCAGGGTCGAGTCGTTCCTCAAGCGCCACGCTGACCTCGACCACGACGCGCTCGTCGCCCTGGTGTATGAGGAATATTGCCTGCGCGAAGAGTTCGACGGCCGGCCCCCTGACCCAACCGAGCTTGACACCCGCTTTCCCGACCTGGCCGAGTCGCTTCATCGCGTGCTCGACATCCACAGCCTCGTCGGTCCTTGTCCGTCCACGGCAACGCACCTTCCCGGTGTGAAAGAGACAGGCCCGAAGTTCCCTGAAGCCGGTCAAACGATCGGCGGCTTCCATCTGAACGCCGAGATTGGACGAGGCGCCTTCGCCCGCGTCTTCCGGGCTGAGGAGCGTCAACTGGCAGACCGCCCGGTCGCCTTGAAGGTCTCTCGCACAGGTTCTCGCGAGCCGCAGGCGCTCGCCCGCTTGCAGCACACCCACATCGTGCCCGTGCATTCGTACCGCACCGACCCCGTGACCGGCCTGCACCTTCTCTGCATGCCCTTTCTGGGGGACCTCACGCTCGCCCACGTTTTGGCCGACCCAACCGCGCGCGATGCCCGCCACGGCGCCGCGCTCGTGGACGCGCTCGAACGCTTGCAGCCGCGCGACGATCGCTGGGGCAAGCCGACCGGCCGTCTGGAACTGGCGCGGCGCGGACACGCCGAGGCAATGGCCTGGTGGGGCGCGCGCATGGCCGAGGCCCTTCAGCACGCGCATGACCGTGGCGTCTTGCACCGCGACGTCAAGCCGTCGAACGTCCTGATAACTCCCGACGGCCTGCCCATGCTGCTCGACTTCAACCTGGCCCAAGAGCCCCTCAGCGCAGACTCGGACTCGGAGGAAGCCGAAGGACTAGGCGGCACGCTCGCTTACATGGCCCCGGAACAGTTGCGCGCCCTGGCGGAAGGACGACCGGAAGGTATCGACGGTCGTTCGGACATCTATGCTCTGGGTGTGCTCCTGTACGAGGCCGTCACCGGCGGCACACGCCCCTTTACTAACCCGCGCGACGCTCTCACTGTGCGTCAGGCCCTTCAGCGCATGCTGGACGAGCGCCTCGCGGGCCCGCCTCGATTGCGCGACGATTTCCCCGAGGTCCCGCACGCGTGCGAGGCCGTCTTGCGGAAGTGCCTGTCGCCGCGACCCGGAGACCGCTATCAGGCCGCCGCCGACCTCGCCCGCGACCTCCAGGCCGTGGCCGACCACGCCCCTCTGCACTTCGCCCGTGAGCCCCTGGTGAGTCGCGCCACGCGCTGGGTCCGTCGGCGTCGCGCCGCGATCGTCTTTGTCACGCCCATCCTCACGGCCGTCGTTTGCGTCGCCTTGAGCGTCGCGCGGGACGCCCGCGAAAGGGAACGGGCCCGTGAAGACCGGCTACGCGAGGTCCAGAGGTGGATGAACAGGGCCGATGTCTCCTATCAAAACGGTCAGGCCGACCTAGCGATCGAACAGCTTACCGCGGCGATTCGTCTCGCGAACGCGGACAGCCCTAGTGCCGCCGACCCGATGCTCCGAGACCTGGCCTTCCACGCCAAAGGACAGCGCGCCGCCATTGAGCAGGAAGAGGACATTCACTCCAAGGCGGACGTCCTTTTCCGTGAGATCGAGCCGCTTTACGCGAGGTTGCTCGACCCGACCACCCACGCGGGACAAGACGCCCAGGCCCTCGAAGACGCGTTGGCCCCATTCTATGTGTTTCGTAATCCGGCGTGGGCCGACCTGGAAGACCTGGTCTCGCTGGACGCGCGAGAGGAAGGCCGGCGAGCTCGCCTGATTGATGAGATCGACGGCTTGTTGTTCCTCTGGGCGATCGAGTTGGACCGCGATGCGGCGCGTGACCCCGCGATGGGCGAGCGTGTCCTCGACCTGGCGCGTCGCGGCCGGGATTCGGGCCCCTGGCGAGCGCTGAAGGCCCGATGGGGGGGCGACCCGGCCACGGTGGCAACGGCCGATCGCCCCGCGGAAGAGACCTCCCCGCGAGTCTGTTTGCAATGGGCCCTGCTCCGCGATCTGCAGGGAGAGCACGACCGCGCGATCGCCTGGTTGCGACGCGCGACCGACCTCGACCCCGGCGAATTCTGGCCGCAGTGGGTCCTGGCGAGTTGGCTGGAACGCGATGGACAACATGGCGAGGCTTCGGCCCACGCCGAAGCGGCCATGGCTTTGCGACCGCGCTCGGCGAGGGCCCGCGAGCTGCGCGACCGCCTGGCTCCAGTAGATCGCGCCACCCCTTGAGTGGCGACCGAAGGCGCGCTATAAACGGTCCTGCTTGACCACGCGTCGTCTCTGGAGTCTAAATCATGAGTCGTTTCGCCATCCTCGGCGCGGCCGTCGCCGCGTTCGCCCTGCTCGGCATCGCGCCGGGTCGGACCTCGCCGAACCTGAACGATCGCGTCTTCGAGATGCGCACCTACCACGCCGCTCCTGGCAAGTTCGAGGCCATGCACAAGCGTTTTCGCGACCATACCGTCGCCCTCTTCAAGAAGCACGGCATGACCTCGATCGGCTACTGGGTCCCGCAAGACGAGAAAGACGGCAAGGGCAAGACCCTCGTCTATGTCTTGGCGCATGAATCGCGCGAGGCCGCCAAGAAGTCGTGGGCCGCCTTTAGCGCCGACCCAGAATGGAATCGCGTGAAGTCCGAAAGCGAAAAGGACGGCAAATTGGTGGACAAAGTGGAATCGGTGTACCTCGACCCCACCGACTACAGCCCGATCAAGTGAGTTCGTCATGAGATCTGAAGGGGACGGCGAAAAGTGTGGGCCGCGCCCAACCCGGCGCGAGTTTATCGAGTTCGTCAGCCTGGCATCGCTCGCGCCGGTCCTGCCGATGCCCGTGATGGCCGGGCCGTTCGACGATGTGAACGACTACTTGCGCCTCATCCCCGCGGATAAGAAGCTCGACCCAAAGTGGCTGGCCTCGCTTCACGAACGAGGGGCCAAGCCAACCTACGACGAACCCGGGCCACTGGAGCACATCGGCATGCCGGTGGGCGGCCTCTTCGCCGGCACCGTGTACGTCAACGGCCAGGGGGAACTCTGGCTTTGGGACGTCTTCAATCACGACCAGGAAGGTATCCAGCCGCGCCAGGTCGAATACGCGGGAGCGAAGTTCGGCCCGCGCGATGGGGCCAATTTCGTCGAGCCGGCGCGACGGGCCGACACACTCGTCGCCGGCTTCGGCATCGACGTGCCTACTCCCGTCGGGCTGGTGCCCAAGACCACGTTCGACGGCCGCTATCCGATCGCTCGGATCAGCAAGCGCGATCCTGGCCTACCCGTCGAGATCGACATCGAGACGTTCTCCCCATTCGTCCCTCTGGACCTTGAGGCATCCTCACTACCGGCCACGATCTACCGCTTGACCGTCAGGAACACGTCGCGGGAAGCGGTCCCCTGTCGGGCCCACGGTTGGCTCAACAACGTCGTCTGCCGGACCCTGGGACCAGTCCCGCCCGGCGAGGCGATCAATCGCGTGCTCAGGAGACCCGGCCTGACGATCCTGGTCGCTTCCGCCAAGGAAACGCCCAACCCTCGCGCCCGCCCGGACATCCTCTTCGCTGACTTCGAGGGAGAGACCTACTCGCTTTGGAAGACCGAAGGGACGGCCTTCGGCGCCGGGCCGGTCGAAATGGCCAAGATGCCCAGCTATCAGGGTGAGGTCGGCGGCCACGGAGGGCGGGTTGTGAACAGTCACGCCTCCGCCCCAGGCAACACGATCGCCGAGAAGGACGCGCGGACCGGCAGACTCATCAGCCCGGAGTTCGTGATCGAACGAGACTATGTTCACTTTCTCATCGGCGGTGGAAATCATCCAGGCAAAACATGCTTGAATTTGCTGATCGACGGTGAGGTCGTGCTTTCGGCAACGGGAAGGGCCGCGAATCGCATGGCCCCAGGCACGTTTTCGGTCGCGCGATGGGTCGAGCGCAAGGCCCGCCTCGAAGTCGTCGATGAGGCGACTGGCAGTTGGGGCAACATCGGCGTGGACCAAATCGTCTTCTCCGACAGCCCCTCCACCGCGCCGATTTCCGAACGACTCGATTTCGGCACGATGGCGATCGGCCTTCTGGGTGAAGATGAAGCCGACATGGGTCCCTCTAACTCGATGGCTCGACCGCTCACCGAACGCCTTCAGGGAGACCTGAGCAAATCAACCACCCTCGCCCCCGGAGAGTCGAAAACGTTCACGTTCGTCGTCGCCTGGCACTTCCCGAATTTCCGGGCGCGCGGCCTGGGCGACACGCCCGTGGGACACCACTACGCGACACGTTTCGACGACGCCGCGGCCGTCGTTCGTTACGTCCATGAAAACCAAGAACGTTTGATTGGCGACACCCGCGAATGGGTCGAGACCTGGTACGATTCCACACTTCCTTACTGGTTCCTCGACCGGACGATGGCCAACACGTCCACACTTGCGACGACGACCTGCTATCGCCTGCGCGACGGCCGTTTCTGGGCCTGGGAGGGGGTCGGCTGCTGCGAGGGCACCTGCACGCACGTTTGGCATTACGCCCAGGCGCCTGGATGGCTCTTCCCCGAACTGGAACGCGACACCCGCCGGCGCGTCGATTTCGGCCTGGCACAACACGAGGACGGCGGCATCGGCATGCGCGCGAACCTCAACGGAGCGAACGAGCCGGCCCACGATGGCCAGTGCGGACGCATCCTGGGGGCCTACCGAGAGCACCTTTGCTCACCCGACGATCGTTTCCTTCGCACGCTGTGGCCCAACATCAAAAAAGCGATTGAATATCTGATCAAGCAAGACGGTGATGGCGACGGCATGATCGAAGGGGCCCAGCCCAACACCCTCGACGCGGCATGGTACGGCCGGGTCCCCTTCCTGGCCTCGCTCTATCTCGCGACCCTCAAGGCCGGCGAGACGATGGCCCGCGAAATGGGCGACGACCCCTTCGCCGACCGCTGTCGAGCGATCGCCGGGCGTGGGTCGCGAACGATCCTGGACCTATTCAACGGCGAGTTTTTCATCCAGAAGGAAGACCCCGAACACGCCAACGCGATCGGCGTCGGCGCGGGGTGTTACATCGACCAGGTTTTCGGTCAGACTTGGGCCCACTGGCTTGGTCTCGGCCACCTCTTCGACCGCGAAAAGCTGCTCGCGGCCTTGAGGGCCCTCTGGAAATACAACTTCGTGCCCGATGTCGGGCCCTTCCGAGAGAAGTTCAAGCGGGGCCGCTGGTACGCCCTCATGGGCGATGCCGGCCTGCTCATGTGTACCTGGCCCAAGGGCGGCCAACGCCCCGACCAGGAGAAACACTGGCAATTCATGTACTTCAACGAGTGCATGAGCGGATTTGAATGGCAAGTCGCCGCTCACATGATCTATGAAGGCATCGACCAGCCCGACCTGCTGGAAGCGGGCCTGGCGATCGCGCGGGCCATCCACGACCGCTACGACGCGCGGAAGCGCAACCCATACAACGAAGTCGAATGCTCCGACCACTACGCGCGGGCGATGGCCTCCTACGGGGCCTTTCTCGCGGTCTGCGGCTTCGATTACCACGGGCCAAAAGGTCACATTGGCTTCGCCCCGCGACTCACTCCAGACGCTTTCCGCGCCCCCTTCACCGCCGCTGAAGGCTGGGGCGCGTTCGAGCAAGAACGCGAACATCGCGGTATGACGGCGAAGATCACGGTGCGCCGCGGTCGACTCAAGCTGCTGACGGTCTCCCTGCTGCCGAAAGCGCCGCACGAAATCACCACCGCCCGCGCGTCGCTGGGCCATCGAGAAATCGCCGCGCGTGTCGGCCGTTTCCAAGGCCGGTCGCTGGTGAAGCTCGCCGAGGCGGTCACGATCGAGGTCGGGCAGGCGCTATCCATCACCCTGGGATGACCTTCCCATGATCTCTCTCGACGACGTCCGCGAAGCGCGTGAACGGCTCAAGCCGTGGGCCCATCTCACGCCCGTGATGACCTCGCGCGTCTTTGACACCCTTTGCGGCGGCGAGGTCTTCTTCAAGTGCGAGAACCTTCAGCGCGTGGGCGCGTTCAAGTTTCGCGGGGCGATGAACGCGGTCCTGCAACTCGGTGAGGAAGCGCGCCGGTGCGGCGTGATCACGCACTCGTCCGGCAACCATGCGCAGGCCCTCGCCTTGTCCGGCCGGTTGCTGAACGTGCCGGTTTGCATCGTGATGCCGCGCATGGCGCCGGCCGTGAAGCGGGCCGCCACTGAAAGCTACGGTGCCCGCGTCGTATCATGCGAGCCGACCCTCGCGGATCGCGAGGCGACCGTGGCCCGCTTGATGACCGAGGACGGTTACGCATTGGTGCATCCTTACGACAACTGGCACGTGATCGCGGGACAAGGCACCGCCGCCTGGGAGTTGCTCGACCAGGTCGGTCGGTTGGACATCGTCATCACGCCGTGCGGCGGCGGCGGCTTGCTCTCCGGCACGGCGATATGCGTGAAGGGGCGATCGCCGACAACGCTTGTGGTCGGCGCTGAGCCGGCCAACGCCGACGACGCAAGGCGCTCGCTCGCGGCCGGGCGAATCCTGCCATCGGGAGACCCCAGGACGGTGGCCGACGGTCTGCGGACGTCCCTTGGGGAACGCGACTTCGCCACGATCCGTCAACAGGTCGATCGAATCGTGACCGCGACGGAAAGGGAGATCATCGAAACCATGCGGTTCATCTGGGAGCGGATGAAGATCATCATCGAACCTTCGTCGGCCGTGCCCGCCGCGTGCTTGCTGAACGAGCAATTGGACGTGAGCGGCAAACGTGTGGGGGTCATCCTCAGCGGCGGCAACGTCGACGTGGAAGCGATGTTTGCGGCCTTGAGCGCTTCCTGGCTTTGATCGGAGTGAAGAAGTCCACCACAAAGGGCACAGAAAGGAATTCGATCTCCTGTCTTCTTTGTGTTCTTCGTGCCTTTGTAGTAGATGTCTTGGTCTTCTCACTTCGATCGAGAACGAGCCACGACGGCCGCGAACTGTGCGGCCCGTTCCCGGATGGCGCCGTAATCTCCGGCCGCGACCGCTTTGGCATCGACGAGCGAGCCGCCGGCCCCCAGACAGAAGGCCCCTGCTTTCAGGAACGCCTCGGCGGTGTCCAGGTCCACGCCTCCGGTCGGCATCAGTTTGACCTGCGGCAGCGGGGCCTTAATCGCCTTCAAGTATGGCGGACCACCCACATCGGCGGGGAAGACCTTGACCACGTCGGCCCCGGCTTCCCAGGCGGTCAGGATTTCGGTGGGCGTGAAGGCGCCTGGCATGACCGCCTTGTCGTAGCGTCGGCAGAGTTTGATCACGTCGAGGTTGAGCGTGGGCGCGACGAGGTACTCGGCCCCAGCGAGAAGTGCCACGCGCGCGGTCTCGGGATCGAGCACGGTGCCCGCCCCTAGCGCGATCGAGTCGCCCATCTCCTTGCGGACCTGGCGGATGACGTCGATGGCGTCGGGTACGGTGAAGGTGATCTCGATCGCGGTGACGCCCCCTTCGGCGAGGGCCTTGGCGACGTTCACCAGCTTCTCGCCGGATTCCGAGCGGACGACCGCAACGATCCCCCCCTCGGCGATGCGCTTCAAGGTTGATTCACGAGTCATGAAGGCTTGTCCTTGGAAAGTGCTTGATCGATCAAGTTTCGGGCCCAAACGAAATTATGACCCCTCAAGGGCGGGACGCACGGCTGTGTGTAATCGATGATTTTCCGATAGTGACCTGTTTCGTAGGTGCGGTCCAGGACCCCTTGAATGTCCAGGACCACGTCGGGGTCGCCGTCAGCGAGGGGCACGCGCACACGTGGCAAGCGCTCGGGCAGGAGGCGGGGATAAAGCTCGAAGAGGTCCCTGGAATCACGGGCGCGATTCACGCAAGTCATCGAGTCGTACCTGCGCCCCGGGGGGATCCTCTCCTTGCGGAACGCAAGTACGTGGCGTCCGGCTCGGAGAAGGTCGATTTCCATGAGGTGTGCGTCGCTCGCCAAAACGTCGCGTTGCTTGAGCCGATACGATTCGCGCCCGGCGCCCTTGCGTTTGTTGCTCGGGCTGACGACCTCGATCACGGCGACGACCCTGCGCCCCGCCTGCAAGTCGAGAATGTTGACAAGACGCTCATGGATCAATTCGGGAGCGTCGCGCAGCAGAACGGCCGCGTCCGCCCCGCCTTCGGCTACCTCGGGGAAGACCGGGGCCGGTGCTTCGGGGCCGGCTTGCCGTACGACGAAGTCCGGCCGAACACTCCGATCGGCCCCTTCCAAATACACACGCTCCTCGATCGTGGCGACATACCTGGGTAAGACCTTCGCGGAAAGCGCGTCGGCGAGATGGACGATGAACCGGCCATGAACACCCGGCCAGAGCGACGGGTCTTCCAAATACGGGTCCATGCCGGGGAAGATCATGCTCATCGGTCGTCCTCGCGGGGCCTGAGTCTTGATTCTATCGAATTCCAAGGAGAGATCGGCGCGTTTTTGGTCCGATGGAGTGACGAAGCACTTCCGTTTGGGAGAGACCGCATGGGCGTGTTCCGCAAGACATCCGGGCAACGATTTCGCCGGGGCCTCCTCGGTCTACAAGAGTTCCTCGACCCCGGGGCCGCCCACGTCATCAAGGCGCTGGACCAACAGGTAGTCGAGGACGAGGAAGCGGGCGGCGGCGACCCGCCTGGCCAAGTTGAGCTACGCGAACTGTTGGAGGAAGCCCTGGGGCGGACGCCAGTGGACCCCGAGGAGGTCCGCCAGGTGCTCACTCAGGCGCAAGACCTGGGCCTGGCGCCGCGGACGCTCTTCGACGAGGTCGTGAGTGCGGCGCTCGCGGCTCGGCCCTCCCTGGCGCCTCATGTTCCGATCTGGTCGCGGGTCGCGCCCGTGGAGGCCGGTTAATCAGGCGGGCCTGCCGTCGGTTTGAGCTTCGGAGGAATTCACCCCCATGACGAGCGATGCCCTGCGTGCGAGGTTCGATTTCATCAAGGGCGAAGCCGAGGTCCTGGCCGGCGGCTTGCTCGACGTGCCGCGGCGTGTCGTGCTCCTGAATGGCCTTTATCACGACTCGGGCCGAAATCACGCCTTCTCGCTGATGGCCGCGCATGGGGCACTTTGGGCGATTGGCTACTTCGAGGCCGGTGGTAGCCTGGGCCGACTCATCGCTCGCCGCTATTTCTACGATGCCGAGGAACGCGCCTACCGCATCGGCCTGCTCCGACAGTTCGCCGAGGGGTTCCGCAAAGTCAACCGGCAGGTCTGCATCGATACCTACACGAACTATCACTTCACAAAAGAGCTCGGGGAGCAATCGGGGGCCGATGACCTGGTGCCGCCAACGCTCTTGGACGCGCTCAATCGCGTCCATCACGCGCGTAAGGCGGGTCGAACGTTCGACGCGCACGAGCGTCGGCGGGCATTCGAGCAGTCGTTCTTGTGCGAGCAGGAAGTGACGGTCGCACCCGGCGTGCGGGAGGCCGTCGACGCGTTTGATTGTAGGATCATGCGGGCGCTCTGTCTCCGACCAATCGTTCGCTTCGCCTATTTCCCCTGGATGCAATACCTCGTGTTCGGCGACCTCTCCGACACGGGCGAGCGAGTCAGGAAAGGCATGCGTGCGTTCGACCTGGCCGAGCATGCAAGCTGGCCCCGAGTTGAGAGGGCGCTCCGCCATTACGGCGCGATGGACCCGGCCCCGCTCGATGACCCTGTTGGGTCCACGGCGGAGCTTCGAGAGACGGTCGGGCGCGAGGCCGAACTGGCCGCCGAACTCTTAGGTCGCTCACGCCCGCAGGCCGAATAACTTCTCGGCGTTGGTTCGGAAGACCGCTTCGTGGTGTTCTTCCGGTACGATTCGTGCGATCAGGCGGCGATAAATCGCCATGGGGGCAAGCGGCCAATCCGAGCCGTAGAGGATGCGATCGTAGCGGTCGGCGTAGGTCAACGCGCGGCGGACGTCACTGATCACAAGGCCCGCGATCGCATCGGGTAGGTCTCTGGCCTCGACCAGTCCTCCCAGCGACTTTTCCGTGCCGACGAAGAGGCCCGACAAGTCCGCCCAGACGTTCTCATTTTTGAAAATGACTTCGGCCGCGTCGATCATCCACGGGTTGCCGAAGTGGGCCATCACGAAGCGAACGTCGGGCCAATCGACCGCCACCTCGTCCACTCCCAGCGGGTGGGCCAGTTTCAGCTTGGCTTTGGTTGACCAGTTGTCCCCCGTGTGAAAAATCACCGGCAAGCCGTGCTTCTGGGCCAGGCGATAGTATGGGGTGTAATTCGGGTGCTCCGGACCAAAGGGTAAATAGCCGAGATAGCATTTAAACGCGACAAGATGCCGCCGTGCGGCGGTGATTTGTTCCTCGACCGCCCGCATGTGTTCAGGGTCGGTCTTAGTTGGGTTGGCGGTGCCGATGGCCCTCAGTCCGGGGACAAGCGAGGCGAGGCGCAGGGTCGCGTTGATGCCCAACGGGTCGTCCTTGGGGCCGTCGAACCGACCCATTCCAAAGGCGACTTGGACGTCGGCCGCTTTCATCTCCGCGCGAACCAGGGCCGCCTTCTCCTCGATCGTCTCGAGAGCGCGCCCGCCGCCAGGTGTCCCCTTGAGGCCGGGAAGGTTATTTGGATGTACATGAATGTGGACGTCGATCATGGTTTCTCCTTCTCGGCCTCCTCCTTCAGGAAGGCGTCGATCGTCGGTCTAACCAGATGGAAGCCGGTGGCCTGCTGGAATGCGTGGGCGACCGCGAGTAGCGTCGTTTCGTCGTACAAACGGCCGGTCAAGACACTCACGCGCGGGACCCGGCGACCGTTCTGCTCGTGGAAGTCCGTCGGCACGACGACGCAAGGATGTCCGGTCAAGTTCGTGATCGCCAGGTCTTGGCCGTCGTGGACGTACAGGTCGATCGTTTCCATCAGCTTGCGCATTGATCCCATCAACAACGTACGTACACGCGCCGCGCGCAGGTACTCCACGGCAGGTACGAACTGCCCGCGACGGAACGAGTCGGGCCAGGAGTTCAGTCCTTCGGTCACATGGTCGCGAGTGATCTTGTCGAAGACGGTCGCGGCTTCGGTCCCAAGCATCAGCGTGACTGCTTGAGCGGGGAACTCGCGCGGCAGTTCGATCTCGACAAGTTGCGCTCCCAGCCCACGTAAGACCTTGAGCTCGCCGCGATCGTCGGGCCCCTTGTTCCCCTTCAGATAACCGATCTTCAAAGTGCGAAGGTCGACCCGCGGGGGCCAGGTGAACGGTTGGTCGACCGCCGCGCCATCGCGGCCGTCCCAGCCGTGGATGGCGTCGAGGACGAGCGCGCAATCCTCGGCGCATCGGCAGATCGGGCCGAGCTTGTCCATCGTCCACGAGAGGGCCATGCAGCCCTGTCGGCTGACACGGCCAAACGTGGGACGAAGGCCGGTCGTCCCGCACTCGCGACTGGGGGAGACGATGCTGCCCAGCGTCTCGCTGCCGATCGCGAAGCCGACGAGTCCAGCCGCGACCGAGCACGCCGACCCGGCCGACGAACCGCTCGACCCGCGTCTGGGGTCCCACGGGTTGCGAGTCATGCCCCCGAACCAGCGATCCCCCATCGCCAGAGCACCGAGCGTGAGTTTGGCCACGAGCACGGCACCCGCCTCTTCCAGGCGTTCGGCGACGGTCGCCTTTTGGTCGATCGTCTGCTCCTTGAAGGGAGTAGCACCCCAAGTCGTGGGGTGGCCCGGGTAAGCGATCAGGTCCTTGGCGCCCCAGGGGACGCCGTGCAAGGGGCCCCGATAGCGACCCGCGGCGATCTCCGCGTCGGCCCGAGCGGCCTGTTCCAAGGCAGTCGTCTCTGTTAGGGTGACAACGCATTTCAAGAGTGGATCGTATTTCTTCAATCGTCCTAGATAGAGTTTCGTGAGTTCTGTGGACGTAAGTTGTCGTGTTCGAATCAGCGCCGCGAGTTCGCTCACGGGTGAAAAGGCGAGCGTCTCCTCGGAATCGGGACGCTGAGGGGCGCGCGATTCGATGGGCGACGCCTGATTGCGGCGCACACCGAACGCGGGGGGCAACCACGGGGCCGGGTTGAACGTGAGGCAAGGGGCCACGTCGTAACCAACGTCCAGCTTGCGCATTGCCTCGAACGAGCCGATGACCTGCTGCACGGACTTGGCCGTCGCCTTGCGTTCTTCGTCGGTCAGCGGAGCAGGCAGGACGATCTGCAGTGTGAGGAACAAATCGCCGTGGCCTCCGGCCGCGGTGGGGAGCCCTTTCCCCTTCAACCGCAGTTTGCTTTCGGCGCGGCTGCCGGCGGGAATCTTCACGCGCACCGGCTCGGTCAACGTGGGAGCCATGACGTCCGTGCCCAACGCGGCCTCCCACGGCCACACCGGCAGCGTGACGTGCAGATCGCTACCCTGTTGTCGGAATACTTTGTCCGGCATGAGCGTCACATGCAGATAGAGATCGCCCCGCCGGCCGCCGTTCATGCCCAATTGGCCTTTGCCAGGCACGCGGACCCTCGTCCCGTTCTGCACGCCCGCGGGAATTTTGACTTCGATGGAGTGGGATTCCATCCGGTGCCCCGACCCCAGACAGGCCTGGCAGGGGCGGT